>CALXGC010000024.1 GCA_944387755.1 uncultured Oscillospiraceae bacterium | reverse complement strand
CCTCTCTGGCCACCGACTCCTGGATGTCCGCGGCCTCCTTCCAGGAGACCACCAAGGTCCTCACCGAGGCGGCCATCCGCGGCAAGGTGGACCACCTGCGCGGCCTGAAGGAGAACGTCATCATCGGCAAGCTGATTCCCGCCGGCTCCGGCCTGGCCCAGTACCGGAAGTTCGACACCATCGACGAGGAGGGCAACCTGGACGCGCGCCGCTCCGGCGCCATTGTGATGGACCCCCTGGAGGACTCCGCCGCCGAAGAGCCGGAGGATGACATCCTCTTTGAGGAGGGCTCCATGGAGCTGGAGTCCCGCTCCGCTCCGGAGGACGGCTCCCCCACGGTGTAACGCAGGCGGGACAGCTGTCCCGCAGGGCAAAAAAAACGGACCTGCTGCCAGAGCAGCAGGTCCGTTTTTTTGCTGTGTTTTTTATTCTTCGCCGCCCATCAGCAGGTACATAACCGCCTTCTGGGCATGGAGGCGGTTCTCCGCCTCGTCGAAGATCTCCTCCGCGTGCGCCTCGAACACGTCGGCGGTGATCTCCTCCCCCCGGTGGGCGGGCAGGCAGTGCTGCACCATACAGCCGGGGCGGGTGAGGGCCATGAGCTCACGGTTGACCTGATAGCCCACGAAGGCCTTCTCCCGGACGGCCTTCTCCTCCTCCTGGCCCATGGAGGCCCACACGTCGGTGAACACCACGTCGGCGTTCACAGCGGCCTCTCTGGGGTCCCGGCAGAGAGTGAATTTGAAGCTGGGGCCGCTCTGGGCGAAGGCCAGCACATCCGGGTGGGGCTCATAGCCCTCCGGGCAGGCCACGGACACCTCCATGCCCACCTTCAGGCCGCCCACAATCAGGGAGTTGGCCATATTGTTGCCGTCGCCGATGTAGCACATCTTCAGGCCCTCCAGCACCGCCTTGTGCTCCCGGACGGTCATCAGGTCGGCCAGCACCTGGCAGGGGTGGCAGAAGTCCGTCAAACCGTTGATCACCGGAATATTGGCGTGGGCCGCCAGGGTCTCCACCTCCTCCTGGGCGAAGGTGCGGATCATGATGCCGTCGCAGTAGCGCAGCAGCACCCGGGCGGTGTCCTCCACCGGCTCGCCCCGGCCGATCTGGCTCTCCTTGCTGGAGAGAAACAGGGCGTGGCCCCCCAGCTGGTACATGCCGGTCTCAAAGGAGACGCGGGTCCGGGTAGAGTTCTTCTCAAAAATCATGGCCAGAGTCTTCCCCTTGAGCTTGTCGTGGGGAATGCCGTGCTTCTGGCTGAATTTCAGCTGGTCCGCCGTGTCCAGAATCTTCAGAATGTCCTCGCCGGTCAGGTCCAGCAGCTTCAACAGGTCTTTTTTCATTTTTTCTTCCTTCTTCAGTGGGTCAGCATCGTGCCGGCGCCCTCGTCGGACAGCAGCTCCAGCAAAATGGCGTGGGGCACGCTCCCGTCCAGCAGCGTGGCGGATTTCACGCCGGAGCGCACCGCCTCCACGCTGAAGTTCACCTTGCCGGCCATATCCGCCGGAATGGTCCCATTGCGGATGAGAGCGGGCACCTGAGACAGGTGCAGCACCGGGATGGGGCCCTCCTGCTCCGGGGCGCGGAGCAGATTCTCCGCCGCCACCAGATGGATGAGCTTCTCCGCCTTCAGGGCCACCGCCAGCTTGGCCGCCGTCTGGTTGGCGCTGACGCTGAACGCCTGGGCGGGGTCCTCCGCCCCCTGGGCCACCGCGGCCACCACCGGGGTGTAGCCCTTGGAGAGGAAATCCTCCAGAATCGCGCCGTCCGCCCGAATCAGGGTCCCCGTGCGGCTGCGGGCGCCCTCCATGGGGCCGGCCGTCAGAAAGCCGCCGTCAATGCCGCACAGGCCGATGGCGCTGGAGCCCATCTTATTCAGGGAGGCGGCCAGGGTCTTGTTTACCTTGCCGCACAGGATCTCCTGCACCAGGTCTATGGACGCCTCGTCCACCTGGGGGAAGCCTTCCGCCATGGGCAGCTCCTTCCCGGCGTCCTTCAGCGCCTGGCGCACCTCCGGGCCGATGCCGTGTACCAGCACAATCTTAATGCCCACCAGGCGGAGCAGAGTGACGTCCGCGGCCACCGCGTCCCGCAGCTCCTGGCTCATGGCCGCGCCGCCGCAGTTGATCACCACGATTTTCCCGTTGTAGCGCTGAATATAGGGCAGAGCTTCCGTCAAAATTGTAGCCCGATCCATATGTATCTCCTCTCTCTGTGCCGTCTGCGCGGTTTATTTTTTCCGCGCGGCGATGAACTCCTCAATCAGCTGAATCTGCTTGGCAACGGCCTGCTTGGAGGGGCCGCCGTAGACCTTCCGGCCGTTGACGCAGTTCTTCAGCGCCATGGCCTCGTACACGCCCTCGTCGAACAGCTCGGAGATGGCCCGGAAATCCCGCAGGGTGAGGGTGTCCAGGGTCTCATGGTTTTTGATGCACAGATTCACCAGCCGGCCCACAATCATGTACGCCTCCCGGAAGGGCATTCCCTTCTTCACCAGATAGTCGGCGCAGTCGGTGGCGTTGATGAAGCCGCCGGCGGCGGCCCGCTCCATGTTGTGGCGGCGGACGGACAGGGTGTTCACCATGGCGGCAAACACAGGCAGGCACTCCTCCACCGTGTCAATGGCGTCGAAAAGGGCCTCCTTGTCCTCCTGCATATCCTTGTTATAGGCCAGGGGCAGCCCCTTCATCACCGTCAGCAGGGCCATCAGGTCGCCGTACACCCGGCCCGTCTTGCCCCGGACCAGCTCGGCCACGTCGGGGTTCTTCTTCTGGGGCATGATGGAGGAGCCGGTGGAGTAGGCGTCGTCCAGGTCCACAAACTTAAACTCCCAGGAACACCAGAGGATAATCTCCTCGGAGAAGCGGGACAGGTGCATCATCAGCACAGACAGGCCGCTTAAAAGCTCGATGGCATAGTCCCGGTCGGACACGGAGTCCATGGAGTTGTCGGTGGGCTTTTGGAAGCCCAGGGCCTGGGCGGTCTCAAACCGGTCGATGGGATAGGTGGTGGTGGCCAGGGCCCCCGCCCCCAGAGGGCACTCGTCCAGCCGCGCCAGACAGTCCTCCAGGCGGGTGACGTCCCGCTTGAACATATTGGCATAGGCCATCATATAGTGGCCGAAGGTGGTGGGCTGGGCCCGCTGCAGGTGGGTATAGCCTGGCATCACCGTGTCCAGGTGTTCCTTGGCCCGCTCCACCAGCACCTGCTCCAGCTTCAGAATCTGGTCGATGATGACGGGGATCTCCTGCTTCACATACAGGCGGGTGTCCACCGCCACCTGGTCGTTCCGGGACCGGGCGGTGTGCAGCCGCTTGCCCGCGTCGCCGATGCGCTGGGTCAGCAGCGTCTCAATGTTCATGTGGATGTCCTCGTTGTCCACGGAGAACTCCACTTTACCGGCGTCAATGTCGGCCAGGATGGCCTTCAGGCCGTCTACAATGGCCTCCACCTCGTGCTCCTCAATGATTCCCTGCTTGCCCAGCATCCGGGCGTGGGCGATGGAGCCGGCGATGTCCTGCTTGTACAGGCGGGCGTCAAACTGGATGGAGGAATTGAAGTCGTTTACTAAGCTATCGGTCTCTTTCTGAAACCGGCCGGCCCATAATTTCATAGCGGTTCCTCTCCTACTTTCATAAAATTTGGCCGGGCGGGGTTTGTCCCCGCCGGTCCAGTAGGGCGGGGGCTTGCCCCCGCCGTCCCGGTCCCAGTAGGGCGGGGGCTCGCCCCCGCCGTCCCGGTATCGGATAAGAGCGGCGGGGGCAAGCCCCCGCCCCACAGTGGCGCTTATTTCAGCTTTCCCTGCTCCCGCAGCGCCTGGACGGTGTCGGGCAGGCCCCACAGGTTAATAAAGCCGGTGGCGTCGTTCTGGTTGTAGTCGCTCTCCTCGAACGTCACCAGGTTCTCAGAGTAGAGGGTCTCCGGAGAGGTGACGCTGGCCGTGATGATGTTGCCCTTGTAGAGCTTGAGCTTCACGGCGCCGGTGACGTGCTCCTGGGTCTTCTCGGCGAAGGCCTGGAGGGCCTCCCGCAGGGGGGTAAACCACTTGCCGTTGTAGATGAGGTCGGCGAAGTCCACCGCCAGCTTGCTCTTCATGTGCTTGGTGTCCTTGTCGATGGTGATCATCTCCAGCACCTCGTGGGCCCGGTAGAGGATGGTGCCGGCGAGCGCCTCATACACGCCCCGGTCCTTCATGCCCACCAGGCGGTTCTCCACGATGTCCAGCAGGCCGATGCCGTTCTCGCCGCCCAGCTTGTTCAGCTTGCGGATGATGTCGCTGGCCTTCATCTTCTCCCCGTCGATGGCCACGGGCTTGCCCTTCTCAAACTCCAGGGTGACATAGGTGGGGGCGTCGGGAGCCACAGCGGGGGAGACGCCCATCTCCAGGAAGCCGGGCTTGTCGTACTGGGGCTCGTTGGCCGGGTCCTCCAGGTCCAGGCCCTCGTGGGACAGGTGCCACAGGTTCTTGTCCTTGGAGTAGTTGGTCTCTCTGGAGATCTTCAAAGGCACATTGTGGGCCTCGGCATAGTCGATCTCCTCGTCCCGGCCCTTGATGGACCACTCCCGCCAGGGGGCGATGATCTTCATCTCCGGCGCGAAGCGCTTAATGGCCAGCTCGAAGCGCACCTGGTCGTTGCCCTTGCCGGTGCAGCCGTGGCAGATGGCGTCGGCGTTCTCTTTCTTGGCGATCTCCACCAGGCGCTTGGCAATGACGGGCCGGGCAAAGGCGGTGCCCAGGAGGTAGCCCTCATAGCTGGCTCCCATCATCATGGACGGGATAATCACCTCGTCCACCATCTCGTCGGTGAGATCCTCGATGTACAGCTTGGACGCGCCGGTCTTGATGGCCTTCTCCTCCAGGCCGTCCAGCTCGTCCCCCTGCCCCACGTCGGCGGAGACGGCAATGATCTCCGGGTTATTATAGTTCTCCTTCAGCCAGGGGATGATGATGGACGTATCCAGGCCGCCGGAATAGGCCAGAACAACTTTTTTGATTTCAGCCATGACAGTATTTCCTCCCAAATTTCATATTGGGTCCGAAGGCCGGACCCGGCTTTGGTTCATTGGGAATAGTTTACCACTCCTGTTTCAGAATTTCAACCCCTTATTTTGTATAATCATTCATTTTATTCCCGATATATTCCGTAAATTTTGAATAAACACGGATACTCATATGAATATTTTTCGCCGGTATTCACTTCAGCCCGAAGGCGGCGTTCTGGGGGCGGGCAGATATGCTCCGCCCGCCGGTTACGCCTTCCCTTTTCCAAAGAGCTCCATGGCCCCGGCAATAAGGAGAAACCCCCCAAAACACCTGCGCAAAAGCGCCACATCCAAAGCGGTCGCCCCCCAGGCGGCCAGAGCGGCCAGCAGCAGCCCGGCGGAGACGGCGGGCAGCACCGCCTCCTTCACCACATACCCGTTTTTTATATGGGCGGGCAGCGCCATCAGTCCGGCGGGGAGAAAATAGAGCAGGTTAATCCCCTGGGCCAGGTGTTGGTCCAGGCCGGCGAAGGCGGTCATATACACCAGCAGCAGTGTGCCGCCGCCCACCCCGAAGCCGGACAGCACTCCGGTGACGCCCCCCGCCAAAAGGGGAACCAGCCAGCCGCTCATGTCAGCAGGCACCTGGCGCCCCCATAGAGGAGCAGCGCTCCAAACAGCCGCTTCAGCCACGCGATTTTCATTCCCCGGAACCACCGGCCCCCCAGCCAGCCCCCCACGGTCCCGCCAATCAGATAGGGCAGCGCCGCTCCCATCTCCAGTCCGCCCCGGAACAGATAGACCGCCGCCGACAGCGCGCAAAGGGGAAGAATCACCGCCACCGACGTGGCGAAGGCCTGCCGCTGGTTGAGCCCGCAGGTCCGGGTCAGCAGCGGCACAAAGACGGACCCGCCTCCGCCGCCGAAAAATCCGTTGGCCAGTCCCGCCGCCCCTCCCGCTAAAGCAAAGGGCAGCTTCCCGCATTTCTTCACAAAAAATCACCTCTTCCGGTGTAGTGTTCCGGAAGAGGCGGTTTTTATGTATTTACAGACCCAGGCGCTTTTTCCGCGCCCTCTGAGCCCGGCCCTTGGCCGCCGCGGCCCGCAGCACATGCCAGAACCCCCGAAAACCGTGTCCGTTGGCCATCTCCAAAATTCCCAGCGCCATGGGGGTATCCGCCAAACCGTTGGACAGCTTCACCAGTCCCCGGAAGGGCATGTTGCGGATAAACAGCGTCACCGGGTCCGGCTCGCCCCGCCGCTCCTTCCGCTGGGCCAGACGGGTCAGCAGCCGGTCTGCCAGCCGGCCCGCCCGGCCTCTGGCATAGCAGAGCTGCATCAAGCTGTCCTCCAGCGTGAGAGGGGCGCTCCGGTCCCACCGGGCCTCCGGAAGGGGGCGGCCCAGCAGGGCCGCAAAGGCCTCGCCGGATACCTGCGCCACCTGGCCGGTGAAATAGCAGGCCAGCTTGTCCCGGCTGTAGACCTCCGGCGCCGTCCCCGCAATCTCCAGACAGGCGGACAGGGGCAGCTGCGCCGCATTGGGCCCCACCTGAATCCGGTAGGTCCCGCCCTCCACCTCCCAGCGGTTGTTGGCCGGGTTGAACCAGCGGAAGGCGTACCCGTCCAGGGGAATCCGGAGGCGGCGGGACTCTCCGGGCTGGAGAAAGATCTTCTGAAACCCCTTCAGCTCCAGAGCGGGGCGGAACACCCGGTCTCTCGGTCCGGAGACGTATAGCTGCGCCGTCTCGCTGCCGGGACGGGAACCGGTGTTGGTAAGGGTGAAGGACACCCCCGCCCGGTCCGCCGTCAGGTCCGTGTAGGCAAACGTGGTGTAACTCAGTCCAAAGCCGAAGGGGAAGCGCACCGGCTGTTTGACGGTCTGGTAATACCGGTAGCCCACAAACAGTCCCTCCCGGTACTCCGCCGTCCGCTCCCGTCCGGGGAAATAGGCCGCGTTAGGGGCGTCCTGGGCGGAGTACGGAAAGCTCTCTGCCAGACGGCCGGAGGGATTGATCCGCCCGGTGAGCAGCCAGGCCGCGGCCCCCGCCCCCGCCTGTCCCCCCAGATAGCCGTGGAGCAGCGCCCGGCACCGGTCCAGCCAGGGCAGCTCCAGAACGCCCCCGCCGGAGAGGACCACCGCCACATTGGGGTTGGCCTGGGAGACGGCGTTCAGCGCCTGAATCTGGTTGTCCGGCAGGCGCAGATGGTTCCGGTCCAGCCCCTCGCTCTCAAAGCACTCCGGAATGCCCAGAAAGAGGACCACCGCCTCCGCGCGCTCTGCCAGCCGGACCGCCTCCTCCGTCAGCCGGGCGGAGGGTCTCCCGTCCCGCCGGTAGGCTCTGGCGTGGCCTACGAGATTCAGCCCGCTCTCCCGGAGGCAGTCCAGGGGCCGGTCCAGCCGCGTGGGATGGACCAAAGAGGAACCGGCCCCCTGATACCGGGGCTCCAGGGCCAAGTCCCCCAGAACCGCCGTTCTGGTCCCAGGGGCAAGGGGCAGAAAATTCCCCTCGTTTTTCAGCAGCACGGCGCTCTCCGCCGCCGCCCGGCGGGCCAGGGCGTGGTGGGCCTCCGCGTCAAAGAATTTGGGCGCGCTGTTCACCGCCGCCTGAGCGGCCAGCGCCACATCCAGCAGCTCGTCCGCCCGGCGGTCGATCACCGCCTCTGAAATCTCCCCCCGGCGCAGCGCCTCCAGCACCTCCCGGTCGCTGTCCCCCTGCGTGCCGGGCATCTCCAGATTGCTCCCCGCCCGAAGGCCGGCGGTCTGGCTGCGGCATCCGCCCCAGTCCGTCACCACCGCGCCGTCAAACCCCCACTCCTCCCGGAGAATCTCCGTGAGCAGATGGGAGTTTTCACTGGCGTGGACGCCGTTGACCTGATTATAGGAGGACATCACCCCCATGGGTTTGCCCTCTTTCACTGCAATTTCAAAGCCGGTGAGGTAGAGCTCCCGCAGGGTGCGCTCGTCCACCACGCTGTCGCTGGTCATGCGCAGCAGCTCCTGATTGTTGGCGGCAAAGTGTTTGACGCAGGCGGACACCCCCTGGGACTGGACGCCCCGGACCAGGGCGGCGGCCAGCTTGCCGGACAGATAGGGGTCCTCGGAAAAATATTCAAAATTCCGGCCGCCCAGCGGGCTGCGCTTCAGATTCAGTCCCGGCCCAAGGAGCATATGGACGCCCTGGACGGCGGCCTCCTGCCCCAGAGCCCGCCCCACCTCCTCCAGCAGCTTCGGGTCCCAGCTCCCCGCCAGACAGGCGGCGGTGGGAAAGCAGGTGGCGGGCTGGCTGGGCCGCTGGCCCAGGTGGTCCCCCCGTCCCAGCTGCCGGCGCAGGCCATGGGGACCGTCGGAGAGGACCATTCGGGGCACTCCCGCCGCAGGAAAGGCGCAGGTGCTCCACACGTCCCTGCCGGAGAGCAGGGCAACTTTTTGTTCCAACGTCAGTTTTGCAAGAATTTCCGGGTGTTTCATGGAGGGTCTCCTTCCGCGGACTGTGTCCGCACTGTCTATCATAGCAGAAACCGCCCGTCCGGTACAGCCCCTTCCGCCTCGCTTCACCCGGCGCCTCCCCCGTTGTTTTTACCCCTTCCGCCTCGCTTCGCTCGGCACCTCCCCCAAGGGGGGAGGCTTTGGAGCGCGCAACGTCCGTTGCCGTAGGGGCGGGTCCAAGACCCGCCCGCCCCCTCATCCGGCGCTTCGCGCCACCTTCCTCCCGGTGGGGGGGAAGGCTTTGGCGCGTAAAACGACCGTTGTCGTAGGGGCGGCCTGCGTCCGCCTGTGAACCTCCTGCATAACATGGGTTAGAGGCAGAGAGGAGCTGAACGCCTTGGATCCCCTGTTCAAGAAGAAAATTTACAGCCTGCTGTGCATCAAGAGCATCGTCACCCTGACCCTCACCGGCCTGTTTGTCTACCTGGCCGCCCAGGGCCGGGTCAGCGCCAGAGATTTTATCACCATTTTTTCCGTGGTCATTGCCTTTTACTTTGGCTCCCAGAGTCAAAACGGCGACGAACAGAAATAGCCCGCAGACTTCCCCGCGTTTTTGACTTCCCTTTTTTCTAAAAATAGTGTATGATAAGGGGAAAGGAGGCTGAAATCATGGAAGCTGCCAATGTACACAATAAGCTGATCCTGGCCGTGGTGCAGGAGGACGACTATGACGCCACGGTAAGCGAGCTGAACCAAAACGGATTTTTTGTCACCATGCTCAGTTCCACCGGCGGATTCTGGAAAAAGAAGAATATCACCATCATGCTGGGCGTGGAGGAGGCCCGGCTGGCGGATGCGCTGGACATTCTGAAGCGCTGCGCCGGAAAGCGCCGGCAGACGGTCTACTCCAGCGTGTCTATGCCCGCGGCCAGCCAGTACGCCGCCGCGATGCCCTCCATCCCCATGAACATGGAGTTCGGCGGCGTGACGGTCTTTATCCTGGACCTGGAGCGGCTGGAAAAATTTTAACGCCCGTTCTGACAACATCCCGGAGGCCTTCCGGGATGTTTTTTATTCTTTACAAAATTTTTACTGCCTTTTTTGGTAAAAAATATGTTATAATTATTTTGTTATGATAACAATAAGCAAACCAGTATACTGCGTAGAGGAGGCTTTCGGATGAACAACATACTGCTGCTGACCGCCTGTGTGATTTTGCTCTGTACTGTGATGGGCCGGTACCTGGACCGGCTGGCGGTGCCCTCTCTGCTGATTTTCATCGCCCTGGGCATGTGCTTTGGAGAAAACGGCCTGCTGCGCATTCCCTTTGACGACTACAGCGCCGCCAACGTCATCTGCTCAGTCAGTCTGATTTTTATTATGTTTTACGGCGGCTTCGGCACAAATTTAAACGCCGCCCGGCCGGTGGCGGCGCAGTCGGTGATTCTCTCCACTCTGGGGGTGGCGGGCACGGCCGGCACGGTGGCGGTCTTTGCCCACTTCGCCCTCTCCCTGCCCTGGGCGGAGAGCTTTTTGATCGGCTCTGTTATCTCCTCCACCGACGCGGCCTCTGTGTTCAACATTCTGCGCTCCAAAAAGCTGGCGCTGAAATACCACACCGACTCCCTGCTGGAGATTGAGTCCGGCTCCAACGACCCCATCTCTTACATGCTCACCACCGTGGCGGTGGGCATGATGGGCGGCGATGACATTTTCGTCCCCCTGCTGCTGCTCCAGCAATTTGCCATCGGTATTCTCGGCGGGCTGCTGCTGGGCCGGCTGGCCATCTGGTGCCTGCGCCGCGGCATGTTCCCCTCGGAGCAGAGCCAGACCATTTTCGTGTTCTCCGTGGTGATTCTCTCCTATGCCCTCCCCTCCGCCCTGGGTGGCAACGGCTATCTCAGCGCCTATCTGTGCGGCATCTGGATGGGCAGCACCAAGCTCCCCCAGAAGCGGAATATGGTCCACTTCTTCGACGTGATTACCGACGTGGCCCAGGTGCTTATCTTCTTCCTGCTGGGTCTTCTGGTGACGCCGGTGGAGCTCCCCTCGGTGCTCCTGCCCGCCCTGGCGGTGATGGCGTTTCTCACCCTGGCCGCCCGGCCTCTGGTGGTGGCCGTGCTCCTGCTCCCCTTCCGGCCCTCCCCCGCACAGGTGGGCGTCATCTCCTGGGCCGGCCTGCGGGGCGTGGCCTCCATCGTGTTCGCCATTATGGCGGTGCTGGACGGCGCGGAGACCCGCTATAACCTCTTCAACCTGGTTTTCTGCATTGTCCTGCTCTCCATCTCCATCCAGGGCTCCCTGCTCCCCAGGGTGTCGGCCAAGCTCTCCATGATTGACAAGACCAGCGACGTCAGCAAGACCTTCAACGACTATCAGGAGGAGAGCGACATCGACTTTATCAAAGTCCACGTGGGCAGAAACCACCCCTGGAGCGGCAAGACGCTGAAGGAGCTCCCCATCCCCTCCGACCTGCTGGTGGTGATGGTGGCCCGCCGGGAGGAGACCATCGTCCCCAACGGCAGCACTGTCCTGCTGCCCGGAGACCTGCTGGTGCTGGCCGCCCAGGCCTTTGAGGACCGGGAGAACCTCTTCCTCCAGGAGATTGTGGTGAGCCGGGGCCACAAGTGGGCCGGCCTGTCCCTGCGCCAGATTCCCACCAAGCCCAACACGCTGATTGTCATGATCAAACGGGGCGGCGGCACGATCATCCCCAGCGGCGGCACCGTCCTCCAGGGAGGAGACACCCTGGTGGTGGCCCAGTCCGGCGGCACGCCTGTCTCCGCGGCCCCCTGACCGCCCTATTCCCCTGGAACTTTTGAAAGTTCCAGGGGAATTTTGTGCATTGTGTGGGGAATTTCTCCGCTTTTTTCTGTGTTTTCACGATTGCGAAACAGGGCGTCTTGTTGTATCGTATTAGTTGCTCCTGTAAAAAATATGTTAATTTCTGCAACCACCTGCATATGTCCCCCAGTTCGCTGGCCGGACCTCTCACGGATTGGAAAGGATGACTGCACACTATGTTCCGCCACAAGGCCCACCATCAGCTGGATATGTGCCACGGCTCCCTGGCCGACAAGATTCTCATGTTCGCCATTCCTCTGATGGCCTCCAGCATTCTCCAGCTTCTGTTCAACGCCGCCGACGTCATTGTCGTGGGCCAGTTCTCCGGAAAGGAGTCCCTGGCGGCGGTGGGGTCCACCACCTCCCTGATTAACCTGCTCATTGCGCTGTTCATCGGCATGTCGGTGGGTGCCAACGTGGTGGTGGCCCGGAACATCGGCGGACAGCGCCCCAACATTGTCAGCCATGCGGTACACACCGCCATTCTGCTGGCCATGATTTCCGGCGTGGGCCTTGGAATTTTCGGCTTTTTCATGTCCCACCAGTTGTTGGTCTGGATGTCCTCTCCGGAGGACGTCATTGACCTGTCCACCATCTATCTGCGCATCTACTTTCTGGGAATGCCCGCCATGCTGACCTACAACTTCGGCGCGGCCGTCCTCCGGGCCCAGGGAGACACCCGGCGGCCGCTGTACTATCTGATTGTGGCCGGCATTGTCAACGTTGTTCTGAACTTGTTTACCGTCATTGTGCTGAATATGGATGTGGCCGGCGTCGCCTCCGCTACCTCTATCTCCCAGTACGTCTCCGCCGCGCTGGTGCTGCGCTGCCTCTCCAAGGAGGAGGGACCGCTCCGCCTGGACTTCCGGAAGCTGAAGCTGGACAAAATTATCCTGGGACAGATTTTGGCCATCGGCCTTCCGGCCGGCTTCCAGGGCGTCGTCTTCAACCTCTCCAACGTGCTGATTCAGTCCTCCGTCAACTCCTTCGGCTCCACGGTGGTGGCCGGCTCCGCCGCGGGCAGCAACATCGAGGGCTTTGTCTATCAGTCCATGAACGCCTTTTACCAGGCCAACCTCACGTTTACCGGCCAGAACTACGGCGCCGGAGAGTGCAGGCGGGTGGACAAGACACTGTTCTACTGTCAGGCTTTTGTCATCCTCACCGGACTGGTGCTGGGAAATCTGGCCTTCTTCTTCGGCCACACCCTGCTGAGCATCTACAACCCGGACGAGGCTGTGATTGAACAGGGCCTGATCCGCATGAGCTACATCTGCCGGACCTACGCCATCTGCGGCATCATGGACACCATGGTGGGCAGCCTGCGGGGACTTGGCTACTCCATTGTACCCATGATTGTCTCCCTGATTGGAGCCTGCGGGTTCCGGATTGTGTGGGTGTTCACCATCTTCCAGATGGACCGCACGCCGGACAATCTGTACGTCTCCTACCCCATCTCCTGGATTATCACCGGCGCGGTCCACATTCTGTTCTTCCTGTACGCCCGCAAAAAGGCCTTCGCCCTGGTGCAGGCCAATGCGGGCACCGGAACTGGACGGCATCCCGCTTCCAAAGTACGATAAAAAAAGAGTGCGCGGCCGCGCACTCTTTTTTTATTCCCACAGGACGGCCGCGCCCTTCTCCAGAGAGGGCCGCACCTGAATTATGCGCTGGTTGGAGGAGCCCCGGAACCGCAGCCCCAGGTTCTTGAATGAAGCCACAAAGGGTCCGTCCACCAGCACGTCCAGCTGCTCCAGCAGCGCCCGGCTGTGGTCCCCCACCCCTCCGGCGGCCAGCTCCTCAAACAGGTATCCGGTGTAGCACCACACGTCCTTCTCCGGGAACCGCCCCCGCACCTGGCGCACCAGGTCCAGCACCGCCCCCTGGTTCCGGGGGTGGAAGGGCTCGCCGACCACGACAGACAGCCCCCTGCCATACGGCTTCCCCAGCGCCTCCAGCACCCGGTCCGCCTCCCTCTGGGTAAAGGGCTGGCCATAGTCAAAGTCCCAGGCCTCCGGGTTAAAGCACGCCGGACAGGCGTGGGTGCAGCCGGACACAAAGACCGACGTCCGGATACCCGGCCCGTTGGCCACGTCGATGGGGCGGATGTCCGCATAGTTCATAAAAAACCTCCAAATCTGCGCTCCCCCGCCCGGCGCCGGGGGCCCTTTTCTGCCGTTACAGATGGAGCACGCGGGCCTTAATCTCCTTGGTTTTGCCCACGTTCCAGTAGTTTTCACCCAGATAGCCGCAGGTACGGCGGGTGACGTTCATCTTGTTCTGGTCGGTATTGCGGCACGCGGGGCACTCCCACTGAAAATCGTCGTTGATGGCAATCTCTCCATCGTAGCCGCACACCTGGCAGTAGTCGCTCTTGGTGTTGAACTCCGCGTACTGGATGTTGTCATAGATGAAGCGCACCACCTCCTGCAGAGCCTCCAGGTTATGGCGCATGTTGGGGATCTCCACATAGGAGATACACCCGCCGGTGGAAATTTCCTGGAACTGGCTCTCAAAGGTGAACTTTTGGAAGGCGTCGATGTGCTCCCGCACGTCCACATGATAGCTGTTTGTATAATAACCCTTGTCCGTTACGTCGGGGATCACGCCGAAGCGTTCCCGGTCGATGCGGGCAAAGCGGTAGCACAGGGACTCGGCGGGGGTGCCGTAGAGGGCGAAGCCGATATTGGTCTCCTTTTTCCATTCGTCGCAGGCCCTCCGCAGGCGCTGCATAACCTGCATGGCGAACGCCTGGCCCTCCGGCTGGGTGTGGGAGCAGCCCCGCATGAGCTTGGTCGCTTCATACAGGCCGATGTAGCCCAGGGAGATAGAGGAGTACCCCCCGTACAGCAGGGGCTCGATGGGGGCTCCCTTGGGCAGCCGGGCGATGGCCCCGTACTGCCAGTGTATGGGGGAGGAGTCGGAGCGCACGTTCTTCAGGGCGTTGTGGCGGCACATGAGGGCCTCGAAGCACAGCTGGAGGCGCTCCTCCAGCAGGGCCCAGAACTTCTCCTCGCTGCCCTGGGCCAGGATACCAATCTGGGGCAGGTTCAGGGAGACCACCCCCTGGTTAAAGCGGCCCTCGAACTTATAGTTCCCGTTCTCATCCTTCCAGGGAGCCAGGAAGGAGCGGCAGCCCATGGGGGAGAACACGTTGCCCTCATAGTTCTCCCGCATCTTTTTCGCCGAGATATAGTCGGGGTACATACGCTTGGCGGAGCACTTGACCGCAAGCTCCGTAATGTAATCGTACTTGCCGCCCTTGAGGCAGTTGTGTTCGTCCAGCACATACACCAGCTTGGGGAAGGCGGGGGTGATGTACACCCCCTTCTCGTTCTTGATGCCCTCCAGCCGCTGGCGGAGGACCTCCTCCACAATCATGGCGTTCTCCTCCAGATAGGGGTCGTCCTCCCGGAGGTTCAGGAACAGGGTGACAAAGGGGGACTGGCCGTTGGTGGTCATCAGGGTGTTGATCTGGTACTGGATGGTCTGGACGCCGGACTTCAGCTCGTCCTTCAGCCGGTCGGACACCAGGCGGTCCACCATGGACCCATCCGCCTGTCCGGCGCACTCATAGACGATGTGCCGGCGGAATTTCTCCCGGCTCCGGCGCAGATACTTGCCCAGGTGGCTTAAATCCACGCTCTGCCCCCCGTACTGGTTGGAGGCCACGCAGGCGATAATCTGGGTCATCACCGTGCAGGCCACCTGAAAGCTCTTGGGGGACTCAATGAGCTTGCCGTTCATCACGGTGCCGTTATCCAGCATGTCCCCGATGTTAATAAGACAGCAGTTAAAGATGGGCTGGATGAAGTAGTCTGCGTCGTGGAAGTGGATGGCCCCCTCGTCGTGGGCTTTGGAGATGTACTCGGGCAGGAGGATGCGCCGGGTCAGGTCCCGGCTCACCTCTCCGGCGATATAGTCCCGCTGGGTGGCGGCAATCATGGTGTTCTTGTTGGAGTTCTCCTCCGCCAGCTCCTTGTTCTCGTTGCGCAGCAGGGAGAGGATGGACTCGTCGGTGGTGTTGGCCCTGCGCACCAGGGCCCGGTTATACCGGTAGATAATATAGGCCTTGGCCAGATGGAATTTATTTTCCGCCACAAGCCCCTGCTCCACCAGGTCCTGAATATCCTCCACCAGCATACGGGGCCGCTTCAGGTCCTCGATGCGGTCAATGATGGCGCTGATGCGGTCCTGACTCAGCCGCTCCTCCTGGGGCATCTCGGCGTTGGCCTTTCCAATGGCGGCGGCAATCTTGCTGCGGTCATAGTCCACCACAGAGCCGTCGCGCTTGATTACTTTTTCAGGCATATTGCTCCTCCTCGCGTCAATCAAAAAGCCGGACAGGCCGGCTGAAACTCACGGGGACTGATTATAGCATACCAAGTATGGCTTGTCTACTATATCTTGTGTTTTTGCTTGCCTTGGAGAACATTGCCTGATAAAATAAAAGGCGGAAAAACAGGAGGTTTTCACTATGCGTTCCATTTCATTCACCATCCGTACCGTCCGTCCGGAAGACGCGCCTGAGCTGCTGGCCATTTACGCCCCCTATGTGCGGGAAACCGCCATCACCTTTGAGTACGAGGTCCCCGCTCTGGAGGAATTTTCTGAGCGCATCCGCCGCACCCTGGAGCGTTTTCCCTATCTGGCGGCGCAGTCCGGGGACAGGCTTCTGGGCTACGCCTATGCCAGCCCGTTTCAGGGCCGGCCCGCCTATGGCTGGTCGGCCCAGTCCTCTGTCTATGTGGACCAGTCCGTCCGCCGCTCCGGCGTCGGGCGCGCCCTCTGCACCGCGCTGGAACAAACCCTGACGGCCCAGAATTTTTTGAACCTCAACGCCTGCATTGCGATGCCGGCGCAGGACAGCGACCCCTATCTCACCTGCGGCAGCGCCGCGTTTCACACCGCCATGGGCTACCGCCCGGCCGGGTGGTTCCACCAGTGCGGCTATAAATTCGGCCGCTGGTACGATATGATCTGGATGGAAAAAACTTTGGGGCCCCATCCGGACGTCCCCGCCCCCATCATTCCCTTTCCGGAGCTGTCCGTCTGACGTCTCTCTCCGCCCGCTCCTAACATACCGGGTCCGGTACGGGAATACATTGGAGAGGGGGAGGGATGATCTTGGCACACAGACGCGGCATGACCGCAGGGGGAAGCATCCTGTTTCTGACGGCGCTGGGGACGCTGACGCAGCTTTTGGGCTTTGGGTACCGGGTGGCGCTGTCCCGGCTGGTGGGGGCGGAGATTATGGGCCTCTATCAGCTGCTTATGCCGGTCTACTCGGTGATTCTCTCCCTCACGGCGGTGGGGCTGACGGCGGCGGTCTCCAATCTGACGCCCCAGTACCTGGCCCTGGACAACAGCAGGGGCGTTCCGCAGCTTCTGAACACCTGTCTGCGGGCGCTGTTCCTCCTGCTGCTCCCCATCTCCGGGGCGGTTCTGGCCTTCAGCGACCCCATCTCCGTCTATCTGCTGGGAGACGCCCGCACGCAGCTGGGTCTGATTCTGCTTCTCCCCTGCGCAGCGCTGACCGGCGTGGAGAATCTCCACAAGCACTTCTTCTATGGCTCCGGGCTGGTGGGGCCGCCTGCCGCGGCCGAGCTGCTGGAGCAGGCTGTGCGGACCGCCGCCGTCCTGGGCCTGCTCCTCTGCTTTCTGCCCCAGACGCCGGAGCGGGCCGCCGGGCTGATTATGGCGGGAATGGTGCTGTGCGAGGCGGCCTCCGCCCTCACCCTGACGCTGCTGTGCCGCCGCCGCCTCTCCCGCATGGGGCGCGGGTCCGGCGAGCCCGGCCCGGCCCGGCGCAGGCGGGTGGCGCTGATTGCCCTCCCGGTGGGGCTGAACGCCCTGCTGGGCAATCTGATGGGAGCGGTCAACGCGGCTCTAATCCCCAAAAAACTGGTGGAGGGCGGCATGGACCGCTCCCAGGCCGTCTCTGAACTGGGGGTGGTCTGCGGCATGACGCTGCCCATGCTGGCCCTGCCCACCGTGTTTCTGGGGGCGCTGAATCTGGTGCTGGTCCCCCGTCTGGCCCGCTCCGCCGCCCTCAATGACGTTCAGGCGGTCCGCCGGCAGATCTCCAGCGCGCTGTTTTCCGTCTCCGTGCTGTCCCTGCCCGCTATGGCGCTGATGGCCGTGCTGGGGGAGGAGCTGGGCGTGCTTCTCTTTCAACAGGAGTCGGTCGGCCGGTACCTGCTCCCCCTGGCCGCCGCCGCCGCGCTTGGGTGCTTTCAGTCCGTTCTGGGCGCCGCGCTCAACGGCATTGGCCGGCAGGGCTCCGCCGCCTGGATCTCCCTGGTGTGCGACGGGGTCCAGCTTGGCTTCACCGCCTGTCTGGCCGGGGACCCGGACATCGGCATGGGCGGCTTTGTCCTGGGGACGCTGGTCTCCGCCGTCCTGGGCACGGTGCTGTGCGCCGGGCGGCTGGCCGCGTTTACCGGCCTGAAATTCCGGATTTTTGACTGGCTCACCGCACCGGGACTGGCCGCCTTGCTGTCCGGGCTGACGTCCAACCTGCTGCTTCAGGTCTGCCGCGCCAACGGCGTCCCCACCCTTCCGGGGCTGTTGGGGACCCTGCTCTTTGGCCTGCTGCTCTATCTGGCCGCGCTGAACGCCCAGGGCGTCTGTGTCCGGTCCGTCTTCCGCCTATAAAATAAAATCCAGAGCGCCGGCCCTGCGGCCGGCGCTCTGGATTTATTTTCCCTGGAGAATCAGGCGTTTAATCAGCTCCACAGAGCCCTCGATGCCATAGCTGGCGGAGTTGATGCAGATGTCGTAGTTGACCACATCGCCCCACTTCCGGCTGGTAAAGAACTCATAGTAGGCCCGGTGGCGGCGGTCCAGCCGCTTGAGGAATTTACTGGCGCTTTTATAGTCCATCTTGCGCTTCTCCATAATCCGGCGGACCCGCAGCTCAAAGGGCGCGTTGATATAGATGCTCACATGGGGAATCTGGTGGTTGGTCAGAATAACGTCCGCGCACCTGCCCATAATCACAAAGTCCTCCCGCCGGGCCATGTCGCAGATCAGTTCGCTCTGGTTGAAGAACACCGCCTCCGTCTTAGGCAGGCCGTGGTAGCGGCTGAACTCCCGCAGGCGCTTTTTCAGGCTCAGCCCCTTCTCAATGGCCAGGGGATTCTGGTTCAGATTCTCCGTGTGGGAGAAGCTGGCGTGGTCATGGACGTTGTCCTGCTTGGCCTCCAGCCGCTCCAGCACCTCGGTAAAAATCTCGGTGTCATAGTAGTTGATCTTCAGGGAGTCGGCCAGGGCAAATCCGATGTCGGTGCCCGCGCTGCCATAGGTGCGGCCGATGCAGATCACCAGATGGTTGTCTTTTCCAAACCGGCCCGTCATGGTATTCCTGGCCAGGGACTGGTTGAGCACAGAGAGATTTTTGTCCAGAATGTCCACTGCGCTGAAGCTGGTGGGGAGCGTCTGAATCAGCTTCAGAATCTCGTTGTACTCCGTCATGACCTTGGACCGCGCCTGCCGGTTCCGGATGGTGCGCGCCATATTGCCAATCAGGCCCAGCTCGCTGCGGAGATAGTGGCTGTCCTGCTGCTCCTGCATAATCCGGGTCAGGTAGCGGATGGCCTCCTCCCGGCTGACGTTGAACACGCGCCCCAGGCCGGAGCCCAGAAGGCGGTAGACCTCCGCGTCCAGGTCGTACAGGCGGCCTGCGATTTCAAGAATGCGGCTGCTGGTTTCATCCATCACAATTCACCCTCCTCACCGGAAAAAGATCAGCGTATCCAACAGGAAAATCGGAATCAGGAAGCGCAGCGACCAGAGCATATACCCGAAGAAGGAGGGCATATGAATACCGTTTTCGTCGGAAATCGACTTGACCATAAAGTTGGGGGCGTTGCCGATGTATGTATTGGCGCCCATAAACACCGCGCCGCAGGAGATGGCGGCCAGCATGGTCTCCGGCACGACGCCCAGGGTGGTGGCAAGGCCGGCCGGCGCCCCCTGCGCGCAGGCGGCGGTGAGGAAGACCAGGTAGGTGGGCGTATTGTCCAAAAAGCTGGACAGCGCGCCGGCGGCCCAGAACATCTGCGCCGGGTGGGTGAGGCCCAGCTCGCCGCCCTTCTCCGTCAGAATCATCAGCGCCGGCTGCATGGTGATGAAGATGCCCACAAACAGCACCGCCACCTCCTGAATGGCGCCCCAGGTAAAGTGGTTGGACTTGCGCACAGAGACGTCTGTGGTCCGGAAGGACAGAAACGCCGCCAGAAGAATCAGGACAATCTCCAGAATGGCGGGGACCGTCAGCGTCACCTCGCCGAACAGGTGGAGGCCGATGACCTCCCCCGCCCCGTTCTGGAACATGGGCAGGGTGGGCAGCACGCCGCTGAGCACCACCGCGGCCACAATCACCGCCAGAAAGACCAGGTTGTGCAGACCCCGGAGCTTAATCTCCGTGCCGGGCCTGCGGATGTCCGGAATGTTGCCGTCCGCAATGTCCCGGCGGTAGGCCCGCATGTCAATCCAGTAAAACACCGCCAGGAGAATCACCGCGTTGAATACCAGCACAGGGGCCAGATGCAGGCTCCAGAAGAAGGGGACGCCTCTGGAGAACCCCATCAGCAGGGGGGGATCTCCGATAGGGGTCAGACAGCCGCCCATATTGGAAATCAGGAAGATAAAAAAGACCATGATGTGGCTCCGGTGGCGGCGCCAGGCGTTCATCTTAATCACCGGACGGACCATCAGCATACTGGCCCCGGTGGTGCCGATCCAGCTGGACAGCACGGTCCCCAGCAGCAGAAGCAGCACGTTGATGCGGGGCGAACCGGCCAGGTCTCCCTCCAGCGTGATATTGCCCGCCACGCAGAACAGGCCGAACAGCAGCACAATAAAGGTCAGATAGTCGCTTACCATGCAGTCCAGGGCCGTCTCCGCCGCGGCGCCGAAGCCGCCCGTCAGCCCGTAGGGAATCAGAAACAGCACGGACCAGAAGGCCACCGCCCAGGGCTGGTGCTTCTCCCACCAGGAGGCGCAGAACAGCGGGCACAGCGCAATACACAGCAGCAGCCCCGCAAAGGGAATGCACAGCCAGAGGGGAATCTCCCCGGCGGCCCCGGCGGCCGTCCGGTTCAGAAAGCCCAGCGCCATCATCCCCAGGGCCAGGGCCGCCCCCAGGCCATACGAAACTTTCTTTGCCAAAGCAATCCTCTCCAAATTCTCATTTTTCCGCTCTGCCGCGCCCCGTCCACTCCGCCGGTGGAAGGACGGCAGGGGAGTTCAAATTTGACGGAAAACCTGCGTCATTTCCGCGCCGTATGCCCCCGGCACGAAACAGGAGCCCCGTCCGAAAACGGGCAGCACAGCCTCTCTACAAGCTCCCCTCTTTCTTCTGGGAGAATGGATCCCTGCTGCTCCCCGAAGATCCTTCCCCGTTCGGTCCACGCTATTCTAGCACAAAACCTTCTGGGATACAACACCACGGCTTCACAATATGGCGTCAAGAAATTGTAAATTTTTTCGAATTTACCCCTTTTATTTTCAGGATTTAAGTTTCTTTTCACAAATCCGCCTTTGCATTTGCAGCCCTGAAAAAACCAAAAAAGCAAAAAGAGACAGCCCTTCCGGCTGTCTCTTTTTGCTTTCGGTCCTATTGGTTCCCGCCGTCGGCGCCAAAGCTCTGAAGGATGCGGGCGTCCTCCTCCCGGCGCTGTTCAATGCTCTCTTTAAGCAAGAGATCCTTCACTTTCATCAGTCGGATGGTGTTGGCACGCTCGTTCTCGTCCAGCTTCATGGTGATATAGCGGATGCTCTCCTCCATCTGCGGGATCTTCACATACTCCAGGGCATTGACCCGGCGGCGGGTGCGCTCAATCTCCTGGGCCAGCAGCTGGCTGGTCTTCTCAATCTCCGCCAGCTTCAGCATATCCACAAAGACCTGGGACAGGGCGTCCACCGCGTCGTCCAGCTCGCCGCTGGTCTGGGCGAAGCCATAGGGGTAGACCTCGCCAGGGTCCTGGCTGCGGGTCTTAAAGTGATACCGGGGCACATCCACCGACATGACGTTCTCAAAGGTCATTCCCAGCTCCACGCTCTGCTTGGGATACAGAAGGGACTGCTCCAGCATCTCCGGGGACATCAGGGCGGAGGCCACCGTAAAGGAGGCGTGGGCCCGCATCAGTCCCTCCTCCACCCGCTTCCGGACCGCCCGGTTCTCCCGCACGACGTCCATAAACCGCTTCATCAGCTCGTCCCGCTTGTCCTTCAGCAGCTTATGTCCCCGCTGGGCCGTCTTCAGCCGCCCCTTCAGCCGGGTGAGCTCCATACGGGTGGGATTGATGGTTGTGGAAGGCATTCAAATCCCCCCTTCAATTCTTTTTGGGCAGGTACTTGTCGATATACTCCGGTTTGATGCGTTTGAGCTCGCTCCGGGGCAGAATGCTCAAAAGCTCCCAGCCCAAATCCAGCGTCTCCTCAATGGAGCGGTTCTCGTCGGTCCCCTGGGCCACATAGCGCTTTTCAAACTCGTCGGCGAACTTGGCGTACAGCAGGTCGGTGGGACTCAGGGCGGCCTCGCCCAGGATGGACATGAGCTCCTTGTTCTCCTTGCCGGTGGCATAGGCGGAGAAGAGCTGGTTCATCGTGCCGGAGTGGTCCTCTCTCGTCTTGCCCTTGCCGGTACCCTTGTCCTTCAGACGGGACAGGGAGGGCAGCACGTCCACCGGCGGGATGATGCCCTTGCGGTACAGCTCCCGGGAGAGGATAATCTGTCCCTCGGTGATATAGCCGGTGAGTTCGGGAATGGGGTGGGTCTTGTCGTCCTCCGGCATGGTCAGAATGGGGATAAGGGTGATGGAGCCCTCCTTGCCCAGCTGCCGGCCGGCCCGCTCGTAGAGCGTGGCCAGGTTGGTATACAGATAGCCCGGATAGCCCCGGCGGCCGGGGACCTCATTCTTGGCGGCGGAGACCTCCCGGAGCGCCTCGGCGTAGTTGGTGATGTCCGTCATGATGACCAGCACATGCATGTTTTTCTCAAAGGCCAGATACTCCGCCGCCGTCAGGGCCATGCGGGGGGTGGCGATGCGCTCCACCGCCGGGTCGTTGGCCAGGTTGGTGAACAGCACCGTGCGGTCGATGGCGCCGGTGCGCCGGAACTCCTGGACAAAGAACTCGGACTCCTCAAAGGTGATGCCGATGGCGGCGAAGACCACGGCAAACTTGGACTCCCCGTCCAGCACCCTGGCCTGCCGGGCGATCTGGGCGGCTAGGGCCGCATGGGGCAGGCCGGAGCCGCTGAAAATCGGCAGCTTCTGTCCGCGCACCAGGGTGTTCAGGCCGTCGATGGTAGAGATGCCCGTCTGAATAAACTCGTTGGGGTAGTCCCGGGCGGCGGGGTTCATGGCCAGGCCGTTGATGTCCCGGTACTCGTCGGCCAGAATGGCGGGGCCGCCGTCGATGGGCTCGCCCATGCCGTTGAACACCCGGCCCAGCATATCCTCAGACACGCCCAGCTGGAGGGGGTGGCCCAAAAAGCGGATTTTCGATTCCGCCAGGTTGATGCCGGCGGAGTTTTCAAACAGCTGCACCACGGCGGTGTCCCCGTTGACCTCCAGCACCTGGCAGCGGCGGACGGCGCCGTCGGTGAGCTCGATCTCCCCCAGCTCGTCGTAGGTGACGCCCTGGACCCGGTTGACCACCATCAGCGGGCCGGAGATCTCCTGAATTGTCCTGTACTCCCGGATCATAGCGCACTCTCTCCCTTCTGGGCGGCGGCCTCAAGCTGGTCCTCCATCTCCCGGTCCATGGCGGCGTAGGCCTCCCGGTACTCGCCGGCGGGCACAGACTTGGCCCGGCCAATCTTCTCCCGCACGGGGACGGCAAACAGTTCGGCGATGGCTCCGCCGCGCTCCGCCGCAGCGCGGCACCGGACGTCGTAGGCCCGGATCAGGGCCAGCATCCGCTCCTGCCGGTCGTACTCCGAGTAGGCGTCGATGTCCACAAAGGAGTTCTGCTGCAAAAAGTCCTCCCGGATCATCTTGGCGGTCTCCAGCGTAATCTGGTCGGCGGCGGACAGGGAGTCCTTGCCCACAAGCTGCACAATCTCGTTGAGGCTGGCCTCCTCCTGGAGGACACCCATGGCCCACTCCCGGTTCTGCAGGAATTCTTTGCCCAGATGCTCGTCATACCAGGGCTTCAGAGAGTCCAGATACAGGGAGTAGGAGTTCAGCCAGTTGATGGCGGGGAAGTGGCGGCGGTAGGCCAGAGAGGAGTCCAGGGCCCAGAACACCTTTACGATGCGCATGGTGGCCTGGGACACGGGCTCGGACAGGTCGCCGCCGGGAGGGGACACGGCCCCCACCGCCGTCAGGCTGCCCCGGCGGCCGTCGGAGCCCAGGCAGGCCACGCTGCCCGCCCGCTCATAGAACTGGGCCAGACGGGAGCTCAGATAGGCGGGGTAGCCCTCCTCGCCGGGCATCTCCTCCAGACGGCCGGACATCTCCCGTAAGGCCTCCGCCCACCGGGAGGTGGAGTCGGCAATGACGGCCACGGCGTAGCCCATGTCCCGGAAATACTCGGCGATGGTAATGCCCGTGTAGATGGACGCCTCACGGGCGGCCACGGGCATGTCCGAGGTGTTGGCAATCAGAACCGTCCGCTTCATCAGGGACTGGCCCGTGCGGGGGTCCACCAGTTCAGGGAACTCCCGGAGCACGTCGGTCATCTCATTGCCCCGCTCGCCGCAGCCGATGTAGACCACCAGGTCCACGTCGGACCACTTGGCCAGGGCGTGCTGCATCACCGTCTTGCCGGAGCCGAAGGGGCCGGGGATGGCGGCGGTGCCCCCTTTGGCCACAGGGAAAAAGGTGTCCACAATCCGCTGTCCCGACTGGAGCGGAATTTCGGGGGGATACTTGTGCCGGTAGGGCCGGCCCACACGGACGGGCCACTTCTGCATCATGGGCAGCTCCACCTGAGCTCCGTCCTCCTTCTGGAGCACATACACCGGGTCGGTGACGGTGAAGGAGCCGCTCTGAATGGATACAATGGTCCCCTGCATTCCAGGGGGGAGCATAATCTTGTGGAGAATGGAATCCGTCTCCTGCACAGTACCCAGCACGTCGCCCCCCACCACCTGGTCGCCGGGCTTGACAACGGGGGTGAACTCCCACTTCTTCTCCCGGTCCAGGGCGGGCACCTCGATGCCCCGGGGCAGGTTGCTGCTGCCGCTCTTCTCCCGGATGACCTCCAGGGGCCGCTGGATGCCGTCGTAAATCGTCTCAATCAGGCCGGGGCCCAGTTCCACAGACAGCGGCGCGCCGGTGGTGACAACCTCTGCGCCGGGACCCAGGCCGGAGGTCTCCTCATACACCTGGATGGAGGCCGCGTCCCCGGTCATGTTCAGAATCTCACCGATGAGGCGCTGCTCTCCCACCCGGACCACGTCGGCCATATTGGCCTCCTGCATTCCGGTGGCCACCACCAGAGGGCCGGAGACCTTTACGATTTTTCCCATAGGCTCGTTACCTTCTTTCTGCCTTCCTGCATTGTCACAGAATATCCGCCCCCACCGCCCGCTCCACGGCGGTCTTCACATTGGCCATGCCGATGCCCAGGGAACCTTCCTTCCCCGGAATCAAAATAATGGCCGGCGTGAGGGCGTCCTGATACCGGGCAAGCTCCGGCTGAAGCCGGGCGGCCAGCTGTTCTGTCAGATAGAGAATGGCGTAATTCTCCTTGGCCATGCGGTGGATGGCCTGACGGGCCTCCTCCACCGTCTCCACCGGGCACGCCTCCAGCCCCAGGGCCTGAAAGCCCAGCACGCTGTCCCGGTCTCCAATCACTGCAATCCGGTACATCTGACGTTCCTCCGCTACACATAGGTTTCCCGCAGCCGCTCCCGAATCACGGAGCCCTCCAGTCCGGCCCGGCGGCCCGACAGGATGGTGCGGATGGCGGTGAGCTCCGCCTCCCTGGCGTACAGATACGCAATCACCGTCTGCTCTCCGAAGGGAATGCGCCGGGCGTCGGACATATACCGGGTGACGGCGTCGTCACACGCCCGCTCAAAGGCCGTCAGGGGTCCCCCCGCCGGCCGCGCCGCTTTGGCCCCCAGCTGGGCGGCCTGTGCCAGCGGTCCGGTCTGAAACAGGCCCCCCAGGTCCTCCCCCCGGACGGCGGCCAGGGCGCTGGGCGCGGCGTTTCCGCCGGGCAGCAGCACCTGGAGCAAAAAGCTGCTCTCCTTCTCCATGCGGGCCACCCGCACGGCGGTGCGCAGGTTGGCCGCGTCCACGCTCAGACGCACATAGCCCTCCAGAAACGGACTTTCGCACGCCCTGGCCGTCTGGAGCATCTCCTCAAAGCAGGCCCGGTCCAGGGCCGCGTCCGACCGCTGGGGGTCGTGGGTGGAGGACAAAATCTCCTTCGCCTCCCGCAGCGCCTCCCGGAACCGGAGGCTTACGCCGGAGAGAGCGTCCTTCCGGTACTGCTCCGCCAGCGCCTCCGGGGCATACCGCCCGCCGGGCAGCAGCAGGCGGTCCTCCTGCAGGCCTCTGGCCTCCCCCTTCACCAGCACCTTGGCGTTGTGGTAGTCGTATTTCATCTGAAATACGCCGGCCACTCTGGGGTCGGGGGCCGCCCCCAGGATGTCCCGGAACACCTCCGCCTGGGCCTGGGAGAGCATCTCCCCCACCCCCTGGGCGGACAGCTCCTCCGGCGGCATATAGCCGCACTCCATCAAAATTTTCCGGACCTCGCCCTCGTCTCTGGCGTCAATCATGCGGTCCATCCGCTCCCGGTTGAGCATCCGGTTCTCCATGGCGTGGATGCGGGTGGAGACCGCCAAATAATCCGTATCTTTTTTACGGGACAAACTACCACCCCTTTCGGGTCTCTCCAGGCGGGCCGCCGGAAACGGCTCCCGCTCCGCCTCTTCCATTACGCGCCGAACAGGATCTCCGCCGCCGGCTTCTCCAGCTTCTCCCGCTGAATGCGCAGCAGGGTCTCAAAGGAGCAGTTGACCTCCACCGGCCCGTCCACAAGGATAAAGCCGCCCCGGATGGGCCGCGTCTCCTCCGACAGGGTGAGCAGGCCGGCGCCGGTAATCTGGGCGGCGGCGCTGTTGACCACTTTGCCCAGGAACGTCCCCACCCTGGACTCCGCCAGGGCGTCGGGCAGCTCCGGGACCACCTGTTTCACCAGGGCCTCGTTGGCGGCCACCACCACCGCTTTTCCAATGCGGTTCCGGTCCTTCTGGGAAAACACAAGCTGCTCCCGGCCGGTGGAGACCGCCCGGAGCACCAGTCCGGTCAGCAGCCGGATGTATTCCTCCTCCGGCAAGGTGCACAGCTTCTCCAGCGCCAGGTCAAAGGCCTCCCCCAGCACCTCCTGCTTGGCGGCCAGCTCCAGCTTCCGCCGCTCCATCTGGGCTGCGGATTTCAGGCGCTCCAGCCGCTCCGCCGCCGCCCGCTGGCCGCGGGCCAAAATCTCCGCCCGCTCCTTGTCCGCCTGGGCCTGGGACTGGGCCTGAAGGGCCTGAATCTGCTGGTCTGCCTGCGCCTTCATCCCGGCGATCTCCCGGTCCGCGTCCTCCCGAATGCGGGCTGTGATTTTTTCCAATCCGTCCATAACAAATCCCCCTATGTCCAGGGTCAAATATTAAACAGCATAATGATGGAAATCAGCAGGGACAGGATGGCGTAAAATTCCACCGTGATGCACAGCACCATGCCCTTGGACCAGTCGTCCGGCTTTTTGGCCAGCAGATTGATGGACCCGGCGGCCACCCGGCCCTGGGCCACCGCGGAGACGCCGCCGCCGATTGCAATGGGGAGGCAGGCCGCCAGATACCGCAGCCCGTCAATCAGGCTCAGGTCCACATAGCTGCCGTCCAGCAGGCCCATGCGCATCAGGCAGATGAAGCCCACCACCAGGCCGTAGAGGCCCTGGGTGCCGGGGATAACCTGCAAAATCAGCACCTTGCCGAACTTGGACGGGTCCTCGCACAGCAGGCCCGTGCCCGCCTCGCCGGCCAGGCCCGTGCCGCGGGCGCTCCCCGCGCCGGCCAGACACACCGCAAGTCCCGCGCCCAGCATACCCAGCGCGGCGCCAGTTGACAGTTCAAAGATCCCCATAATACAAGTTCCTCCTTCTGTTTCCGGTCGTTTGAGTTTATTTGATTTCCACTTTTCCGGCGTCCCCGCCCCCGCAGGGGACGGGAACGCACAAGAGAATCAGCATTTGTTTTATTTTTTATTTATTTTACAACGTCATAATATTTCGTGCGCAGGTCCAGGGGGACAAAGGGCTTTCCGCCGTCCTGATAGAACTTGTTGAAGTACTCCAGACACTGCAGCCGCAGGTCGTGGACATAGCAGCTGAGCAGGTTCAGCAGGAAGTTCAGGGCGTTGCCCACCAGAGAGACAACAACAAAGACCGCCACGTTTCCGGCAATGGTCCCCAGCGTATTAAATACCTGGGCGATAACAGAACCGGCCAGCATCAGCGCCATCAGACGGGAGTAGGACAGGAAATCTCCAAAGTATCCGGTGACGTGGTTGTACAGCGAGCCGAACACTCCGGTAATTTTCCCCATGCCCCTCCCGTTCACCAGCGGCCCCGCCACCACCAGCACAAGGCCGGCATACAGCACCACAGGGGTCACGCCCAGGGCCAGCAGGCCGGCCCCCAGGAACACCAGCCACCAGGTGATCTCCTCCCAGAAGGCGTCCGCCAGCTGGCCAGCCTTCACCTTCTGCACCACGCTGACGGCCATGCCGGTGACGACCTGGATAAAGCCCAGACAGATTGCGCCGATGAGAATCATCATGGTGTCGTCCAGGGGGGTAAACAGCGCCGGCAGGGAGACGGGGTGCTCCGGGTCGAGCATGGTGGTGAGCTGGGTGATAAAGTCCCCCAGAAAACCGCCGGTAATCGCGCCCATCACAAAGGTGCTCACGCCGCACAGCAGCAGCAGCCCCCCCATGTGGCCCAGGGTTCCCCCCGCCTTTTTCCGGAACAGCAGCAGGTATCCCAGCAGCAGCATCAGCAGGCCATAGGCCATATCCGCCATCATAATCCCATAAAACAAAATGAAAAACGGCGCCATCAGCGGGTTGGGGTCCACCGTGCCATAGGCGGGCAGGGAGTACATCTCCGTCACCATGTTCAGCGGCCGGGTGAACCAGTTGTTCTTCAGCTGCACCGGCACCTTTGGGTAGTCCTCCTCCGCCGGGTCCTCGATCTCCCAGGCACAGGGGAAGCGCTCCAGCGCCGCCTTCAGGCTCTCCCAGCCCTCCGCCGGAACCCAGCCCTGGAGCAAAAACGTCTGCTCCGTGTCCAAAAACTTGGCCGCGCCCTCCTCCCGGCGGACGTCCAGCGCGGCCCGGTCCGCCGCCTGGCACAGCGCGTCCAGACAGCCGCCCATGCCGGCCAGGGCGGCGCGGGTCTCCTCCAGCTCCTTTTGGAGCTTCTCCTGCTCCTGTGCCAGGCGGGCGTCGTTCTCCCGCGCCGTGCCGGTCCACCCCTCCAGATTCACCCGGGACCATCCGAAATCCCGCAGCGCCTCCAGCACCTCGTCCTGGACGCTGGCGTGGCAGACCAGCAGGCAGCAGCGCAGCTCACGGCCGGCACTGGCCTGGATGAGACAGGTCAGCTCGCTGACCCTCTCCGCCGCCTGCACCGCCTCCTCAAAGGGACGGGCGGCGGTCAGCGTGCCCAGCTGCACCAGCATGTCCTTTGTAGAGGTCTGCTCCAGCGGCATATCCAGCGTCAGCCAGGGGGCCAGCGCCCCCCGCTGGGCGGCCAGCTTCTCCAGCTGGGCCGTCAGCGCGCTCTCTCTCCGCTCCTTCTCCAGGACCTCCGCCACAGCCTGATCCTGGCGGGCCTCCGCCTCCGGCTGGCAGAGCGCCTCCTGAGAGGTTCTGGGCTTGGGGGTCAGAAAGCCCTTGCCCTTGGCCCCGTGGCGTTTCAGAACCTCCACCGCCCGCTCCGCCTCCTGGCGGCGGGCCTGCGCCTGGGAGAGCCTCTGCCCGTCCGGCGGCGTCAGGCGGGCCAGCAGCTCCTCCCCGCCGTCCTCCGCCGTGGGCTCGCTGAGCTGCACGCAGCCTGCCGACTGCAGGGTGTGCAGCAGCGCCTCCCGGTCGGCGCCCATGGCCAGCAGCCGAAGCCGCTTCATTTTCACAATCGCCATCAGCTCACAACCTTTTCCACCAGGAAGGCCGCCGCCTGCTCCAAGCGGCTGCGGGCCTTCTCCTTTTGGCCTTCGCAGTCCTGGCGGGCCTGCTCCAGAACCTTCTGGGTCCACTGGGCGGCCTCCTCCTCGGCCTGCGCCATCATCTGGCGGGCCTGCGCCTGCGCCTGCTGGCGGGACTGCTCCGCCGACTGGCGGGCGGCCCGCTGGGCCTCCAGCAGACGCTGTTTATTCTGAGCCGCCGCAGCCTCCTTCTGTTTTTTCACCTGTTCCTCCAGTTCTGTCACCTGCTGAATCGCTTCCAATGCCATACTGCTTCACCGCCCAACTTTTGAATTCAGGTCATGCAAGTTCCCTATACCATACTGTCATTCTAGGCGCTTTCGCCTAAAATTGCAAGAAAATTTTGCCTTATTTTTTCAAATTGCCGAAATTTTTTCCGGCGTCCGCCCCCCGCGGACCGCGGCCCTGTTTTCAGATTAGCGTATTTTCCCCCCTCCGTCTCAGGGCAAACGTCCGCGTTTGTCTTATTTTTCCGCATTTTCATCCCATTGTCTGATTTTTTTGTATAACAGTGAACAGTGTACGCAGAGGGACGGACTTTTAAACAAAAAAACAGCCCTCCGCCTGCCGGAAGCAGGCGGAGGGCCGCGTTTTATTCCACTGTCACGCTTTTGGCCAGATTTCTGGGCTTGTCGATGTCGCACCCCCGCATCAGCGCCACATAGTAGGCGAACAGCTGCATGGGGATGACCTCCAGAGAGGGCAGGAACATGGGGTTCACGTCCGGGATGGTCAGGGCGCTGTCCACCAGGGAGGCGAGGGCCTCCCGGTGGCGCTCCGTGGCCAGGCCGACCACGTCGGCCCCTCTGGCCTTGACCTCCTTCACGTTGCTCATCAGCTTGTCGAAGAGCTCGCTCCAGCTGGCCAGCGCCACCACCAGGGTGCCGTCCTCAATGAGAGAGATGGTGCCGTGCTTCAGCTCTCCGGCGGCGTAGGCCTCCGAGTGGATGTAGGAGATCTCCTTCAGCTTCAGAGAGCCCTCCAGGCCCACGGCATAGTCGATGTTCCGGCCGATGAAAAAGACCGAGTCGTGGTTGAAGTAGATGGAGGCGTAGTACTGAATCTCCTTGGTGTGCTTCAGGACCTCCTCCGCCTTGGCTGGCAGGCCCTGGAGCTCCTCCACCAGCGCCGCGGACTGCGCGGGGCTCAGGCGGCCCAGCAGTCCGGCGAAGTAAATCGCCATCAGATAGATGACAGCCAGCTGCGTGGAGTACGCCTTGGTGGTGGCCACGGCGATCTCCGGCCCCGCCCAGGTGTACAGCACGTCGTCCGACTCTCTGGCGATGGTGGAGCCCACCACGTTGACGATGGACAGCACCCGCGCCCCCAGGCGCTTGGCCTCCCGCATGGCGGCCAGGGTGTCGGTGGTCTCGCCGGACTGGCTGATGACCACCGCCAGGGTCCGGTCCGACACAATGGGATTGCAGTACCGGAACTCCGAGGCCAGCGTCACCTCCACCGGAATGCGCAGCAGCCGCTCCAAAATATACTTGGCGGCCATGCCCACATGGTAGGAGGAGCCGCAGGCGATGATATAGAACCGGTCCATTCTCTCCAAATCCGCCCTGGTGATGGTCAGATTGTCCAGCACCACTTTCCCGTCCCGGATGCGGGGGGAGATGGTGTCCCGGATGGCCTTGGGCTGTTCCATAATCTCCTTGAACATGAAGTGGGGGTATCCCCCCTTCTCCGCCGCGGAGATCTCCCAGTCCACATGGGAGCGCTTCTTCTCCACCGGCTGGAGGAGGGCGTCGTACACCTGCACGCCGCCGCAGGTCAGCACCGCCATCTCTCCGTCGTCCAGATAGCACACCTCTCTGGTGTACTTAATCACCGCCGTCACATCGGAGGCCAGCATCTGGAAGCCGTCCCCGTATCCCAGAATCAGGGGCGAGTCCTTGCGCACCGCCACCAGCTTATCCGGCTCGTCGGCGCACACAATTCCCAGGGCATAGGCCCCCTCGATGCGGTGGATCACCTTATACACCGCGTCCAGAAGATTTCCCTCATAGTAGTAGTCCAGAAGCTGGGCCACCACCTCCGTGTCCGTCTCCGAGGTAAACGTCACCCCTCTGCCCTCCAGAAACTTCTTCAGCTCCGCATAGTTCTCCACAATTCCGTTGTGGACCACGGCGATGCGGCCCGACTGGCTCACCTGGGGGTGGGCGTTCTCGTCGTTTGGCGCCCCGTGGGTGGCCCAGCGGGTGTGCCCCACGCCCATCAGGCCTGGGACCCTGGCCCCGTCCTCCGTCAGGTCACGGAGCACCTGAAGCCGCCCCTTGGCCTTCACCACCTGAAGGCCCTTCTCCTGGTCGTACACCGCCAACCCGGCGGAATCATAGCCCCGGTACTCCAGCCGGGACAGGCCGTCCAGCAGGATGGGGGCCGCCGGCTCCCGTCCAATAAATCCAACAATACCGCACATAAAATTTTCTTCCTCCTAATATCTGATTGGGAGGACAAACTCGCAGCCATTTGTGCCTCGTAATCCGGTCCCGGCGGTTCTGTTTTGCGGTCGCCCGCATATTTGTCCGCCGGGTCGCGCACCCGGACCGGTGCGGAAGGGCATCCGCCGAAGTTTTCGCTCCGCCGTCCCCGGCGAAGCCCTCGATACTCCCTTCTCCTCGTCGTCCTGTCCCGAAGCCAGGACAGGCGCTGGCGCTTTGTGATGGGGCGCGCCCCATGGCCCTCCTCTCTGTTCTGCGATGATTGCCGCGGCCCGTCTTCTGCCGCCTCACTTCTCAGGGGCTGAAAACGGGCCGGTTGCTCTTATTATAGTAAATCTTTCCGCCGGAGTAAAGAAAAAAATCCTGCTTCTCAGGAGGAAGCCGCCTCCTCCGGCCTCTGTCCGGGGAGAATGGCCAGGGCCTGGCGGTGGTTCTCCACCTGGCTGACGGTGTGGCTGCCGCCGTACTCCCCGTCCAGCGTCCAGGGCACCGCTTTCCCGCTGGTGAATTTCAGGCTCGACGCGTGGAAGGAGAGCAGCGCGCTCCCCTCCTCCATGGCGCCGGAGCGGAACAGGGTCTGGAGGCTGGCCCCGATCTCGCCGATGCTCAGGGGTTTTCGGACCAGGATGACCTCGAAGAGGCCGTCGTCCAGCTCCACCCGGTCGGTGGGCAGGTTCCGCACGCCGGCCACAGAGTAGCTGTTGCACACCATGCCGTAGAAAAACTCGTCCTCCAGCACCTGCCCGTCGAACTCCACCCGCATGGGGTAGGGCGTAATGGAGGGGATGGAGGCGATCCCCGCCGCGATATAGGCCAGGTGTCCGAAGGTGTTCTTCAGGTCCTGGGGCGTGTCATAGGCCACCTCGGTAAAGGCCCCGAAGGCGGCCACATAGACAAACGGCTTGCCGTTCAGCGTCCCGATGTCCCAGTGCAGAGGCTTGCCGTCTCCGGCCGCCAGCTCCGCCGCTTTTGTATAAATCCGCGGGATGTTCAGCGTCGCGGCGCAGTCGTTGGTGGAGCCGGCGGGGATATAGCCCAGCAGCGGCGGACGGCGCAGCTCCAGCAGGCCCGCCGCCGTCTCGCTCAGGGTGCCGTCCCCTCCGCAGCAGACCACACGGTCGAAGGAGGCCCCCAGCTCCCGCACGGCGCGGGTGGCGTCCCCCTTCTCCTGGGTGGGATAGACGGTGGTCAGCCACCCGGCCTTTGTGAAGCTGTCCACAATGACGGACAGCTGGGCGGCGGCGGCCCCCTTCCCCGCAGTTGGATTATATAAAAGCAGCATTCGTTTCATTCCAGATACCCTCGTCAAAGTCAGCAGTTCTCCCTGCGGCGTCTTTTGGGCAGACGCCATTGGACCTTATTATAGGTCGGCCCGGCAAAAAAGCAAGGAAATTTTGTAAACTTCCCGTAAAGAGAGAAGACGTTTTTATAAATTCTCCGCTATGGCGGCCGAACCCCGCGGTTTTTGAAAAAAGGTTGCGCGGCGCGTGAAATGCGGGTACAATAGAAGAACAAGGCCTTTTTATTTGCAGTTTTCAGGAGGTTGTGAGGTCCTATGGAGCAACAGACGCACCGCCCCGCCGTTTTGATTTCCGGCGCTTCCCGGGGCATCGGCGCGGCGGCGGCCCGCCGCTTCGCCCAGGGCGGATGGAATGTGGCGGTCAACTACTGCCGCTCCCGCGGCCAGGCGGAGCGGCTGGCCCAGGAGCTGGAGCAAACCGGCGTCCAGGCCGCCGCCCTGGAGGCGGACGTCTCCCAGCCGGAGCAGGCCGCCGCCCTGGTCCGGGAGGCGGAGCGGCGCTTCGGCCCCCTGTCGGCCCTGGTGTGCTGCGCCGGCGTCGCCCCGCGGCAGATGCTCCTCACCGACGTCTCCCTTCCCGAGTGGCGGCAGGTCATGTCCGTCAACCTGGACGGGACCTTTCACCTGTTTCAGGCCGCTGTGCCCGGCTTCGTCCGGCGGCAGAGCGGCGCCATCGTCACCGTCTCCTCCATGTGGGGCGTCACCGGCGGCTCCTGCGAGGCCCCCTACTCCGCCTCCAAGGCGGGGATCATCGGCCTGACCCGCGCCATGGCCAAGGAGCTGGGCCCCTCCCACATCCGGGTCAACTGCGTGGCCCCCGGCGTCATTGACACCGACATGAACCGCCATCTGAGCCCCGCGGACCTGGAGTCCCTGGCGGAGGAGACCCCCCTGGGCCGGATCGGCCGCCCGGAGGAGGTGGCGGAGGCCATCTTCTTTTTGGCCTCCCCCGCCTCCAGCTTCATCACTGGACAGGTCCTGTCCGTGGACGGCGGCATGGTCATTTAAAAACCGGCAGTTGCAAGAAAAAAAGAAGGTTGCTATAATAGGAGGCGGCTTTTAAAGGCCGCAGAGTTCACCGAAGCGAGGAGGAGACGCCATGCGCCGCTCTCAATTTGACTACCGCTCCTACCGGGGCCGGGCCACGCTGACCGACTGGCTCAAGCGCATCGCGCTGGTTTTGGCCGTTCTGGTGGTCCTGGCTGGAGTGCTTTTGTTCCTGGGGTGGAAGCCCCCCTTCTCCCTCCCCTTCTCTCCGTCCCCCTCTCAAAGTCAGGAGGAGCCTGACGCCCCGGACGGAGCGCTTCCGGACCAGTCCTCCGACCCCGCGCCGGACGACCAGGACGAAGACGCCGCCCAGCCGGAGCCTCCTGTGGAGGAACAGGCCGCCTCTCTGCTCTCCGTCCCCGTCTCCGCCCTGCTGGACGGCAGCGCCCGCTCCCTGGCGGAGCAGAGCGGCGCGGACGGCGTGCTGGTGGATATGAAGGACGCTCTGGGCGCGCTGGGCTGGCAGTCCCAGCAGCCGCTGGCCTCCTCCCTCCAGGATGGCATTCCGGCGGAGACGGTCAACGAGACTCTCGCCGCCTGGAACGCGGAGGGGCTCTACACCGCAGCCCGCCTGTCCTGTTTCCGGGACGAGGCCCTGGGCGGACAGATGGAGTACACCCTGCGCACCAGCAGCGACTACCGCTGGCGGGACGGCAGCGGCTGCCACTGGGCCGCCCCCTCCAACCAGGCGGTGCAGGACTACCTGGTGGGGCTGATGACCGAGCTGGCCCAGATGGGCTTCGACGAGCTTGTGCTGGACTACTGGGGCTACCCCGCCCAGGCGGACGGCCCCCTTGGAAACCTGAAGCGGGGCGAGAACTATCCGGAGGGCAGTCTGGACGCGGTGACAGGCGGCTTTTTGGACAAAGCCGCCCAGGCTCTGGCGTCCTACGACGTGCGCCTCTCCCTCTGCGTCTCCGGCGCCGTGCTGGACGGGACCGATTCCAGCACCGGTCTGACCCCGGCGGCGCTGGCCGGTGTGGACCGCATCTGGACGGAGGCGGACCGGACGGCGGCGCTCACCGCGCTGACCGGCGCCGGCCTCCCCTGGACGGAGGACCGGCTGGTCTCCCTCTCCGACCAGCTGGACCCGGACCTTCCGGTCCCCCAGGCGGTGTGGGAAAACGGAACGTAAAAAAAGACGGCCCGCAGGCCGTCTTTTTTTAACTCTTCTGAGCAGCTCCGTTCCCGTCCGCGCTGGCGATGAGATCCACGCCGCAGCCCAGCAGATTTTCAATCAGCACGTCGCCCACATGGCAGGGGCCGCTGACCTTCTGCTTCCGGCACTGGGCAATGGCCTCAAAAATGCGGTCCTTGGGGATGGGCGCTGTGGTCCGGGCCGGAATCAGGGTCCCGTTCTCTCCCAGCAGAGTGATGGTCAGGGAGCGCATGGGCTGTTCCCGCTCCTGCTGGGCAAAGGTCAGTCCCCTGGGACAGCGGTTGCCCGTCACCTTTCCGTCCTCCCAAAGCAGCTGGCAGCCGTTGGGGCACAGAATGCAGGTCAGGCTGTTCTCCGGGGGCAGGCCCTTGGCCATGGGGTTCTCCATGGCGCCGGTGATGGTGCCCATGGGCTCCCCCTTCAGCAGGCGGGCCGCGTTTCTTCCGGCCAGCTCGCCCTCTCTGGAGACATAATCCGCCAGGTCCAGCACCTTCTTCGCATTGCCGCAGGCAAACACGCCGGGCACGTTGGTCTGGAGGTGCTCGTCCACCAGCACGCCGTTGGACCGGGGGTCCAGGGCCACGCCAGCCTTCTGGGCCAGCTCATTCTCCGGGATCAGGCCCACCGAGAGCACCAGGGTGTCGCATGCAATCTCCTGCTCCGTCCCCGGAACCGGCTTGCCGGCGTCGTCCACCTGGGCCATGACCACCGACTCCACCCGCTTCTTCCCGCGGATCTCCGTGATGGTGTGGCGCACATACAGCGGAATGCCGAAGTCGTACAGGCACTGGCTGACGTTGCGCTGAAGGCCGCCGGGCTCCTTCTGAAGCTCCACCACGGCCAGCACCTTGGCCCCCTCATAGGTCAGGCGGCGGGCCATAATCAGGCCGATGTCTCCCGATCCGAGAATCACCACCCGGCTGCCCACCTGGATGTTGTGCAGATTCATCAGGCTCTGCACCACGCCGGCGGTAAAAATTCCCGCCGGCCGGCTTCCGGGGATGGCGATGGCGCCCCGCGTGCGCTCCCGGCAGCCGGTGGCGATGATCACCGCGTCCGGGTGGTAGAGCAGCACTCCCTGCTTGTTCACCGCCTTTACCGTCCGGTCCGGGGCGAAGTCGATGACCATGGTGTCCGTGTGAATCTCCACGTTGGTCCGGCGGACCAGCTCCTCATAGCGGTGGGCGTACTCCGGGCCGCTCATCATCTTCCCGAACCGGTGGAGTCCGAAGCCGTCATGAATGCACTGGTTCAGAATTCCGCCCAGCCTCGGCTCCCGCTCCAGAATGACGACCTGGCAGTCCGCCTCCTCCGAGGCGGCCAGCGCCGCGGCCAGTCCGCCGGGGCCGCCGCCGATAATGACAATCTGTTTCTTCATTGGACATCCTCCCGCAAAAACCCTTCAAAGAGCGGAGATCCGGCTCCCCGGAGGGTGACGTCCTCCGGCCTCATGTGGTACTCGTGAATCAGCATATCTGCGATGCGGGACAGGCAGTACCCGCCCTGGCAGCGGCCCATGGTCACGGAGCAGCGGTACTTGATGGCGCTGAGGGACCGCGCCCCCAGGGGATTTTCAATGGCGTCCCGCACCTCCCGCTTCGTCACCTGCTCGCAGCGGCAGACAATCTCGCCGTACTCCGGGTCCTGCCGGATCAGCGCCTCCTGCTCCTCCTTGGGGAGCTGGGAGAATTTCACCTTCGCCTTGTGCACCGGCTGGAAGTCCGGCTTCTCCTTCAGGTTCTCGTGCTCCCGGAGCATTCCAATCACCCGCCGGGCGATGGGCACAGAGGCCGTCAGACCGGGGGATTCGATACCGATGAGCTGAATCATGCCCGCCGGCTCCTCACGAATCACAAAGTCGTGGAAGCCGCCCTCGTTGGGCGGGGCCAGTTTGGAGCGGATGCCGCAGTAGGCCCCGATGATCTGCTTGCGCTCCAGGGCGGGAAGGAGCTGCTTTGCCTCGGCAAACAGCTTGTCCATAATGGGCGCCGTGCTGGCATAGTCCTCCGGATCGTCCAGGTACTCCGCGCTGGGGCCGATCAGCAGGTTGCCCTTGGTGGTGGGCGTCAGATGGACGCCCAGGCCGCCGATTCCCTTCTTGGGGGCAGGATAGACCGGCACCGGCATCAGCTCCGAGGCCGCCTTGTCCAAAATAAAGTACTCGCCCCGGCAGGGGTAGATGCGGTAGCCGGAGACCCCCGCCATCTCCGCCACCTTTCCGCTGAACAGGCCGGCGGAGTTTACCACATACCGGCTGTAAAACTGCTTGTCCCCGGCCGTGACGCAGTAGCCGTCCGCCTGGCGCGCAATGGCCTGCACCTCAGTCTGGAGGAAGAACTCCACGCCGTTCTCCAGGGCGTTTTCCGCCAGAGCGATGGTGTACAGGAAGGGGTTGGTGATGGCCGTCTCCGGCGAGTGCATGGCCGCAATGCCGCCCACGTTGGGCACATTGGCGTGGAGCGTCTCCGCGTCCACCATGTGCAGGCCTTTGACGCCGTTGGCCTCGCCCTGACGAATCAGCCCCTCCAGAATCTCAATATCCTCCTGGTCAAAGGCAATCAAATATTTTCCGGTCTTCTGGTAGGGGACGCCCAGCTCCCGGCTCAGCGCCTCAAAGCCCTGGTTGCCCTCCACGCACAGCTGTGCCATCAGGCTGCCCGGCTTGTTGTTAAAGCCCGCATGGACCACGGCGGAGTTCCGGCCGCTGGTGCCCGCCGCCACGTCGCACTCCTTCTCCAGCACGGCAACCTTCAGCGCATAGCGCGACAGCTCCCGCGCCACGGCGCAGCCCACAGCTCCCGCGCCAATGACAATGACATCGTATTTGTTTGACATTTCCCGCTTTCTCCTTCTGAAATTTCACCGCCGGGCAGTTCCAAAAGACTCCCTTAGAAATACGCCGGGAACATTTGGCTCAGCTTCTTCAGCTCCCCGGCCTCATTGAACTCCAGGGGGAAGGGTCCTGCCAGCTTCTCAATATAGGGGCTGTCCTGAATCTGACGGTACAGCGCCTCCGACACCGCCATCACCACCAGCTTCCCGGTGTTGACGATATAGGCCATGGTGGCGTCCTGATACTCCTCCTCGCTCTTGCCCAGGGTGGACAGGGAGGCAAGCACCGCCATCTTGTCGTCCTTTACGATACAGGGCAGACTTCCCTGCTCCACGCTCATGGAGGAGACGGCGTTCAGCGACGTGGCCTGGAGGTCAATTTTATCCAGCACCCGCTGGGTGGTCAGGTCCGCCAGTCCGATGCCAATGGCGTTGCCGTGGGAGTGCTCCGTCACCGAGAGCACCACAATCCGGCCGATGTCCGGATAGGGAGGCTCCGGCTGATTCTTAATCCGCACCCGGCCGATCACCTTGGTGTCCATACCGGCGCCGGAGATGTTCTTTCCAATCTCCTCCACCAGCAGCACGTCCAGCTTCTTCACCGGCAGCTTGACCTGGTGCTCCTTATAGGCGGCCAGCAGGGCCTTCTCCCGCTCATAGAAATTCTCCGGCAGCACCGCCTCCACATGGTCCAGCTTGCCCTGCCAGTTCTCCGTCACCATAATGCCCAGCAGAATGGGCAGCTTGCTCATCAGCAGCTTGGCCGCGTCCCGAATCACCTTGCCATAGCCGTAGACCAGGGCGCGGTTGTGGACATGGGCGCAGCCGGTGGGGTTGCCGATGCCGATGGCCATCATTTTCAGCAGGCCGCTCTCCGTCTCGTCGGAGAAGTCGGTGTGGGTCTTCACCCGGTTGAGCAGAACGATGCCGTCAAACTCCTTGGCCAGGGTATTGCCATAGATGTCATAGCCCAGCTCGCTCCTGCCATAGCACTCCGTCTCCGCGCAGCAGAGCACCGGCGCGCCCACAGTCTCCTCCGTCACGCCCAGGGAGCGGAGCATCTCCCGCTGGCCTTCCTTCGTTCCGCCGCCGTGAGAGCCCATAGCCGCGAAAATTTCCGGCTTTCCTCCGGCATCTTTTACGGCTTTGACCACCGCGCGGGCCAGCTCCGGAATGCGGTCGATGCCTCTGGAGCCCACTGTAATACCGATGCGCTTGCCCGCAAACATTTTCGGGTCCAGATTCAGCGCCCGGATGCTCTCCTCCACGGCCTGGCCCGCGTGCTCAATGGCAGGGGGCGCGGGGTTGGTCTGACGAATCAACACAAAATTGGGAATCATAAACGTTCTCCTTTCCTGCACTCGGTCCTGTCACTTAATTTTCCCCTGATGTGCAAAAATCCGGCTGTAAAAGCCGGATCTTTGCAACAACAGGGATAAGAAAAGGAAGATTACTCGGCCCAGATTTCCTCGTCGGAGGGGACGTACATAGAGGGAACCTTGTAGGAGATCCGGCTGACGTTCATCAGGTGGGTGTACCACAGGTTCTCGCTGATGATGTTGTTGCCCCAGGTGCCG
>CALXGC010000023.1 GCA_944387755.1 uncultured Oscillospiraceae bacterium | reverse complement strand
GAGTTTTTCAAAAAACGCAAAATGCAGAAGTATTAATTTTGCTCTGTGTCGCTATTTGAACAGTCGTTTTCAATAAAACCCGCATAATACTTTTCTTCAAAAGTCTGCGGTGTCTAATATTTTAGCGGTTGGTGAGGGCAATCCTCATTGTAGTATCGAACAAATTGCTCAACACTCTTGCAAAACTTCGTTCTGAGGTATACTCTCTGCGGTATGCCTCTTCTTTTTTGAATGTGGCAAAAAACTATTCAGTAGCTGCATTGTTGTGAGGGCGTCCAGTAGCGGAAAAAGACTGTTTGACGCCGTTCTTTTGAAGAAGTTGCGTGAAGGCTGCAGATGTGTACTGCGTTCCACGATCGCTATGGAATGTCAGATTTTGGGGTTTGCTGCGTTTCTGATAAGCATTTTGAAATGTAGTAGTAACTAAATTTGTGCTGGCATTACGTGATACTTTGTAACCCACAATCTTTCGAGAATAGAGATTCTGAATTATACAGAAATATACCCAATAGTTGTTAACTTTAAAGCAAGTCAAGTATATCACTGCCCCATATTTGGTTTGGATGCACCGCAGTAAACTCTCTTTCCATTAAATTGCGTTTTGCATATTGCCGCCGCTTTTTGTACTGCTTTTTTGCGTCTGAACGGATACTTCGAAGATTCAACTCCTACATAATTCTTTTTTCTTAGTTATCCTTTTTATTCTCAGCAAATATTGTTTGAATAGCGCCGCTCCACTGTGTGGACTCCCGGTTTTCGCTGGCATCTATACCTTACGGACAAGACAAAGAAAAGGACATCCGAGAGGGTGTCCTTTTTCTTTTGCCCGAAAATCTTTACAGGGGAGCGCCGCCGTGCTACACTGAAGGGCGAAGAGGCTCCGTCGGAAAAAGACGGCCGGAAAGGACGCTGATACAGATGGAAAAACCCACGGAATACAGCCTGACCTGGGAAGTGACGGATGAGATGACCGCCAAGCGCATTGGGAGCGCCGGGTCGAAAATTCTCTCCACCCCCAACATGGTGGCCCTGATGGAGGCCACGGCCCTGGAGCTGGCCAAGGCCTATCTGGATGAGGGCATGACCACGGTGGGCGCGGAGATCCACTGCCGCCACCTGTCCCCCACGCCGGTGGGCATGAAGGTGACGGCCACCGCCCGCCTGCGGAGCATTGAGCGGCGGAAGATGTGGTTCGACATTGAGGTCCACGACGAGAAGGGCAAGTGCGGCGAGGGGTCCCACCTGCGCATCATGGTGGCCCCCAAGGGCATTCAGGCCAAGGCGGAAGAGAAGGAATAAGCGCAGGGCGGTCTTCAGGGCCGCCCTTTTTATTGGCAGGAATCTTCAAAAGTTCTTAAGATTTAAAATCTTGCTTCTTAAAAAGGGTCTGTGCTATCCTAAAATCAAGCAAAATATCTGCGTTGAAGGAGGATACGCCATGCACACGGTTTTAATCTGCGACGACGACCGGGATATTGTCTCCGCCCTGGACATCTATCTCACCAGCGAGGGTTACAGGACCATCCGGACATACAACGGGAAAGAGGCCCTGCGGGCGGTGGAGCAGAACGAGGTCCATCTGATTCTGATGGACGTCATGATGCCGGAGCTGGACGGCATTCGGACCACCGCCAGGCTGCGGGAGGAGTACAACATCCCCATCATTCTTCTCACCGCCAAAAGCGAGGACGCGGACAAAATCCTGGGCCTGAACATCGGGGCGGACGACTATATCACAAAGCCCTTCAACCCCCTGGAGGTGCTGGCGCGGGTGAAGAGCCAGCTCCGGCGGTACACCGCCCTGGGCGGGGCGGAGAAGAGCCCCGGCGTGCTGACCGTCGGTCCCATCTCCATGGACGACGGCGCCAAGCGGGTGACGGTGGACGGAGAGCCTGTGGCCCTCACCCCTATTGAATACAACATTCTCCGCCTGCTGCTGAGCCACCCCGGACAGGTGTTTTCCTCCGCGCAGATCTATGAGCAGGTGTGGAACGACCCGGCCTACGGCTCGGACAACACGGTGGCGGTGCACATCCGCCATCTGCGGGAGAAAATTGAGATCAACCCCGCGGAGCCCCGCTATTTAAAGGTTGTCTGGGGGCTGGGCTATAAGATTGACAAGGGAGGCGTGTAAATGCAGGCGGTTCGGGACAATCTGACCCTCCGGGCGTGGGCCTGGGCGCTGTTTTTTGTGTCGGTGTGCGCCGCCGCCTTTTTCGGCCAGCAGGCGGCCTTCGCCTGCTGCTACGCCTGGTTCGGCTCCTGGGAGACCACCGCCGCCTTTCACCAGGCGCTCCTGGCGCGGGAGGGGCAGGTGCAGGATTTTTTGCAGTACCGCCTGGAGCTGGAGCAGGGGGACCTGGACTATGTGGAGCGGGAGCAGTACGCCGTCTGGCTGATGGGGACGGAGACGGCCCTGTCTCCGGAACACACCAACTTCCGCTATGAAATTCTCAACGAAGACGGCGGCCCGACAGAGTTCGGCAATGCGGACGGCCAGTTGGGCAGCCTGGAGGAGCAGGTTTCCGGGCTCTACTACGGGGTTATCAGGATTCAGGACGGCGTGGTAGAGCTGATGGACCGGGAAATAAACGCGCCCGCCGGCTTTGCCGCGCTGGAGGAGGCGGGCCGGCCGGGGGAGACCGTACAGGAGACGGGCATTCTCCGCTGCGGAGTGCTCCGCCCGGAGCAGATGACCGCCCAGGACGAATTTTACGATTTGTACGGGCTGTACGGCAGCTATACCGGGCGCTTCGGACTGTATGGCGCTCTTGGGGCCGTCTCTGCGGGGGCGGCGGTTTTGCTGCTGGGCTTTCTTCTCTGGACGGCTGGACGCCGCCCCCAGGGGGCCGTCCTCTCCTGGCCGGACCGGGTGTTCAGCGAGGTGTGGGCGCTGGCCGCCGGCCTGGGGAGCCTGCTGTTCTTTCTGTTTTTGACCCAGTATGTCCGGTATTTTGAATGGGCTGTGGAGGCGGCGGACCGGGATTGGCTGCTGCTTCTCGCCGGGGCGGGGACCGCCGCCGCGGGGCTGTGGGCCCTGCTGGCCGCGGCCGCTCTGCGGACCCTGGCCGTGCGGGTGAAGTGCCGGGCCCTGGCCCGGACCACCCTGCTGTGCAGGGTGGTGAAATTCCTCTGGCGGCGGATTTGCTCCTTTGTCCGGGAGCTGCCCATCACCTGGAAGACGGTGCTGTTCTTCTTCACGTATCTGACCGCCGTCTTCCTGGCGGACCACCTGTGGCCGCTGAGAGGCCTGTATCCCCTTTTGAGTATGCTGATTCATGTGGCTGCGCTTCTGCTCCTGACCTGGTGGAGCGCTGGCTTCTGGCGGGTGCGGAAGGGAACCGAGGTCATCGCCGCCGGAAACCTGAACCACCAGATCGACGCCGCCCATCTGCCCGCCGACCTGAAGCGCCACGCGGAGGCGCTGAACAACATCTCCGGCGGCCTGACCCAGGCGGTGAACGAGCAGATGAAGAGCGAGCGCTTTAAGGCGGAGCTGATTACCAACGTCTCCCACGATTTAAAGACGCCGCTGACCTCCATCATCAACTATGTGGCGCTGCTGAAGACCACGGAGCAGACCGACCCCCAGGCGCAGATGTATATCGACGTGCTGGACCGGAAGTCCCAGAGGCTGAAGAAGCTCACCGAGGACCTGGTGGAGGCCAGCAAGGCCTCCACCGGTGCGCTGCCGGTGAACCGGGAAAAAATCGGGATGGTGCAGCTTCTGGACCAGGCGCTGGGGGAGTATGAGGAGCGCCTGGAGGGGAAGAAGCTGGCCGTGGTGCGCACGGTGCCGGAGAGCGAGTGCTTCGTCTTTGCCGACGGGCGGCATCTGTGGCGGGTCATCGATAACCTGCTGTCCAACTGCGCCAAGTACGCCCTGGAGGGCACGCGGGTCTATCTGGAGATCTGCCGTGGGAAGGGCAGCGTGAGCCTGTCGGTGAAAAATATCTCCCGGGAGCCGCTGAACGTGCCGCCGGAGCGGCTGATGGAGCGCTTCGTGCGGGGGGAGGAGTCCCGGACGACAGAGGGCTCCGGCCTGGGCCTGTCCATCGCCAAGAGCCTCACCGAGCTTCAGGGCGGAAGCTTTGAGCTGGCGGTGGACGGGGATCTGTTCAAGGCCATTGTCACGCTGCCCCAGGCGTCGTGAAAAAAACGGCGCGCGGCGGAATAAAAGCGCCGGGGCGGTCCATACTAGAGGACGGAGGAAGCTGGAAGGGCTTCCGAACTTTCCTGGCCGGGCGGATGACCCGGCATTCAAAAAAGGAGGAACCGTCCATGGCAAAGAAAGGCATGAAGCGTCCGGAGTACGCCGGTTCGGAGGCGCAGAACCAGAACCCCGCCTCCGCCAGTCCTCAGAACGCCGTCAAGGATGGCAAGAACAAGGCCAACCCCAACCAGACGTACTGAAAACCGCAGATGGACGACGTAAGCGGACGGCGGAAGACACGCGCCGGGGAGGATCTGCGTCTCAGCCCGCAGATGCGCCTGTGCTCCAAATTTGACCCGGACAGCATCGCGGAGTTCCCTGTGGCCAGGCCGGAAGAGATGGGAATGCGGGTGCTGGACAACTGCGCGGAGGAGCACATCATGTGAAAACAGCGGACGGTTTTTGGCCGTCCGCTGTTTTTTTGTGGGAAGCGCCGGCTACAGCGCCTGAATTCTGGTGCAGATCCGCTCCAGGAGGGGGGCGCTGTGGCTGACGATGAGCAGGCCGAGGTCCCGCCGCCGGGCCTCCTGGGTCAAAAACGCCCAGAGCTGCGCCTGGGTGATGAAGTCCAGCATGGCGGAGATCTCGTCGCACAGCAGATAGCGCGTCTCAGGCCCCAGGGCGCGGGCAATGCAGAACCGCTGGATCTCCCCGCCGGAGAGCTCCTGGGGATAGCGGGTCAGCCAGCCGGGCTGAATGTGCAGGGCGTCCAGCAGGCGGGGGTCCGCCGGGCCGGCCTCCTCCAGGGAGACGCCCAGGGGGAGCAGGGGGTCCAGCATGGTCTCCGGGTGCTGGCCGATGAGCTGCACCGGGCAGGGGCCCCTCCGGCGGGACAGGGGGAGGCCGTCCAAAAGCACTTCTCCCCGGTCCGGCCGCTCATAGCCCGCCAGAAGCCTGCACAGGGTGGTCTTGCCCCGGCCGCTGGGGGCGGTGAGACCCAGGCGCTCTCCGGGCGCCAGGGTGAGGCTGACATCCTCCAGCACCGGTTGGCGGCCCCGGCGGGGGTAGCGGAACGACAGGTGTTTTCCCTCCAAACTCACGGCGTATCCCCCCCCTCCGGAAAATAACAGCGGACCGTCCCGCCGCGGATGGGGACGCAGGGGACCGTCCCTGCGGACAGACACCGCGCCTGACGGCGGGGGCACCGGGGGGCGAACTGGCAGCCCTGGGAGATCTCGCCGGGACAGGGCTGGGCGCCGGGAATGGGGGTGAAGCCGTTCTGGGGCATAGCGGCCCACAGGGCGCGGGTATAGGGGTGGCGCAGCCGGCCGGCGGCGAAGTCGGCGGCGTCCGCCTCCTCCACCGTCTCCCCGGCGTAGAGGACGAACACCCGGTGGGCGATGGAGAGGGCCAGCTCCAGGTCGTGGGTGATGAGGAGCACCGCCGCGCCCTCCTCCGCCAGCTCCCGGAAGTGTCCTAAAATCCGGCCGGCGGCCCGGAGGTCCAGGCCGGGGGTGGGCTCGTCGGCGATGACGAGGCTGGGGCGCTCCGCCACGGCGGAGGCGATGAGTACCCGCCGGGCCATGCCGCCGGAGAGCTCAAAGGGGTAGAGCCGCTCCACCTCCGGCCCAAGGCCGTACCGGGAGAGCGCCGCCCGGCTCCGCCTGCGGGCCTCCTGGTCCCGCCGCCCCTTCCGCACCTGGGGCCCCACCTCCATCAGGGGGTCCAGATAGGTGACGCCCTGGGGCGCAAGGGCAATCTCCCGGCCCCGGAGGGCGTTCAGCCGCTTCTGGGTCAGGGGCTCGCCGCGGTAGAGGATGGTCCCCTCCAGGCGGCTGTTGTAGGGCAGAAGGCCCAGAATTCCGTGGGCCAGCAGGCTCTTGCCGGAGCCGCTGGAGCCCACCACCGCCGCCGTCTGGCCGGGAAAGAGGGAGAGGGACAGCTCCCGGATGACCGGAAGGGTGCGCTGGCGCAGGCCGCGCTGGTACTGGGTGAAGGAGATGGACAGGCGGTCCACCTGTAAAATGGGGTCCATGAAAAACCTCCTTGTGTGCGGTTACGCGTGTACGCTGGAGGGGTCCAGCAGCCGCCGGACCTGTTCCCCCAGAGCGGCGAACAGCAGGACCACCCCCACCAGGGCCAGACCGGGGAAGAGGGCCAGCCACCACCGGCCGGTGGTGAGATAGCGCATACTCTCCGAGAGTATGACGCCGACGGCGGGCTGCTCCGGGGACAGGCCGAAGCCCAGAAAGGTCACGCTGGCCTCGTGGAGAATGGCGTGGGGAAACTGGAGCACCAGCCCGGTGAGAAACTGGGGCAGCAGATGGGGGAGAAAGTGGAGGCGGACCAGCTTCCAGCGGGAGACCCCCAGCCGCTCCGCGGCCTGGACATAGGGCGCCTGACGCAAAGGAAGAATCTCCCCCCGCACCAGGCGGGCCAGAGAGGGCCAGTGGCTCAGAGAGACGCCGGCCACCACCCCCACAAATCCGCGGCCAAAGGCCAGGGAGATGAGCATCACCAGCAGAATGTGGGGAATGCCCAGAAACAGGTCGATGCACCAGGAGATGAGGGCGTCCGCCCGCCGGTTCAGCGCGGCCAGCACCCCCAAAATCAGGGCCAGAGAGGCGCTGACACAGGCGGTGAGCGCGCCGATGCGGATGGAGAGGGACAGCCCGGCCAGGGTGCGGGCCAGCATATCCCGGCCCATCCAGTCGGTGCCGAACAGGAAGGGGAGGCCGGGGGGGAGATTGGTCCGGGAAAAGACGGCCTCCTGGGCGCGCGTGCTCAGAAGCGCGCCCAGGAGAGCCACGGCCAGCAGCACCGCCGCCGTGAGCAGCAGCAGAAGCAGCGCCCGCTGGCGCTGGTTGAGACGGTTCACAGCTTGGCCGCCCCCCTTCTGATTTTCGGGTCCACCGCGCCATAGAGCAGGTCGGCCAGCAGATTGCCGCCGAAGACGATGGCGGCGGTGATAACGGTGACGCCCAGCAGCAGCGGCAGGTCGCTGCCCAGGCCGGCGTCCACCGCCGCCTGGCCCAGGCCGGGGTAGGAGAATACCTGCTCCACCAGCACGGAGCCGCCGATGATTTCGCTCACCGAGGCAAATTGCAGCGTGATGGCGGGAAGCGCAACATTCCGAAGCCCGTGGCGCAGCACAATGGCGGGCAGGGACTCCCCCCGCGCCTGGGCGTAGAGCACATAGTCGGACGCCATCACCTCCGCCATTTTGGCGCGGGTGTGAAGGGCGATGCTGGGCATACCGGCGACGCTCAGGGTGAGGGCCGGCAGGACGGCGTGGCGGAGCCGCTCCCAGACGGTGACGTCCGCGGCCTCCACGCCGATGGGGACGGATAGGCCGCTGGGGAACCACCCCAGTCCCAGGGAAAAAACCATCAGCGCCAGCAGGGCCAGCCAGAAGGAGGGGGTGCTGGTGAGCAGCAGGCACACGCCCCGAATCAGCCGGTCCGGCCACCGGTCCCGCAGCGCTCCGGCCAGCACGCCCAGGGCCAGCCCCAGAACTCCGGCCAGCGCCCAGGCGAACAGCAGCAGGCCCAGGGAGTTTTCCAGGCGCGTGCCGATGACCTCCAGCACCGGCTGGCGGTAGAGCAGGGAGACGCCCAGGTCTCCCCGAACCGCGCCGGACAGCCAGCTGAAATACCGCTCCGGCAGGGGGACGCCGGTCCCCCAGTACGCCTCCAGCTGGGCAATCTGTTCCTGACTCATGGTCCCCAGGGCGGCCTGTCCCACGTTGGTTTGGAGGGGGTCGAGGGGAGAAGCGGCCATCAGCAGAAAAGCGGCCAGGCTGACCCCCAACAGGAGCAGGGCCATCCGAATCAATTTTCTGCCTGCAAAGGCCAGGCGGTGCTTCATGGGGAGAACTCCTTTCCGGGGATATGTAATGTCGTGCGGTGTGGGCTTGATGCGGCGTTGGCGCGCGGCAAACGGGATTTCACCAGCTCCACTGGTCCACATTGTTGACGATGGACCAGCCGTGGCCGTGGGGGTGAATCTTCTGCTCTGCAATCTGGAGGCCGTCCCGCACCCAGTAGAGGTGGTCCACATTGACCAGCCAAATCCAGGGGACGTCCCCCTCCTGCGTGACGCCGGTGGAGCCGTCCCACTGAGCCCTCTGCCACAGGGAGTAGGACTCCTCCAAACCGGTGCAGGCCAGGGCGGCGTCCATATAGCGGTCCACCGTCTCATTGGCATAGGGGGAGTACAGGGCGGAGCCGGAATTCCCCGTGTGGTAGATGTTGTACAGCTCCATGGGGGTGTGGGCACCCCAGCCCCAAATCAGCGGGTCGGACAGGGCGCGGTCATAGGCGGTGTCCCAGCCAACCCCCTCCAGAGTGCAGGCAATTCCCAGCTCCTCCAGCTGATTGGCGAAATCGGCGGCCAGGGCCTGCCGGACGGAGTCCCCGGTGGAGTAGAGCAGGTTTAGCTCCGCCCTCGCCCCGTCCTTCTCCCGGATTCCGTCCGGGCCCAGGACCCAGCCGGCCTGGTCCAGCAGAGCGGCGGCCCCCTCTGGGTCGTACGCCGCCTCCGAGGCGGGGGTGTACCAGGGCAGATTGTCGCACACGCTGTAGGCGGGGGAGCCATAGCCGTTTAAGACGTGGCTGATCATCTCCTGCCGGTCAATCCCCATGTTGATGGCCCGGCGGACCAGCACATCGGCGGTAAAATCGTTGCCCACCTCCCGGCCCTGCTGGTCCGTTCCGGCGGGGACGGCGGGCAGGTTGAAGCCCCGGTTGTCCACGCTGCCGTATGCCGCCAGGGTATAGCCGGAGACCGTCTGGTCGGAGTAGGTGGCGGAGGTGTAGGCCACATCCACCTGTCCCGCCTGAGCGGCCAGAAACGCGGCGTCCTCCTCCATAAAGAGGATAACCACCCGCCGGATCTTGGGGGCCTCCCCGTAGTAGTCCGGATTGGCCTCCAAAATCACCTGCTGGCCCCGGTCCCACTGGACCAGCGCATACCGGCCGGAGCCGATGGGGTTGGCCCCATAGGATGCGGGGTCATAGGCGTGTTCCGGCACGATACCCACGTTGGCCATGGTATAGGGCCAGATGGAGAAGGGATGGTTCATGTGGAAGACCACGGTGGTCCCGTCCGCCGCCTCCGCGTAATCCAGCATGGTGAAGTCGTTTACCGAGCTGGAATGTTTCACGGTGTTGTAGGTAAAAGCCACGTCCTCCGCCGTCAGCGGCTCCCCGTCGGTGAAGACCGCGTCGTCCCGGATGGTCACAGTCCAGGTGAGGCCGTCGCTGCTGACCGTATAGCCGGAGGCCAGGTCATAGCCGATGGTCAGGTCGGGGTTGGTGACGGTGAGGGTGGACTGAATCAGCGGCTCATGGACGTGCTCCCCGGCTCCCCAGCCGAAGGCGGGGTCGAAGCCGGCCTCCGGCTCTGAAGTGGGACTCATGGCCACCACCACCGTGTCCGTCCCCAGCGCCGGACCGGCGGGGTTGGAATTTCCCTGACAGCCGGGCAGGAGGGCGAGAATCAGAAACAGAACAAATGCAGAAACGTTTTTTTGCTTCACAGAGATACCTCTTTCTGGATTGGTCGGGCGCGGAGGCGCGCCAGGGCCGCCGCAGGCCGCAAAGACAGTCTCCTTACAGCTTTTTCAGGATCTCCTTCACAACCTCCTGGTAGGACGCGCCGTTTTTTCGGGCCAGCTCTGCCGCATCCTCGAACTCCGGCTTTATATGGGAGACGCCGAAGCCCTGGGCCAGCTTCAGGCCCACGGGGCCCCACTGGGTCTGAGCCTGTCCCGCGCCGGGGGTGAGAAAATATTTTCCGCATCTGCGCACCCGCAGGCCGTTGGTGGTGGTCTCGGCCAGGATTTTCCGGGCCAGATTTCCCTCCTGCTCCGGGGCGCACAGGACGGTGAGCACCCAGCCGGGGCGGCCCTTCTTCATGGTGCCGGGGACGGTGTATACATCCAGGGCTCCGGCCTCCAGCAGGCGGGCGCAGGCGAAGGAGAGGGCCTCTGGGGTCATGTCGTCCAGATTGCACACCAGCTCCAGGATTTCTCCGTTGGCCTCCTCCGCCGTCTCGCCCCAGAAGGCCCGGACGCAGTTGGCCTGCTCAAACTGTTTTGTGCCGATGCCCACGCCCACGGCCTTTGTGGACATCACAGGCATGGGGCCGAATTTTTGGGCGAAGTGGACCAGCAGAGCCGCGCCGGTGGGGGTGCACAGCTCGCCCTGAACGGAGCCGCCGTAGATGGGCGCTCCGGCCAGCAGGTTTGCGGTGGCGGGAGCGGGGACGGGCATGACGCCGTGGGCGCAGCGCACCGTGCCGCTGCCCACGTGGACGGGGGAGACGAGAATCTGCTCCGGCTTCAGCAGGGAGAGGGCGTAGCACACCCCCGTTACGTCGGCCACCGCGTCCAGCGCCCCCACCTCGTGGAAGTGGACGTCTCCCACCGTGCAGCCGTGGGCTTTGGCCTCCGCCTGGGCGATGGCGTCATAGACGGCCTTTGCGTGGGCCTTGACCTCCTCCGGGAGAGGGAGGCCGCTGATGATCGCTCCGATATGTCCCGGCGTGGCGTGGTGATGGTGGGGATGCCCGTGCTCCTGGCCGTGGTGATGTTCTTCCCCGTGGCCGTGATGGCCGTGGTCCAGCTCCTCCTGCCCGTCCACCGTGACGGACATGTGAGAGCCGGCGATGCCGCAGGTGGAGGCGGCCTGGGCCTCCACACGGACGCCGGGGAGCCCCAGGCTGTTCATAGCGTCCAGAAATCCCTGCTTGTCCTCCAGCAGCTCGTACAGAGCGGCCATGAGCATATCTCCGGCGGCCCCCATACGACATTCCAGATAAAGGGTTTTCATCTCAAAATTCCTCCAGTCCTTCCATTTGATTGATGCGGCTGGCCAGGAAACCCGCGCCGAAGCCGTTGTCGATGTTCACCACGCTGCACCCGGAGGCGCAGGAGTTGAGCATACTCAGCAGGGCGGACAGGCCGCCGAAGCTGGCCCCATAGCCCACGCTGGTGGGGACGGCGATGACGGGGCAGTCCACCAGGCCGCCAATGACAGAGGCCAGGGCCCCCTCCATCCCCGCCACGGCCACCACGCAGCGGGCGGCCATCAGGGTGTCCAGATTGGAGAGCAGCCGGTGCAGCCCCGCCACCCCCACGTCGTACAGCCGCGTCACCCGGTTGCCCATGGCCTCCGCAGTGAGAGCGGCCTCCTCCGCCACAGGGATGTCGCTGGTGCCCCCGGTGGCCACCACAATATGGCCCAGGCGCTTCTGCGCGCCGGGGAAGGCGAGGCCCAGCCGGGCCTCCGGGTGGTAGTCCAGGGGGACGGACTGAGAGACGGCCTCCGCCGCCTCCGGGCCGATGCGGGTGATGAGAATGTTTTTGCAGCCCCGCTCCCCCATTTTCGCGGCGATGCCGGCAATCTGCGCCGGGGTCTTGCCCGCCCCGTAGATCACCTCCGCCGCGCCCTGCCGGACGGAGCGGTGGAAATCCACCTTGGCATAGCCCAAATCCTCAAAGGGCGCCTCCTTCAGCTTCAGAAGCGCCTCCTCCGGGGCGGTCTCCCCGGCGGCAACCCCCCGGAGGAGGGCCAGAATATCGTGTTTGTTGTCCATTGAAAAGAACCTCCATTGGGGCAGAATTGCCTCTGCGGCAGGAGCGGAGCTTTTATCTGTCCTGCAAATCCAGCAAAATCCCATCGAAATCCGCCAAGGCGGCCAGGATTTCGCCGCGCCGCTCCAGAATCAGGGGCATCTGCCCGGAACGGACCTGAATCCGGGCCGTCCCGTGAAAAATCCGCACCCGGAAATCCCGAAAGCCCAGGGCGTGAAGGGCGCTCTCCGCCCGCTCCGCCTTTTCAAGCGCGGCGGCGGTGATGGCCGTTCCGGTGGGGATGCGGGTGGCCAGACAGGCGTAGGCCGGCTTGTCCCAGGTAAACAGCCCCGCCTGCCTGGACAGCCGCCGCACATCGGCCTTGGTGAGGCCGCACTCCCGCAGAGGGGAGCGCACCCCCAGCTCCCGGATGGCCCGCATTCCCGGCCGGTCCCCCGCGTCGTCGGAGGCGTTGGTGCCGTCCAGCAGAACCGGATACCCGTCCCGCCGGGCGGCCGCCCACAGGCGGGTGAAGAGGGCGCGCTTGCAGTGGTAGCACCGCTCCGGCCCGTTGGCCGCCGCCTCTGGCACGGACAGAATGTCCGCCTCCACAACGGTCATGGGCACGTCCAGCTCCCTGGCCAGGCGCAGGGCGTCCCGATGCTCAAATTCCGGCTGAAAGGCGGTTTTGACGTAGTAGGCCCGCACATCGCAGCCGTATTGCCTGGCCGCCCACACAAGCAGGGCGGAGTCCGTGCCGCCGGAGAAGGCGGCGGCCGCCTTGGGAACGTCTTGAAAAAATGCCTCTAAAGTCATGAGAACCCCCTTGTTTCATGAAAAAAACGCCTGTCTTCCCTGGTAGGGGGAGACAGGCGCCTTCCTGACGCCAGCATTCCGCTTACATACCTTATTTAAATAATAAGATTTAAATTACAGGCGCACAGTCTCCGGCGCCGGCGCGTTCCAGCTTCCTGCTGGACATGCAGCGCCGTGTTTAGAAAGAAAGACACGACGAAAGGGCCGTGTCTCTCTTTGTGGAGCAGGTGAGGGGAATCGAACCCCCGTGTTCAGCTTGGGAAGCTGACATTCTGCCATTGAACTACACCTGCATTGACTGCTCCGTTACTATAGCATAAATCCGGCGGCATTGCAAGGGTAAATTTTAAGAGGACCGGGCGGGGGGCGTTCCGGGGGCCTGGAGGCGGGAGGGACAAATTTGTATAGTTTTCGTGGCCGGCTTTGAATAAAAATCGTGAAATTGGGCTGGAAACATCGAAAATTTTGGTGAGTTAGAAAAAATGAACAATAAAATACAGAAAAGTATAGTGAAAATTACCCTTGTCAGAGCACCGTGGATTGGTTACAATGTGGTAACAAAAGTAACAAACAGTTGCTTTTGCTGTCACCTTTGTTGACATAATTTTGTAACCATAGGAGTGAAGACCATGACGCGAAAGCTGTTTTCGCTGCTGCTGAGTTCCTGTGCTGTGGCCCTTTTAATGGGGGCCGGGGTGGAACAGGGGGCTGCCGTTCCGGTAGAACCGGTGGAAGCGCCCGTCGCCCAGACAGCGCCGGCAACTCCGGCACAGCCAGAGGCGGCCCAGGAGCCGGAAAAGGCGGCCCCTGCTCCGGAGGAGACGCTGGACTACACCCTGACGGTGGACGGCCAGCCGGTCTCTCAGGAGACGGCCAAAATGGTGCGCGGCGGAACAACCTACGTGGCGTTAGTCCCCATGGCTGAGTGCCTGGATTCCACGGCGATGTTCCAGTGGGACGCCGGCACACAGACCGCCACGGTGCACAACGACAAGCTGGTGCTGACCGCCAAGGTGGGCCAGCTGTATGTCACCGTCAATAACCGGTACCTCTATGTGCCGGAGAAGGTCCAGCTGGTCAACGGCCGTGTCACCCTGCCCCTGTCCGTTGTGGCGGAGGCCTTTGACGCATCCGTGAGCTGGGACAGCGCCACCGGAAACATCGCCGTGACCCGCGGCAGCGGCGCGGCCACCTTCGGAGAGCTGTACTACGACCAGGAGGACCTGTTCTGGCTCTCCCGCGTGATTTACACAGAGAGCGGCAACCAGCCCCTGGAGGGAAAATGGCGGTGGGCAACGTTGTGCTCAACCGCATGAAGCACCCTGCCTTCCCGGATACGGTGGAGGGCGTGCTGGCCCAGAAGAACCAGTTTACCACCTACTGGACCGGACACATCGGCCGGAGCAATCCCAACGCCGAGAGCGTGATTGCCGCCAAGCTGGTGATGGACGGCGGCGTGGTGGAGGAGGTCAAGGACGCGCTGTACTTTGACTCCGCCGCCAGCAGCTGGGCCTCCCGCAACCGGACCTGCGTGGCTGTGATCGGCGGCCACCGCTTCTACGCGTAACCCATCCGACCAGAGGGAACCCCCAAAACCACAGCTTGTGGATTTTGGGGGTTTCTTTTTTGTATCATTCTGTATATAATGAAAACTGGCGTTATATGGCCCGCCTGCCAAAGCCGCGGAGGCTTGCGGATTTGCCGGGCTGGCGGTATAATAATCCGGACAGAAAAATCGTCCCATGGACGGAGGAAAGACTATGACAAGAAACAACACCCGCGAAATTGCGGTGCATTTGGCGTTTGAGCTGGAGTTTGCCGGCCGGAGCGCCCAGGAGGTGCTGGAGGGGGAGCTGAACCGGGAGCGCTTTGCCGCCCTGGGCCAGGAGAGCTCCGTATACGCCCAGTACCCCAACGAGAAGCAGCGGGCGTATATCCGCGCCCTGGTGGAGGGCGTGGCCGCCCACTGGGAGGAACTGAACGCCTTTATCAGCCGGTATGCGGTGGACTGGTCCCTGAACCGGATTCCCCGTATGGCCCGCTCCGTTCTGCGGGTGGCCATGTACGAGGTGCTGTACATGCCGGACGTGCCCAACGCCTCCGCCATCAACGCGGCGGTGGACCTGACCAAGAAGTATGAATCCCCGGAGGTCGCCTCCTTTGTCAACGGCATTCTGGGCTCCTTTGTCCGCACGGAGCTCCACGAGGACCCCGCTCAGTGGGAGGAGCCCGCCGGGGACGCGGAAGAGGGACAGGGGGAGTAAGCTATGCTGGCGCTGGGGCTGGATACCAGCAACTATACCACCTCGGCCGCGTGGTTTGACGGGGCGCGGGGAGAGAACGCCGGCCGGCTTCTGGAGGTGCGGCCGGGAGCGCTGGGCCTGCGCCAGAGCGAAGCCCTGTTTCAGCATGTGAAGCGGCTGCCGGAGGTGGTCTCCGGGCTGCTGGAGGAGGGACTGCCGGAGCCCGTCCGCGCGGTGGGGGCCAGTACCCGCCCGCGGGCGGTGGAGGGCTCCTATATGCCCTGCTTTTTGGCGGGAGCCTCCCAGGGACAGGTGCTTGCCCAGGTTTTGGACGTGCCCTTCCGCGCCTTCTCCCACCAGGAGGGGCACCTGGCCGCGGCGGCCTGGTCTGCCGGCCGGCTGGAGCTGCTGGACCGCCCGTTTCTGGCCTGGCATCTGTCCGGCGGCACCACGGAGCTGCTCCGGGTGGAGCCGGCGGAGGACGGCGTGTCCCTCCGGACAGAAATTTTGGGCGGCGCCAGCGACATCTCCGCCGGACAGCTCATCGACCGCGCCGGCGTTCTGATGGGGCTGCAATTTCCGGCGGGAAAGGCCCTGGACGCCCTGTACGGGCAGGCGGACGCCTGCCGGGCATACCGGGTGAAGCGGAAGGAGCTGACGTTTTCTCTGTCCGGTATGGAGAACCAGGTGAAGAAGCTGCTGGAGGAGGGGGAGAAGCCGGCCAATACCGCCCGCTTTGTGCTGGATACGGTCATTGACGTGGTGCTCCGGACCACCCAGGAGGCCCAGCGGCGCTGTCCCGGCCTGCCGGTGCTGTGCTCCGGCGGCGTGGCCTCCAACACCCAGCTCCGCGCCGCCCTGGAGCGGACCTGCGGAGCCCTATTTGCCCAGCCCCGGTACGCCGCCGACAACGCCATGGGGACGGCGGTCCTCACCTGGCGCGCCATGGAGAGAGAACAGGAGCGAAGATGGAACAGAATATCTTGACGCCGGGCCAGCTTGGACGCTATCTGAAGGCCCTGATGGACAAAGACCGCCTGCTCTCCCGGCTGATGGTGCGGGGGGAGATCTCCAACTATAAGCGGCACACCTCCGGCCACCTCTACTTCACCCTGAAGGACGGGGAGGGGGCCGTGCGGTGCGTGATGTTCCGCAGCGACGCGGCCTCCCTGCGCTTCCAGCCCCAGAACGGAATGCAGGTCATCGCCGCCGGCCGGGTGACGGTGTTTCCCAGAGACGGACAGTACCAGCTCTACTGCGCCCGTCTCACGCCGGAGGGGGCGGGAGACTTGGCGGTGGCCTTTGAACAGCTGAAGGCCCGGCTGCTCCGGGAGGGGCTCTTTGACCGGGGCCGCAAAAAGCCCCTGCCGCGGATACCGGGGACAATCGCGCTGATTACCTCCCCCACCGGCGCGGCAGTGCGGGATATGCTCCGGATTCTGGGGGCCCGGTGGCCCATGGCCCAGGTCAAAATCATCCCGGTGCGGGTCCAGGGGGAGGGGGCGGCGGAGGAGATTGCCGCCGCCATCCGCTGGGCCGGCCTTCACCGCGCGGCCGATCTGATCATCACCGGCCGGGGTGGCGGGTCCATGGAGGACCTGTGGGCCTTCAACGAGGAGGTTGTGGCCCGGGCCATCTGTGATTCGGAGATCCCGGTGATCTCCGCCGTGGGCCACGAGCCCGACGTCACCATTGCGGACTTCGCCGCCGACCTGCGGGCGGCTACTCCTTCCAACGCCGCCGAGCTGGCGGTGCCGGACCAGGGCGAGGCGTACGCCGCCCTTCTGAGTCTGGGACAGCGGATGGAGCAGGCGGTCCGGCAGCGGCTTCTCCGGGAGCGGCAGGGGCTGGAGCGCCTGGCCGGGAGCCGGGTGATGACCAGTCCGGAGGCATATTTTCAGGACAAGCGGGTCTATCTGGACTATCTCACCGGCCGGATGGCCGGAGGGATGCGCGGACTCGCCCTGAAGAAGAGCGGACGGCTGGAGCGCCTGGACGGGGGCCTGCGCCGGGGTCTTGAAAAATGCGTTGCCCGGAAGCGGCAGCGCTTCGCCCGCCTGGCGGCCTCTCTGGACGCCCTGAGCCCCCTGAAGGTGCTGGGCCGCGGGTACGCCATCGCCCAGAAGGGGGACGGAAAGGTCATTGCCTCGGTGGGGGACGCCGCGCCGGGGGAGCGGTTCTCCCTGCGGCTGGCCGACGGGAGCCTGTCCTGCACCGTGGAGGAGCGGGGCGGCGGTTTGTGATCAGACTGGGACAGCATGAAGAAAGGGACGTGATGAAATGCCCACCAAGAAAAAACTGACCTTTGAACAGTCCATGGCCCGCCTGGAGGAGATTGTGGCCCTGCTGGAGAAGGGGGACGCCCCCCTTGAGGAGGCGATGACCCTCTTCGAGGAGGGGGCGGCCATTCTCCGCACCTGCACCCGGCAGCTGGACGAGGCGGAGCAGAAGGTCAAGCTGCTCACCGCCGGTCCCGACGGCCAGCCCCAGGAGGAGCCGTTCCAGGGGGAGGGGTAAGGATGGACTGGGCACAATTTCAAAAGCGGCTTCAGGAGGACCAGCAGGCGGTGGAGGCCGCCCTCCGGGCCAGATTTCAGGGCAGCGCCCGGTATGCCGACCTGACGGCGGCCATGGAGTACTCCCTTCTGGCGGGAGGCAAGCGCATCCGGCCGGTGCTTACCCTGGAGTGCTGCCGCCTGTGCGGCGGGGAGGCGGAGGCGGCCCTGCCCTTCGCCTGTGGAGTGGAGATGGTGCACACCTACTCCCTTATCCACGATGACCTGCCGGCGATGGACAATGACGACCTGCGCCGGGGACGGCCCACCAACCACAAGGTGTTCGGCGAGGCCGCCGCCATTCTGGCGGGAGACGGCCTGTTCACCGCCGCCTTTGAGACCCTGACCCAGGCGCAGCTCCCGGCTGAGCGGGTGGCGGAGGCGGTGTCCTGCCTGGCCTGGCGGGCCGGACCGGAGGGCATGGTGGGCGGCCAGGCCCTGGATATGGCCGGGGAGGGGCGGGCCCTCACCCTGGAGGAGCTGGAGCAGCTCCAGAGCCTGAAGACCGGGGCCCTGATCTCCGCGGCGGCGGAACTGGGATGCATTGCGGCCGGGGGAACGGCGGAGCAGCGGAAAGCGGTGCGGAAGTACGCCCAGTGCCTGGGCCGCGCCTTCCAGATTCAGGACGATATTCTGGACGTCACCGGGACGGCGGCGGAGCTGGGCAAGAGCGTGGGGTCCGACCAGGTCAACGGGAAAAATACCTTTGTCACCGCCCTGGGCCTGGAGGAGAGCCGCGATTTGGTGCGGAAGCTCACCGGCCAGGCGGAGAGGGCGCTGGAGGGCTTTGACAGCCCGGAATTTCTGCGGGAGCTGGCGCTGGCGCTGGCCCAGAGACGGAAGTAAACGGCAGGATAAACGCGATAGGAGGGTTTATATGGATCATGCAGGCTTTTTAACCGGAAATCTCACCCTGGATTTGGCCATTTTCGCCTGGTTTGTGGCCCAGGTTCTGAAGACCCTCCTTCACCTGGTGATCAACCGCAGTCTGGATTTGAAGCGGATGCTGGGGAGCGGCAACATGCCCTCCTCCCACTCCGCCTTCATCTGCGCGGCCACCGCGGCAATCGGCCAGATCTGCGGCTGGCGGGACCCGCTGTTCTCCCTGTCCGCCGCCGTGGCGCTGGTGGTTATGTACGACGCCTGTAATGTGCGCCGGTCGGCGGGGGAGCAGGCCAAAGTGCTCAACTATGTGCGGGAGCACTGGAAGGACCTGCCGGAGGAGTTTCAGGGGAAGAAGCTCAATGAAAACCTGGGCCACACCCTGCCCCAGGTGATTATGGGCGCTGTGTTGGGCGCGGCCATTGGGCTGGCGGGCCCGGTTATTTTGTAACAGCCGGAAGCGAGGGAGTGCTTTGCAGGAGCGGAGAGAAAAAACGGAAAACGGCCCCCTTTTGGCCGGCCTCAGCGACCAGGAGGCGGTCTCTCTGTGCGGCCGCCTCCGGGAGGAACTGATTGCGGATGTGTCCGCTACCGGCGGACATCTGGCCTCTAACCTGGGGGCGGCGGAGCTGACCGTGGCCATTCATCGGGTGTTTGACACCAGCCGGGACCGCCTGGTATTCGACGTGGGACACCAGTGCTATCTTCATAAAATGCTCACCGGCCGCCGGGAACAGATGGCCTCTCTGCGGCAGTACGGCGGAATCGCCGGCTTTCCCAAGCCCAGCGAGAGCGTCCACGATGCCTTCATCGCCGGGCACGCCTCCAACTCTGTGGCGGCGGCTCTGGGGATGGCCCGTGCCCGCGACCTGCTCCATGGGGAAGAGCGGGTGCTGGCCCTGCTGGGGGATGGCGCGCTCACCGGCGGCCTGGCCTATGAGGGCCTGTCCAACGCGGGGCAGTACCGAGGGCAGCTCCTGGTCATTCTCAACGACAACGGCATGTCCATCGCCCGGAACGTGGGGGCGGTGGCGCAGCACCTGGCCAGCCAGCGGCTGAAGCCCCAGTACCTCAGCTTCAAGCAGGGGTACCGCCGGGTGATGGGGGCCTGCTGGCTGGGGCGGAAGCTCTACCGCGTGACCCACAGCCTGAAGAAGGCCCTGAAGCAGAGCATTCTGCCCTGCAGTATGTTTGAAAATATGGGCTTTACCTATCTGGGGCCGGTGGACGGCCACGACCTGCCCTATCTGACCAAAATTCTCCAATACGCGGCAACGTTAAAGGAGCCGGTGCTCCTTCATGTGCGCACAGTGAAGGGCAAGGGATACCCTCCGGCGGAGCGCAACCCGGACGCCTTTCACGGGGTGCCCCCCTTTGACCGGGAGACGGGCAGACCCCAAAAGGCGGCGGGGGAGACGTTCTCCGGCGTCTTCGGCCGGACGCTGCTCCGCCTGGCCCGGCAGGATGGGCGCATCTGTGCCATCACAGCCGCCATGACGGGGGGCGCCGGTCTGGGCGGCTTTGCCCAGGCCTATCCGGACCGCTTTTTTGACGTGGGCATCGCCGAGGGCTGCGCCGTCTCCATGGCGGCGGGAATGGCCAAGCGGGGCGTGATGCCGGTCTTTGCGGTGTACTCCACATTTTTGCAGCGCAGCTATGATATGCTGCTCCATGACACGGCCATCGACCGCCTTCATGTGGTGCTGGCGGTGGACCGGGCCGGCCTGGTGGGAGAGGATGGAGAGACCCACCACGGCCTGTTTGATGTGGCCTATCTGGACAGCGTGCCGGGGATGACAGTGTACGCCCCCTCCAACTTTGCGGAGCTGGACCGGATGCTGGAGCAGGCGGTGCTCCACACGGAGGGGCCGGCGGCGGTGCGCTACCCCAGAGGGGGACAGGGGGCGTTCCAGGGGGACTCCGGGCCGGAGCCGGCGGTGGTTCTGCGCACAGGGAAGGACATTACCCTGGCCGGCTATGGGACGGAGATCAACGCCCTGCTGGAGGCGGCGGAGCTGCTGGCCGGGCGGGGCGTCCAGGCCGAGGTAATAAAGTGGAATGTGATTACCCCTCTCTCCACAGAGGCGGCGGTGGAGTCGGTCCGGAAGACGGGCCGGTTTCTGGCGGCCGAGGAGTGCGTGGAGCAGGGGAGCGTAGGCGTGCGCACGCTGGCCGCCCTGGAGGCCGCCGGAGTGGAGGCGAAGACCGCTCTGGTCAACTGCGGCCGGGGTTATGTGACCCACGGGGCGGCGGACGTGCTGCGGCAGAGCTTAGGCCTGGATGGACGCGGCCTGTTCCGCCGGGCGATGGAGGTGCTGGGCCGTGAAGAATAAGAAGAGATTGGACGTGGTCCTGGTGGAGCGCGGGCTGGCGGAGAGCCGCCAAAAGGCCCAGGCTGTGATTATGGCGGGCCAGGTCTATGTAAATGGTCAGAAGGCGGACAAGGCGGGCTTCCCCGTGACAGAGGAACAGGCGGTGGAGGTGCGGGGCAGGGCCCTGCCCTATGTGAGCCGGGGCGGCCTGAAGCTGGAGAAGGCCATGGGGCTGTGGCCAATTTCCCTGACTGGGGCGGTGTGCGCCGACATTGGGGCCTCCACCGGCGGCTTTACCGACTGTATGCTCCAAAATGGGGCGGAGAAGGTGTATGCCGTGGACGTGGGCTACAACCAGCTGGACTACCGCCTGCGCACCCACCCCAGGGTGGTGTGCATGGAGCGCACCAACGCCCGCTATCTGACCAGGGAACAGATTCCGGAGCCGCTGGATTTCTTCTCGGTGGACGTGTCGTTTATCTCCCTGAATCTGATTCTCCCCGCCGTCCGCCCCCTGATGAAGGGGAGCGGCCAGGGCGTCTGCCTGGTCAAGCCCCAGTTTGAGGCGGGAAAGGACAAGGTGGGAAAGCACGGCGTGGTCCGGGACCCGGCGGTCCATCTGGAGGTGCTGGAGCGCTTTTTGGAGCACGCCGCCCATGGCGGGTTCTTTGTGCGGGATCTGACGTTTTCTCCCATCCGGGGGCCGGAGGGAAATTTGGAATATCTGGGCTACCTGTCCGTGGAGGAGGGACCGGCCTACCAGGGCGACCTGCGGGCGCTGGTGGAGGCCTCCCACCAGCTGGACAGGGGGGAGGACGCATGAAAATTATTCTCAGTTCCAACCCCTACCGGGACCGGGGGCTGCGCACCGCCCTGGAGGCGGACCGGATTCTGAAAAAGGCGGGGGCGGAGACGGTATTCTGCCTGCCCTTTGTCCCCAAAAAGGGGGACCGGCTGGAGATGCCCCGGAATCTGGAGCTGCGGCAGCTGGAGGAGGAGCTTCCCAGCGCCGACCTGCTGGTCTGCTTCGGCGGGGACGGGACCATTCTCCACGCCGCGCGGGACGCCACCCTCCACGGCGTGCCGATTTTGGGGGTCAACATGGGCAGCGTGGGCTTTATGGCCGAGCTGGAGCGCACGGAGCTCTCCCTGCTGGTCCCCCTGGCCCAGGGACACTTTGCCACGGAGGAGCGCATGATGCTGGATGTGCAGGTCCTCCGGGGCGACCGGGTGGTGAGCCAGGATCTGGCCCTCAACGACGCGGTATTCTCCAAGGGCTCCATGGCGCGGGTGGCCGAGCTGGAGGTGTGGGCCGACCAGACGCTGGTGCAGCGCATCATGGGGGACGGCGTGATTATCGCCACCCCAACCGGCTCCACCGCCTACTCCATGTCCGCCGGCGGCCCCATTGTGGAGCCCTCCTCCCAGTGCCTGGTGGTGACGCCGGTGTGCGCCCACCAGCTGGCCTCCCGCGCCCTGGTGCTGGAGCCCACCCGCCGCGTCACCATCCAGCTCCCCAGAGGGAGCCGGAAGCACCTGTACCTGTCGGTGGATGGGGGAAAGTCCATCCGTCTGACGGGAGGCGAGCGGGTGGAGATTGCCCGCTCTCCCCACAAGACGCGCCTGGTCCAGCTGGCGGGGCGCAGCTTTTATCAGATTCTCAATCAGAAGTTAGGAGGGTACGTCCCATGAAGCGCGCACGCCAGACAGAGATTTTAAATATCATCCAGAACACAGATGTGGAGACCCAGGAGCAGCTGCTGGACGAGCTGAGGGCCAGAGGCTATCCCGCCACCCAGGCCACCATCTCCAGGGACATCAAGGAGCTGCGCCTGGTCAAGGTGCTGTTCGCCGGGGGCTACCGGTATGCGGTGTCGGACCGGAAGGGGCTGGCAGACTCGGAGGTGCGGCTGCGGAATATCTTCAAAGAGGGCGTCACCTCCGTGGACCTTGCCCAGAATCTGGTGGTGGTGCGCACCATGCCCGGCCTGGCCTCGGCGGCCTGCTCCGCCCTGGACGGCATGGAGATTCCCGGCATGGTGGCCAGCCTCGCCGGGGACGACACAGGAATTCTGATTATGCGGGACAACGACGCGGCGGAGCGCTTCCATCAGGAGGTCCACAAGCTGCTCAAATGACCGGGAGAGGAGGAGCGGACGTTGCTCTCTTTACTTCATATCGAAAATATCGCGCTGATTGAGTCGGTGGACGTCCAGTTTGAGCCGGGCTTCAATGCGCTGACCGGAGAGACCGGCGCGGGCAAATCCATCGTCATTGATGCCATCGGCGCGGTGCTGGGGGAGCGCACCAGCCGGGAGCTGATCCGCACCGGGAGCAAATCTGCCCTGGTGACGGCGGTGTTTACCCAGACGCCTCCTCTGCCCTGGCTGGAGGAAAACGGCTTTCCCGCCGGAGAGGAGCTTCTCCTCCAGCGGGAGATTCAGAGCGACGGGCGCAGCGCCTGCCGCGTCGGCGGGCGGCTGGTGACGGTGTCCCAGCTCCGGGAGCTGGGGCGGCAGCTTCTGAATATCCACGGCCAGCACGACGGCCAGCAGCTTCTGGACCCTGCCAGCCATCTGGGTTATCTGGACCGGTTTGGGCGGCATTTGGAGCTGCTGAACAGCTACCGGGAGGCCTATGCCGCGTGGCGGGAGACCCGGAGAGGCATTGACCGCCTCCGTATGGACGAGGCGGAGCGCGTCCGCCGCCTGGACACCCTGGAGTACCAGATTCAGGAGCTGGAGCGGGCCCGCCTGAAGGCCGGGGAGGACGAGGAGCTCTCCGCCCGGCGCACGCTGCTGCGCAGCGCGGGCAAGCTGATGGAGGCGGTGCAGAGCGCGGAGTTCGCCCTGTCCGGCGACGAGGATCAGGAGGGCGCCTGCGGCCTCATCGCCGATGCGGAGGGGGCGGTGCAGAGCGCCGCCGGATTGAGCCCGGAGCTGTCCGAGCTGTCGGAGAGGCTCACCGCCCTGCGCTGCGCGGCGGACGACGCGGCGGACACCCTGCGGGACCTGAGCCGGTCCTTCGACTTCTCCCCCGGCGAGCTGGACCAGGTGGAGGAGCGGCTGGACCGGCTCTACCGGCTGAAAAAGAAGTACGGAGCCACAGTGGAGGACATGCTCGCCTATCTGGAAAACTGCCGCCGGGAGCGGGAGGAGCTCCAGGACAGCGGCGACGCCCTGGCGCGGATGGAGCAGGCGCTGCAAAAACAGCGGCAGGAGGCCCAGAGGCGGGGAGCGCTGCTCTCCCAGGCCCGGCGGGAGGCGGCGGAGGACCTCCAGTGGCGGGTCCAGGAGGAGCTGCGGGAGCTGGACATGCCGAAGGTGCGCTTCCAGACGGAGTTTACCCCCAAGGACGGGGAGGGTATGGACGAGAACGGACTGGAGGAGGTCCAGTTCCTGATGTCCGCCAATGTGGGCGAGGCCCTCCGCCCCATGCAGAAGGTGGCCTCCGGCGGCGAGCTGGCCCGGATTATGCTGGCGCTGAAGAACGTCATGGCGGATGGGGACGACATCGGGACCCTGGTCTTCGACGAGGTGGATACCGGCGTCTCCGGCCGGGCGGCCCAGAAGGTGGCGGAGAAGATGGCCCAGGCGGCCCGGCGGCGGCAGGTGCTGTGCGTCACCCACCTGCCCCAGATTGCCGCTATGGCCGGGGCGCACTTCCTGGTCTGCAAGGGGGAGAAGGACGGGCGGACCTACACCGCCCTGGAGCGGCTGGACCGCCCCCGCCGGAAGGAGGAGCTGGCCCGGCTCATCGGCGGCGCTGCCATCACCCCGGCGCTGCTGGAGAGCGCCGGAGAGCTGCTGGACCAGGCGGAGGCCTTCCGAAACAGTTTGGCGTAACCCTGCGGCGGAGCGGCGCGGCTCCGCCGCTTTGCCTGTTCCAAAACTGGGAAAAAAAGAGACGAATCGGAGCGATGAAGAACTTGCATTTTTATTAAAAAGCTGGTATAATATTCCCGTTAAGAAACCGTCCGCAGCGCGGCGCGCAGAAAAGCGGAGGTCTGAAGGGGAGCGAGCCGCTTGTTTTTTCTGCTTCTGCTGGTATGGATTGTGCTCAATGGAAGCCTGCATCCGCAGGTGCTTGCAGCGGGAGCGGTGGTCTCCCTGGCGTTGTCGTGGGCATCGTACCGTATTCTCAAGCTGCCGCCTTGGGGTGGAGCAGGCCGGATTGACCGCTTCCCCAAGGCATTTTTTTATTTGATTTATCTGGTCTGGGAGGTATGGAAGGCCAATCTGCGGGTTATCCGCCTGATTTTACAGCCCAGGCGGCGGAAGGGCGCGCCCAAGCTCACCTGGTTTGCCTCCGGGCTGAAGGAGCCCGGCCATCAGTTTCTGCTGGCCAACTCCATCACCCTCACGCCAGGGACGGTGACGGTCTCCCTGCGGAAGGGACGGCTGTGCGTCTATGCCCTGGACCAGGAATTTGCGGCGGATATTTCAGACAGCGGCTTTCTGCGGAGGCTGCGCCAATGGGAGGGAAAATAGCATGGCGGCTTGTACGCCGGAGCTCCGGTGGTGTCTGATTGGAATGCTGTGCATTCTGTCCGGGGTGATACTGGCCGCGCTGATTCGGGCGGCGAAGGGCCCCAGATATACGGCCCGGCTGGCGGCGCTGAACTTTTTGTGCACCGTCGTGGTGCTGATGATCTGCATTTTGTCCTATGTGCTGGAGGAGTCCTATCTGGTGGACGTGGCCATTTTATACGGCCTTTTGAATTTGCTGGCGGTGGCGGTGCTCAGCCGGATCTCCGTGAAGCGGCACCGGGAGAAGAGGAGGGGGCGTCCATGACCATACGGATTGGAGCGGCGGCGGTGCTGCTGAGCCTGGGCGTGCTGGTGGTCATCCTCGCCGCCGTGGGGCTGTTCCGCTTCCGGCGGACGCTGGAGCTGCTGCAGGCCACCGCCCTGGCGGACACGCTGGGGCTGTTTCTGGTGACGGCGGGACTGCTGGTGCTGTGCGGCTTTACCGTGCACTCCGCCAAGCTGGTGCTGGCGGCGGTCATTTTGTGGGCGGTGAATCCGGTATCCGCCCATTTGATCGCCCGGATGGAGGTCATTACGGGACTGGAGCTGGAACCGGACCAGCTTCCGGGAGAGGGGGAGCAGGAGCTGTGATTGTGCTGGAACTTCTTCTGCTGGTCTCTCTGATCTGCTGCGCCGTGGCCGCCGTGCTGTGCAGGCGGCTGGTGTCCGCAGTGATTATTTTTATGGGATATTCGGCGGTGATGTCCATTTTGTGGTTTCTGCTGGAATCGCCGGACCTGGCGGTGACGGAGGCGGCGGTGGGCGCCGGCGTCACCAGCCTGCTGTTTTTCCTCACCCTGCGGAAAATCAAGGCGCTGAGGGGGATTGAACGGGATGAGGAGTGAAAGACCCCAGGAGAGCTGGTACGAGCGATTTCTCCGCTGGGCCGGAGGCGACGAGCCGGACGGCCCGGAGGGCCCGGAGGACCCGGAGCGGCAGGAGTTTCAGGAGTACCTGGAGTATATCGAGGCCCACGGCTATCTGGAATTCGGCGCCTACCGGCTGATGCGCTGGCGGGAGCGGAAGGAGAAGGGGCTGATTCCCGACACCGCCCACAGTCCTCAGGTTCCCCAGCGGGCGGAGGTCCGCCCCCAGGAGCCCAAGCCCCGCCCCGGCCTGCTGCGCCGGGAGCTGCGGGTATACTGGGTGCTGGCCGTCGGCGTGACGCTGGTGCTGGCCGGCGTGTTTCTGCTGACGGCGCTGAGCCTGCCGGCCTTTGGAGATCCCCAGGCCCCCGGCGTCAACGAGGTCTCCCAGCGCTATCTGGAGCAGGGCGCGGAGGAGACCGGCGCGGTCAACGCCGTCACCGGCATGATTTTGGACTACCGGGCCTTCGACACCTTCGGCGAGTCGGCGGTGCTCTTTGCCGCCGCGGCCAGCACAATTCTGCTGCTGAACAATCCCCGGCGGCGCGTCCGGACCTTTCGGGGGCCGGATGAGCTCACCAGCCTGCTGGGGCGGGGGCTGCTGCCGGTAATTCTGATGTTCGGCGTGTATATTGTCCTCAACGGCCACCTGAGCCCCGGCGGAGGTTTTTCCGGCGGCGCGGTGCTGGGGGCCGGCCTGATTCTGGCCTCGCTGGTGCTGGGGGAGGAGCGGATGGAACAGCTCCTTCCGGGCCGGCGCACCACCTGGCTGACGGCGGCGTGCCTGCTGGCCTATGCGGGGATGAAGGGGTACTCCTTCTTCACCGGCGGCAACCATGTTGGCTGGGACATCCCCAAGGGCGTGCCGGGAGAACTGCTCAGCGGCGGACTGATTCTGCCCCTGAACATCTGCGTGGGGATTATTGTGGCCTGTACCATGTATACGTTTTACACCCTGTTTCTGGAGGGCGAAGGAGAGGAGGACTGACTGTGCTGGAGACGCTGTTGGAGCAGCGGTATTACGCGGCGGCGGTGGTGCTGTTCAGCATTGGTCTGGTGACGCTGTTTCTGCACCCCAACCTGATTAAAAAAATCATTGGGCTGAATCTGATGGATACGGCGGTTTTCCTGTTTCTGGCGGCCATGGGCTATGTGGATGGGGGCGGGGCCCCTATGGTAGAGGCGGGGACGCCGGCTCAGGCCTATATCAATCCGGTGCCCAGCGGCCTGGTGCTCACCGGAATTGTGGTGGCGGTGAGCACCACGGCGCTGTTTCTGGCGCTTACCCACCGGCTCTACCGGCGGTATCACAGCGTCAATCTGGACGTGATTTTGATGCTGGCGCGGGAGGACCGGGAGGAGCACATCCAAAATCCAAAATAGACGGGAGGGGGAGCGTCGTTGGCCTTATCCTATAACATTCCATTTCTCAGCGTCATGCTGACCCTGGCCAGCGCTCTTCTGGTCCCCCTGCTGGGCAGCGGAAAGCGTGCCCTGGACCTGGTGCGGGGGGTGCAGCTGGCCGTGGGGCTGGGGTCGGCCTGGCTGCTGTGGACCTTCCGCCGGCTGGGGATGAGCTTTGCCTTTACCATGGGGCATTTCCCCGCTCCCTGGGGCAATGAGCTGCGGGCGGGGCCGCTGGAGGCGGTGCTGGCGCTGGTTTTCAGCGCGGTGATGGTCCTCTCCCTCACCGGAGGGGCGCAGGAGCTGGAGAAGTCTCTGCGCTCGGATCAGCTGCGGTGGTACTGCCTGCTGATGCAGCTCCTGTTTGGGGCGCTGCTGGCCATGGTCTATACAGACGACCTGTTCACCGGCTATGTCTTCGTGGAGATTATGGCGGTGGCCGCCTGCATTGCGGTGGCGGCCAAGGGGACCGGGCGGTCGGTGGTGTCTGCCATCCGGTATTTGATTTTCAGCTGTCTGGGCTCCGGCCTGATTCTGCTGGGCATCTCTATTTTATACTGCCTGACTGGGCACCTGCTCTTCTCCGGCCTGGAACAGGCGGTGGGGGAGCTGGTGCGGGAGGGGAGCTACCGGCTTCCGCTGGTGGTGTCCGCCCTGCTGATGACTCTGGGCCTGTCCATTAAGAGCGCCCAGTTCCCCTTCCACGCCTGGCTGCCCGACGCCCATGCCAGCGCCTTTACCGCCTCCAGCGCCATCCTGTCCGGTCTGGTGCTGAAGGGGTACATTGTGCTGCTGTTCAAACTGATTCTCCGGGTGTTCGGCAGGAGCCTGCTGGTGTCTGTGTGCATGGACGACCTGCTGTTTCTGCTGGGGCTGGCGGGAATGCTGTTTGCCTCGGTGGCTGCCCGGCGGCAGGAGGAGGTCAAGCGGATGATTGCCTACTCCTCCTCGGCGCAGATCTCCTATATTTTTCTGGCCATGGGGCTGGGAAGCAGGGAGGGGCTGATTGCCGCCTGTTATCAGGTGCTGGCCCACGCCATGACCAAATCCATGATTTTCCTGGGAGCCGGGGAGATGATTCAGGCCTCCGGCGGCCACTACTGGGGGGAGCTGCGGGGGGCGGCCCGGCTGTCCCCGCTGGGAGGGCTTGCCTTCACGGTGGGCGGGCTGTCCCTGTGCGGCATTCCCCTGCTGGCCGGCTTCTCCGCGAAGTACTGCATTGCCGCCGCCGCGCTGGATGCGGACTGGCAGACCTTCCCCGCCCTGTTTGGGCTGGCTGCCAGCTCGGTGCTCAACGCCATGTACTATATCCCCGCCATTTTGGCCATCTGGGGCCGGCGGAGGACCTCGGAGGAGCTGCCTCTGGTGCTGGACCGGCGGGACCCGGCGGGCAAGGCCGCGCTGGTGATTCTGCTGGGCTGCAACGTGTTTCTGGGCACGGCCATGGGGCCGGTCCGGGAGCTGCTCCGTCAGGGGTTTGCCCTGTTTTAATTCCACGGATAAGAGAGGAGGCGACGGGATGTCGGGCTGCTGGCTGCTGCTGCCCATTCTGCTCCCCATAGCGGGGGGGCTGGCCGTGTTGGGCATTCACAATATGAAACTCCGCCGCCGGGTCATCTTTTTCCTGCTGCTGCTTCAGCTGGGGCTGACGGCGTTTCTCGGCGTTCGTGCGCAGGCCCCCGCCGAGGTGCTGGCTCTGGCCGGAGGCGTGCGGATGGTGCTTCAGGCGGACGCCCTGGGGCGGCTGTTCGCGGTGCTGATCTGCGCCATCTGGCTGGCGGTGGCGGTGTTTTCCTTTGAGTATATGAACCATGAGGGCCACCGGGAGCGCTTCTTTGGCTTCTACCTCATGACCCTGGGGGCCATGATGGGGGTCTGCTTTGCGGGCAACCTGGTGACGCTCTACGGATTTTATGAGATGATGACCCTGCTCTCTGTGCCGCTGGTGCTCCACATCGGCACACGAAAGGCCTTTGACGCGGCCTACCGGTATCTGGGCTTCTCGGTGGCCGGGGCGGGGCTGGGCCTGCTGGGCCTGTTCGTCCTCCAGGACTACTGCACCACCGACCTGTTTACCCCCGGCGGCGTGCTGGATCTGGCGCGGGCGGGGGAGGACCGGGGAGTGCTGCTTCTGGTGTTCTTTGTGATGGCGGTGGGCTTTGGCTGTAAGGCGGGCATGTTCCCCCTCCACGCCTGGCTGCCCATCGCCCATCCGGTGGCGCCGGCCCCCGCCTCGGCGGTGCTCTCCGGCCTGATAACCAAGATGGGCGTGCTGGCCCTGATGCGGGTGGCCTATTATTTGTTCGGCTGGTCTTTTTTGGACGGCTCCTGGGCGCAGCAGGCGGTGCTGGTCCTGGCGCTGATTACAGTGTTTATGGGCTCCTCTCTGGCGCTGCGGGAGGACACGCTGAAAAAGCGCCTGGCCTACTCCACCGTCAGTCAGGTCTCCTATGTGATCTTCGGCCTGATGCTCTTTCACCCCCTGGCGCTGGAGGGAGCAATATTCCAGGCCGTATTTCATGCCATTGCGAAAAACGCGCTGTTTATGGCCACAGGCGCGATTATCTATCAGACCCACCTGACCCAGGTCTCTCAGCTGCGGGGCGTGGGCGGGGCCTACAGCGTGACCATGTGGTGCTTTACGCTGGCCTCCCTGTCCCTCATCGGAATTCCCCCCACAGGCGGCTTTGTGAGCAAGTGGTTTCTGGCGGAGGGAGCGCTGGCGGCGGACGGAGGAGCCTTTGCGTTCCTGGGAATCGGCGTGCTGATGGCGTCCGCCCTGCTGACGGCGGGGTACCTGCTGCCCATCTCTGTGCGGGCGTTTTTCCCCGGCCAGGACTTCGACCGGCAGTCTGTGGTCCGGCAGCGGAATACCTGGCTGATGTGGAGCGGGCTGTGCGTGGTGACGGCGGCGGCGGTGGTGCTGGGGATGTTCCCCGGCGTCATGGAGCCCACCCTGAGCGCGGTGGTGGGGGCGGTGTTCCAATAAGATGGGGCCGCTCCGGGAGACGGAACAAGAGGAGGGAGAAACGTGTGGATGGTGTTGGCCATTCTGCTGCCCATTGCGGCCGGCGGAATTCTGGCCCTCTGGAGGCCGGAGAGCCGCCTGGTGCGGCAGCATTTTGTGGTGGGCGCGGCCTGCCTGACGGGGGCCTGCGCCCTGACGGCGGTGATCACCCTCCGGGACGCCGGCATTCTGCTGCTGCTGCCGCTGCGGGGGACGCTGACCATCGCCCTGCGGGTGGACGGGCTGTCCTGTATTTTTGCGGCGCTGGTGTCGGTGCTGTGGCCGCTGGCCTGTCTGTATGCCGTGGAGTATATGAGCCGGGAGGGAAGCGAAAACCGGTTTTTTACCTTCTACCTCGTCAGCTTCGGCGTGACCCTGGGGATTGCCTTTGCGGCAAACATCCTCACGCTGTACCTCTTCTATGAGCTGCTGACCCTGGCCACGCTGCCCCTGGTGATGCACGCCATGGACAGCAAGGCGCGGTACGCCGGGCGGGTCTATCTGACCTACTCCATGTGCGGCGCGGCCCTGGGCTTTATCGCCATGACCATGCTGATTGAGCACGGCTCGCTGTTTTTCCAGTTCGGCGGAAGCGTGGTGGTGGCGGAGGACAAGGCGGAGACGCTCCGTCTGGCCTATGTGCTGGGCTTCTTTGGCTTCGGCGTGAAGGCGGCGGTGTTCCCCGGCCACAAGTGGCTGCTGCGGGCCTCCGTGGCCCCCACGCCGGTGACGGCCCTGCTCCACGCGGTGGCGGTGGTGAAGGCGGGGGCCTTCGCGGTGACGCGGATTACCTGGTACGGCTTTGGGCCGGATCTGCTGCGGGGGAGCTGGTGCCAGTACCTGGTGATGGGCGCGGCCATTTTCACCATCGTCTATGCCTCCTCCAAGGCGCTGCGCACCAAGCACTTCAAGCGGCGGCTGGCCTGGTCCACCATCAGCAATCTGTCCTATATCCTGCTGGGCGTCACGACGCTGACCACGGCGGGGCTGGTGGCCGGGATGGCCCATCTGGTATTCCACGCGGTGCTGAAGATCACGCTGTTCTTCTGCGCGGGGGCGGTGCACTATAAAATGCACCGGGACTTTGTCCCCGACGTGGAGGGCTGCGGCGTGCTGATGCCGGTGGTCTTCGGCAGCTTCTCCGTGGCCGCGCTGGGGCTGATGGGGGTGCCGCCTCTGGCGGGCTTTACCAGCAAGTGGCTGCTGGCCACGGCGGCGGCCGGCCTGGAGGAGTGGATTGGATATTTGGGGGCGGCGGCGCTGATTGTCTCGGCGGTGCTCACCGCCCTGTACCTGATGCAGATTGTGCTGCTGGCCTTCTTCCCAAGGCAGAACCGGCAGCTCTCAGTGCAGGTGCCCCGGCGGGCCCGCCGGGACCCCGGCCTGCGGATGACGGCGCCGCTGACGGTGCTCTCCGCCGGGTCGGTGCTCCTGGGCCTGGGAGCGGGGCGGCTGGTGCAGGCGGTGTCCGCGCTGCTGCTGTAAGCTGAAAAGGGAGGTGAAGAGATGCCGCGTTTTCTGCTGTTTCCGGTGTTTTTCCCCATGCTGGCGGGTCTGTTTGCCTATCTGGTGGGCCGCTGGCAGGAAAAAGCCCGCGACATGTTCGTCCTGTCGGCCTCCGCCATGGAGCTGCTGCTGGTGCTGGCCATCTGGAGCAACCCGGAGCTGGCCGGCGTGTCGGTGGCGGTGGAGGGCTTCTGTGTCCTGGGCATCCGCTTTCAGACGGGCGGGTTCCATACGCTGATGGCCCTTTTGACGGCCACCGGCTGGATGGCGGCGGCGGTGTTCTGCCGGGAGTACATGGTCCATGTCAAAAAACAGAACCGGTTTTACTTCTTCTGGCTGCTGACCCTGGGTGCGACCATGGGCGTGTTCCTGTCGGCCGACCTGTTTACGGCGTTCCTCTTCTTTGAAGTGATGTCGTTCACGTCCTTTGTGCTGGTGATTCAGACCGAGGAGGTCCCGGCGCTGCGGGCGGGTGAGACCTATCTGGCGGTGGCGGTGATCGGCGGTCTGGCGGCGCTGTCGGGCCTGTTCCTGCTGTACTGGCAGCTCGGTACGCTGGATCTGGACCAGATGGGGGCCGCCGCGGCGGCGGCTGACAGGAGCGTGCTGTGGGTGGGCGCCATTCTGGTGCTGGTGGGCTTTGGAGCCAAGGCGGGCGCGTTTCCCCTGCATATCTGGCTGCCCACCGCCCATCCGGCGGCTCCGGCGCCCGCCTCGGCGGTGCTGTCCGGTATTATCATCAAGACCGGCGTATATGGAATTCTGGTGCTCTCCACCACGGTCTTCCTCCACGACGGGTCCTGGGGGCTGCTGCTGGCGGCCATTGGAGCCGTCACCATGGTGCTGGGGGCGGCGCTGGCGGTGTGCTCGGTGGATTTGAAGCGCACGCTGGCCTGCTCCTCCATCTCCCAGATGGGCTTTATCCTGGTGGGGACGGCCATGCAGTGCCTGCTGGGGGAGCACAACGCCCTGGCGGTGGACGGGACCATTCTCCACATTGTGAACCACTCCCTCATCAAGATGGTCCTCTTTCCCCTGGCGGGCATCATCCACCTGTCCACCCACTCCTTCGATTTGAATGAAATCCGGGGCTTTGGCCGGGGAAAGCCTCTGCTGGCCCTGCTGATGGGCGTGCCTATGCTCAGCCTGGCGGGACTTCCCATGCTGAACGGCTATGTGAGCAAGACCCTCCTCCACGAGAGCATTGTGGAGTATATTCCCATGGCGGGGGCGTATGGGACGCTGTTCTCCGCCCTGGAGATTTTGTTCCTGTTCAGCGGCGGCCTGACGCTGGCCTATATGCTCAAGCTGTTCATCTGCCTGTTCATCGAGAAAAACCCCCTTCCCCAGGAAATTCTGGACAGGAAGTGGGGCGGACAGGGGGAGCGCTACATCGCCTCCCCGTCGGCGATTGTGCTGCTGTGCTATCTGCTGGTGATGCTCCGCCTGGGGACGGAGCCAAATATCACCATGGACGCCATCGCCGCCTCTGCCCGGAGCTTTCTCCACGGACATCCTCCGGCCCACGCGGTGGACTACTTCTCCACGGTCAATCTGGAGGGCGCCGGGACTTCTCTGGCCATTGGCGCTGCGGTCTATCTTCTGGTGGTCCGCCTGCTGCTGATTCGCCGGCGGAAGTACTTTGACCCCATTCCTCCCTGGCTGAATCTGGAGTACGGTGTCTACCGGCCGGCGCTGAATTTCCTGTCCAAGGCGGCGGTTGTGCTGGCCACTCTGGTGGACCGGCTGCTGCCCCGCCTGCTGTTCCAGGGGGCGCCCCGCCTGGCGGACGCCCTGTTTCGCCGGTGGAGGCAGCTTCGGGATGGAGCGGCCGTCCGCCTGACCGGAAACGCCTATACGCCGCCTCCCTCTGTGGAGCAGGCGGCGGACGACTACCACTTTGCCTACTATGAGGACGACCCGCACCTGTCGGGGGGATTCGTCAATTCCCTGGCCTTTGGACTGATTTTAACAGGGCTTGGCCTGGCTTTTGGACTGCTGTTTATCCTCCTGTATGGAATGCAGGGATAAAAAGCCTGTTGCCTGCCGCCGGAAAGTATGAAACCTCCCGCCCAGGAGATACTGATTGTATCACCTGGGCGGGAGGTTTTTTGTCATGCAGAAT
>CALXGC010000022.1 GCA_944387755.1 uncultured Oscillospiraceae bacterium | reverse complement strand
GGCCGGCGTTGATGGCGGCGTGGACCTTCTTGTTCACGGTGAAGTCGGTCTCGTTGTAGTACTGGCGGCGCTCGGAGTGGCCGATGATCACGTACTTGGCCCCGGCCTCCTTGATCATCTCGGCGGTAATCTCGCCGGTGTAGGCGCCGTGGTCCTCATAGTGGCAGGTCTCCGCGCCGATGGCGATGTGGCAGTCCTTGAACAGGCGCACGGCGGTGGTGATGTTCACCGCGGGGACGCACAGGACCACATTGCACCACTTGCCCTTGGGCATAATGGGCTTGAGCTCCTCGGCGAAGGCCTTCATCTGAGACAGGGTGTTGTTCATCTTCCAGTTGCCGGCGATAATCGTCTTGCGGTAGCGACGGTTCATGGTTCTTCTCTCCATTTCTTCTTCAAAATTTTCAATTTTTGCAGGTGCGGCTGTCAGCCGACCGGGTTTTAAAACAGCTGCCGCCCTTTTCGGCAGGGGAGCTTTGAGGCATTGGACGGAACGAGGCGGGGGGCTGTGTTCTCCCTCCACCGCCTTCGGCGGTCCCCCTCCCTCTGGGAGGGAGGCTTTTCAGGGCTGCGTCTCTCAAAGGCCCCCTCTAAGAGGGGGCTCCCGGCGAAGCCGGGTGGGGGAGAATCCAAATCATCAACCCGGCCTGTTCCACGCAATTGTGTAGGGCCCGGCGGGCCGTTCTGTCCAGGGCTGGCCGCAGGCCAGACGGAGGAGGCGGCCGCCGTGGGAATCCGTGGCCGCCCCTACAATACGCGGAAATCCGGCGGAACGGGGACGTTTTCTTCTTACTTATCCAGCAGGCAGGCCACGCCGGGCAGCTCCTTGCCCTCCAGGAACTCCAGGGAGGCGCCGCCGCCGGTGGAGATGTGGGTCATCTTGTCGGCATAGCCCAGCTGCGCCACAGCGGCCGCGGAGTCGCCGCCGCCGATAATCGTGATGGCGTCCGTCTCGGCCAGGGCGCGGGCCACCGCCCGGGTGCCCTCGGCGAAGGCGGGGAACTCAAACACCCCCATGGGGCCGTTCCAGATGACGGTGCCCGCGTCCTGCACCGCGCCGCAGTAGAGCTTCACAGTCTCCGGGCCGATGTCCAGGCCCTGCCAGCCGTCGGGGATCTCCCCGGCCCTGACCACCTGGCTGTGGGCGTCGGGGGCGAAGGCGTCGGCGCACACGGTGTCCACCGGCAGCAGGAACTTGACGCCCTTCTCCGCGGCCTTCTTCACCATGTCGTTGGCATAGTCCTCCCAGTCGGCCTCCAGCAGGCTGTCGCCCACCTTGCCGCCCTTGGCGGCGGAGAAGGTGTAGGACATGCCGCCGCCGATGATGATGGTGTCGGCGATGTTCAGCAGGTTGTTGATGACGCCAATCTTGGAGGACACCTTGGATCCGCCCAGAATGGCCACCAGGGGGCGCTTGGGGTCGGCCAGGGCGCCGCCCATAATCTCCAGCTCCTTCTGAATCAGGAAGCCGGACACGGCGGGCAGATAGGCGGCCACGCCGGCGGTGGAGGCATGGGCGCGGTGGACCGCGCCGAAGGCGTCGGACACATAGATGTCGGCCAGCGCGGCCATCTGCCTGGCCAGCTCCGGGTCGTTCTTGGTCTCGCCCGGCTCAAAGCGGGTGTTCTCCAGGAGCATAATCTCGCCGCTCTTCAGGGCGGCGGCCTTGGCCTGGGCGTCGGGGCCCACCACGTCCTCGGCCATGATGACCGGCTTGCCCAGCAGCTCGCTGAGGCGGGCCGCCACCGGCTTCAGGGACAGCTCCGGCTTCACCTCGCCCTTGGGCTTGCCCAGGTGAGAGCAGGCAATCACCGCCGCGCCCTGGTCCAGCAGGTACTGGATGGTGGGCAGGGCGGCGCGGATGCGCTTGTCGTCGGTGATGGCGTGGGTGGTCTTGTCCTGGGGGACGTTGAAGTCGCAGCGCAGAAGAACCTTCTTGCCGGAGACGTCGATGTCCTTCACGGTCTTCTTGTTGTAGTTCACAGGAATCAAACTCCTCTCTCTTGCTCTTTCTCTTCGGATCAAAGCCCGGCCGCACGGGATTCCGGGCAGCTCTTTTTATGAAAACCGCCCGCCGCAGCGGGGAGATTCTCCTTCTCTACAGTGTGCCCCGCGTTCCTTTTATTTTTGCGCCTGTTTCCGGGCCATCTCCCCCGTGCCGCTCAGACCGGGGAAGCCCTGCTGGCGCAGCGCCTCATAGGTCAGGATAGCCACGGAGTTGGCCAGATTCAGGCTCCTGGCGTCCTCCCGCATGGGGATGCGGATACAGCGGTCATAGTGGGCCTCCCGGAACGCGCGGGGCAGGCCGGCGGTCTCCTTGCCGAAAAACAGCCAGCAGTCCCGGGAGAAGCGGGCGCGGGTATAATCCTGGGGGGCCTTTGTGGTGGCCAGCCACAGGTCCGGGTTGGGATGGCAGGCAAACAGGGCCTCCAGATTGGGGTAGACATGCAGGTCCACCATGGGCCAGTAGTCCAGCCCCGCCCGGCGCACCGCCTTCTCGCTGATGTCGAAGCCCAGGGGCTCCACCAGGTGCAGGCGGCTGCGCGTAGCGGCGCAGGTCCGGGCGATGTTGCCGCAGTTCTGTGGAATTTCCGGCTCCACCAAGACAATGTTCAGCAACGGCTTCCCTCCTTGTATATCGGTACTCATTGTAATTCAAACGGCGGAGAAATTCAACTATAAATTGGTCGAAACATTATAAAAAAATCGAAAATCAACCTAAAATCCCGGAGAAGGATACGTTTTTTGTGAAAATGGGAAATTAAGGGGAGGCTGGCCGCCGAAAATCCGGCATTGTGCCGAACCCGCGGGCTTTCCGGCGAAACCGCCCGGCGGGGAGAAAACGGTTTGCTTTCCCCTCCGCCTGTGGTATAATTGTGATAAATCACCAAGGCGCGCCCTCTTCCCACCGGAGAACCGCGCCCCAAGGGAGGAATCGTATGAAGCTGATTTGGAACGGACACTCCTGCTTCACCCTGGAGACCGCGGAGGGGACGGTGGTCACAGACCCCTACCAGGACGGCGCCGTGCCCGGCCTGGAGCCCATCCGGCTGACGGCGGACCGGGTCTATTGCAGCCACGGCCACCGGGACCACGGGGCGGCGGACCTGGTGGCTCCCACCGGCCGGATGCCCTCCATCCAGGTGGAGGAGCTGCACACCTGGCACGACAACCAGCACGGCGCGCAGCGGGGGGAAAACATCATGCGCATCTTCCGCGCGGAGGGCCTGCAGGTTGCCCACCTGGGCGATCTGGGCTGTATGCCGGAGCCGGAGCAGCTGGAGAAGCTGAAGAATCTGGACGCCCTGATGATCCCCGTGGGAGGCTACTACACCATCGGCGCCAAACAGGCCAAGGAGCTGGTGGAGCTGCTCCGCCCCCGTGTCGTCATTCCCATGCACTACCGCAGCAAGACCTTCGGCTATGACGTCATCGGTCCTCTGGAGGACTATCTGGCCCTCTGCTCCGACGTGGTGCGCTATCCCGGCAACACGCTGGAGCTCACCAGGGACACCCCCGCCCAGACGGCGGTGCTCGCCTACTGTCCCCTGTAAGCGCTGAAAAAGCCCAGGACTTTCGTCCTGGGCTTTTTTGATTGAGGTTACGCAGTCTGCTTGACCTTTCTCCACTTCTTCATGTTGAGCAGAATCATGACCACCGTAATGGCCAGGCCAATCAGATCCGTCACCGTTCCGGGGATGAACATCAGCAGGCCGCCGACCAGGAAGATGCAGCGCTCCAGCGGGTGCAGCTTCCACAGCAGGAAGCCCTGGAACCCGGCGGAGAGCACCGCCGTGCCGACGATGGCGCTGATGGACACGGACAGGATCTCGATTATGTTGCCCTGCATCATCATGGCTGGGTTGTAGCAGAAGGCGAAGGGCACCATAAATCCTGCAAATCCCAGCTTACATGCCTCCACTGCTGTCGTCATGGGGCTGGTCTTCGCAATACCGGCGCCGGCGTAGGCCGCCAGGGCCACAGGAGGCGTGATGGCGGACAGGCAGGCGAAGTAGAACACGAACAGGTGGGCGGTCAGCGCGGACAGGCCCAGCTTAATCAGGGACGGAGCCAGGATGGAGGCCGCGATGACGTAGGCCGCCGTGGTGGGCAGGCCCATGCCCAGAATGACGCAGGTGATGGCGGTGAACACCAGGGAGGGGAACACCATCTGATGGGCGGCCTGAATCATCATGTCGCCGAAGATGACGCCGATGCCGGTGAGGGAGACCATGCCCACCACGAAGCCGGCGCAGGCGCAGCCGATGACGATGGACATGGCGCTGAAGGCAGACTTCACCATGGCGGCGGGGATGTCCTTCAGCTTAAACCGCTTCTGCTTGTCAAAGAGCATCACGATGGGCACGGAGCAGGTGGCCCACAGGGCGGAGTACAGGGGGGAGTACTGGGCAACCAGCAGGCAATAGAGCAGGATGGCGATGATCACCAGATAGATCCAGCTGCTCTTCATGACCTCCCTGGTCTTGGGCACGTCCTTGGGGTCCATCAGCTTGATGTCGGCCAGCTCAGACTGGCTGACCACCGCCACGCCGCAGCCCCAGTAGTACAGCAGGGCGGGGATCACGGCGGCGATACAGATGTTGATGTAGCTGGTCTCGGTGAAGGCGGCCATCAGGAAGGCGCCGGAGCCCATAACCGGGGGCAGGATCTGGCCGCCGGTGGAGGCCACGGACTCCACGCCGCCGGCAAACGCCGGGCGGTAGCCGCGGGACTTCATCAGGGGGATGGTGAAGGTGCCGGTGCCCACCACGTTGGCCACGGCGGAGCCGTTGATGGAGCCCATCAGGCCGGAGGCCACCACGGCGGACAGAGCGGGACCGCTCTTAATCTTGCCGGTGAGGGAGATGGCGATTTTGTTGAAGAAGTCGGAGCAGCCGGACATCTCCAAAAACGCGCCGAACATGACGAACATGAAGATAACGGTGGCGGACACGCTCATGGTGGTGCCGAACAGGCCGTCCAGGTCGGTGGCCAGGAAGGAGCAGATGCGCTCCAGGGAGTAGCCGCGGTGGGCGATGGCCCAGGGCAGATAGGGGCCGGCCAGGGCGTAGGCCACGAAGATCAGGGCCAGAGCGGGCATGATGTAGCCCAGCACACGGCGGGAGCACTCCAGGGTGACAATGCCCAGGGCCGCGCCGGCGAAGACCGCCATCCAGGTGGTCTGGCTCAGGCGCTCGGTCATGTGGTGCACCTCGTCCTGGGCCATCCACCAGCCCACCCAGGTCAGGATGATAAGGACGACGTCAATGGCCCGGCAGACGCCGCGGAAGGCCTTGCTGCCGGCGAACTTGTCCTTGAACACGTGCTTGTAGAGGGGCTGGGTCAGCAGAATCAGGGTGGCGGTGAACGCCAGGTGAATACCGCGCTGGGTGACGAAGTCGAACAGGCCGAAGAAACCGGTGTAGATGTGGAAGAGGGTCATACAGAATGCCACGATGGCGGCAAACTTGACGAACTTATCCTTTTTGCCCTCTTCCACCGCCTTTGCTGCGGCCAGCTCGCTGTCCAGTGAGGAAATATCTATTTCCTTGTACTCTTTTTCTTCTTTCTTTGCCATAATTGAGTCCTTTCCTTTTACAAGTTACACACAGCGGATGCGTTGCAGAAAAAGATGGCCGGAGCCGAGGGCTCCTCAGTTCCGGCCATCATCAGAGTTACGCAAGAGCGGCGGTCAGAATCTGCTGCGCTCAGATCAGACCCTGCTCGCTGTAGTAGCGCTCAGCGCCCTCATGCAGAGGAATGGGCATGTTGGTGCACAGGAAGGAGGGATCGGTCATCTCGTTGAGGATGGCGTTGCCGGCGGCCAGGTCAGCGGAGTTCTCGTTCATGGCCTTGCACATGTCATAGACCAGGGACTCGTCCATATCGGCGTTGACAATGACCAGGCACTTCACGCCGAAGGTAAGGGTGTCGTTCTCCTGACCGGTGTAGGTGCCGGCGGGGATGGTGGACTGGATGTAGGCCTCGTTGCCGGCCAGGATGGCGTCAATTTCCTCCTGGGTGTAGTCCAGCACCACGATGTCCTTGGTGGCCGCCAGGTTCAGCTGGCCGCCGATGGGCAGGCCGGCGAAACCGAAGGCCGCGTCGATGATGCCGTCGCCCACGGAGTCGGCGCCGTCGCCCAGGCCCAGGTTCTCCAGGCTGGTGTTCTCGGCGGTGATGCCCATAACCTCAAAGGCGTCCAGGCAGGAGTTCTCGGTGGCGGAGGCGGCGGGACCCACGGCCACGCGCTTACCCAGCAGGTCGTGGACGTACTGCAGGCCGGACTCCTTCAGCGCCACGCCGCTGGACACGGAGGTGTATACCGCGCCGATGACGCGCACGTTCTCCAGAGCGGAGGTGAAGGGATCCACGCCGGTGTAGCCGTTGAGGACCACGTCGGCGGTGGCCACGGCCACGTCAACCTCGCCGCTGGCCACGTCCTGCACGTTCTGGAAGGAACCGGTGGAGGTCTGGGTGTTGCACTTCACGCCGGAGACGCTGTTGGTCCACAGCTGGGACAGGGCGGCGCCCGCGGGATACAGAGAACCGCCGGTATCGCCGGTGCCGAAAGTCATCATCACGTTGCCCCGGTCAGAGCCGCCGGAAGCCCCGCTGCCGTCACCGGCGCTGCCGCCGGCGCTGCCGGTGTCTCCGCCGCCGCAGCCGGCCAGAAGGGCCGTGGTCATCGCGGCAGTCAGCAAGATCCCGATCATTCGTTTCATCGTTTTCATTGTCTCGCTCCCTTTCAAACTGTTTCCGATTTTCCCGGCGGCGTATAAAATTTCCCCATATGAAGCACGGCGCAGTCTTCTTCTGGACGCTGATTTTGGCCGCCGGGATTTAACGCTGTCATTATAACATACCTCGTTTTTTTGCGCAAGCCATATCGCAAAATCTTCTTTCCATTTATAAATTCTCACAAGGCCCTCTCATTCACCGGCCCGCGTTTTCCTCTATCTCTGGCATAGCTGGAAATATCAGAAATTTTCTTTTCACTTTATCTTAACAGTTTGAAAAAGCGTTTCCTCCGGCGTCAAAAAAGCGCGCGTCCCCCCGGGGCGCGCGCTTGAGAAAATTGTTCCGGCGGCTCACACCGGGCCGGGCAGAGCCAAAAATTCTTCCGCCTCCGGCTCGGTGAAGACCTTGGCGAACTCCTCTCCGCTCATGGTCTCGTGGACCAGGAGATACCGGGCGGTGAGCTCCAGCTGCGCGCGCCGGCGGCGGAGGATCTCCTCGCAGCGGGCGTAGGCTCCGTCCACGATGGTCTTAACCTCCTCGTCGATAAGGCCGGCCACCTCCTCGGAGTAGCTGCGGGCCTGGGCCATGGTGCGGCCGATGAACACCTCGCCGCTCTCGCTGGTATAGGCGATGGCCCCCAGCTTTTCGCTCATGCCGTACTTCGTCACCATGGCGCGGGCGATGGAGGAGGCCTTCTGGATGTCGCTGGAGGCCCCGGTGGACACGTCTCCCAGCACCATCTGCTCCGCCGCCCGGCCTCCCAGGCACACGGCGATGCGCTCCTCCAGCTCCTTTCGGGACTGATAGGCCCGGTCCTCCTGGGGCAGGGAGATGGTCATGCCTCCGGCGGGACCTCTGGGGATGATGGTGATCTGGTGCACCGGGTCCTGGGTGGGCAGCTCGTGGATGACGATGGCGTGGCCCGCCTCGTGGTAGGCGGTAAGGCGCTTGGCCAGGGGCGTCACCACCCGGCTCTTCTTCTCCGGCCCGGCGATGACCTTCATCATGGCCTCGTGGAGGTCGGCCCTGGTGATGAACCGCTGCCCGCTCCGGGCGGCCAGGAGGGCGGCCTCGTTGAGGAGGTTCTCCAGGTCCGCCCCGGTGAAGCCGGCGGTGGCCTTGGCCACATCGGACAGGGAGGCGTCCTCGGACAGGGGCTTTTTCCGGGCGTGGACCTTCAGAATCTCCTCCCGGCCCTTGATGTCGGGGAGGCCCACATAGATCTGCCGGTCAAACCGGCCGGGGCGCAGCAGAGCGGGGTCCAGAATGTCCTGCCGGTTGGTGGCCGCCATGACGATAACCCCCTCGTTGGAGGCAAAGCCGTCCATCTCCACCAGAAGCTGGTTGAGGGTCTGTTCCCGCTCGTCGTGGCCGCCCCCCAGGCCGGCCCCTCTCTGGCGGCCCACTGCGTCAATCTCGTCGATGAACACAATGGCCGGGGCCTCTTTCTTGGCCTGGTCAAACAGGTCCCGCACCCGGCTGGCGCCCACGCCCACATAGAGCTCCACAAAGTCGGAGCCGGAGATGGACAGGAAGTGTACCCCCGCCTCCCCCGCCACCGCCTTGGCGATGAGGGTCTTGCCGGTGCCCGGCGGGCCCACCAGCAGCACGCCCTTGGGGATGCGGGCCCCCAGAGCGATGTACTTCTGGGGGTCCCGGAGGAAGTCCACAATCTCCTGAAGCTCCTCCTTCTCCTCGTCCGCCCCGGCCACGTCGCTGAAGGTGACTTTCTTCCCCTGGTCGGCCAGGGTGCGGGTGCGGGCGTGGCCGAACCGGCTGGGGCCGGGGCCGCCGCTGGAGCTGGCGTTGGACTGCCGCAGGTACATCAGGTACCACAGCCCCGCCACAAGGATAATCAGCAGCCCATAGGGCAGCAGCTGGAACCACCAGGACGACTCCACCCCCGCCCGGTAGTCGTAGTAGAGCAGGTCGCCGGTTTCATACTGCTCGTTGATAAGGCCGCCCATGTCCAGATAGAACAGCTCCGGATCGGACAGCTCATAGGTGACGGTGCTGGTGGCGCCGTCCTCGCCCCGCACCACCATGCGCAGCTCGCTGCCCTCCAGGACAAAGGACTGGACCCGCCGCTGTTCAAACAGGGTGCGGACCTGACTGTACACCGGGGCGTCGTCCTGGTCCATGTGCTGCAGGGTGTTGACGGCGAAGACCATCAGAAGAATCAGCAGCAGGTAGAGGAAAATATCACGGGAACTGAATCGTTTCAAGCGGTCGCACTTCCTTTCCGGCGGTTTTCTGCAGGCGGTCCGCCAGCCGCCGGAGCAAAGGCCGGGCGTCAGCCGCCGTAGACCTCCGGCTTGAGAATGCCGATGTAGGGCAGGTTGCGGTAGTGCTCGGCGTAGTCCAGGCCATAGCCCACCACAAAGGCGTCGGGGATGGTAAAGCCGGCGTAGTGGACCTCCACCGGCTTCACCCGGCGGTCCGGCTTATCCAGCAGGGTGCACAGGCGGATGGAGGCCGGTCCCCGCTGCTCCAGCACCCGGAGCAGATAGCTCAGGGTGTTGCCGGAGTCCAGAATGTCCTCCACCACCAGGATATGCTTTCCCTCGATGTCCCCGGACAGGTCCTTGGTAATCTGCACCTGGCCGGTGGAGGAGGTGCCGCTGCCGTAGGAGGATACCGCCATAAAATCCACCGTGCAGGGCAGGTCGATGCGGCGGCACAGGTCCGCCATAAACACAAAGGACCCCCGCAGCACGCTGATGAGGACAATCTCCTTCCCCTGGTAGTCCCGGTTGATCTCCTGGGCGATCTCGCCCACCCGCCGGGCCAGCTGTTCCTCCGTAAACAGGACCTCCTGGATGTCTTTCTCTAACATAGCGCTCCTCCTCACAGTATCATATCATAGTTTCCGCTTCAAAACCAGGCGTTTTCCGGCTGAATATCCGGATATGCCAGGCCGCCGCCCCCCTCTGGGGGAGAAATTCCGCGGCCGGCCCCAGCCCCGCCGCCCCGGCGGTCCGTCCGGCCCACGCCAGCACCGGGAGCCGGTCCCGCAGGGCGCGGGGGATTTTTTCGTCGATATACCACTTCTTCAGGGTCTTCTCCGGCCGCCCTGGGAGGGTCAGCCGGTCCCCCGTTCGCCGGGGCCGCGCGGCCAGGGCGGAGATTCTCCCGTCCAGCCAGAACTCCATGGTCCCCTGGGTCTGCCCGCCGTAGGGCTCCAGGGTGCAGGAGACGGTCCACTCCCCCAGGGCGGTCTCTCCCGGCAGGGCCAGCTCCGCCTCCGGAAGGGGCGGAGGGGGCGCTCCCCGGGACAGAATCAGCCGGCCGTACTCCCGCCGGGCTGTGACGCCGGGCAGGTCCAGCCGGGCGGAGGGAGCTTCGCTCCGGCACAGGGCCGCCAGCGCCTCCAGATGGGCGGCGGAGCACCGGCCGTCGCCGTTCATCCGGGCCAGCAGGCCTCTGGCCGCCCGGACGGCCAGGGGCTGGGGCAGCTTTCCCAGGTCCTCCGCCGGAAGGGAGAGCCCCTCCGGCTCCTCCCGGACCCGCTCCAGAGCCCGCTCCCCCTGGGCGGATAAAAATTCCTCGTCCGCCCGCAGCCGCTGGGCGGCGTCCGTCAGCCGGACCAGCAGGCCGGGGTAGAGCGCCTCCAGCTCCGGGAGCACCCGGCGGCGCACCCGGTTCCGGGCATAGGCCTCCTCCCGGTTGGAGGGGTCCTCCCGCCAGGGGAGTCCCCAAAAGCGCAGGTACGCCTCAATCTCGTCCCTGGAGGTGGAGAGCAGGGGCCGGATCACCGCCCCGTTTCGGACGGCAATGCCGCACAGCCCCTCCAGGCCGGTCCCCCTGGCCAGGTGGAGCAGCACCGTCTCGGCGTTGTCGTTGGCGTTGTGGGCCACGGCAATCCACTGGGCACCGGTCCGCGCCGCCGTCTCCCGGAGAAAGGCGTAGCGCATCTCCCGGGCGGTCTCCTCAATGCCCCGGCCGGAGCGCTTCGCCGCCCCGGCCACGTCCCCGGAGCCGGTGAACAGCTCCACCGCGGGCAGCTCCCGCCATGTCCCGCCGCGGAGCACCCGGTCCCGGCCGCAGCACAGGGCGGTAAACTCCCGCACGAACTCCAGGTCCTGGGCGGACTCCTCCCCCCGAAGCCGGTGGTCATAGTGGGCGGCCAGCAGGGTAAAGGGCACCCTCCGCCGCAGGCGGTACAGCCGGTGGAGCAGGCACACCGAGTCCGCCCCGCCGGAGACGGCGCACAGCACCGTGCTCCCCGGCGGAATCAGCCTGTATTTCTGAATCAGCTCCTCCATTGCGCTGCGGGCCATATCAGTACTCCTCGTGCTGCCACTCCACATTGCCGAAGGTGGTGAACTGGGGCAGCCACTGCAGCTCCACCGTCCGGGTCTCCCCGTGGCGGTTTTTGGCGATGATGCACTCGGCCTGGTTGGGGTTCTGGCTGTCTTTATTGTAGTACCCCTCCCGGTACAGGAACATGACGATGTCGGCGTCCTGTTCGATGGCGCCGGACTCCCGCAGGTCGGAGAGCATGGGGCGCTTGTCGCTGCGGCTCTCGTTGGCGCGGGAGAGCTGGCTGAGGCACAGCACCGGCACGTTGAGCTCCTTGGCCATAATCTTCAGGGACCGGGAGATGTCGGACACCACCTGCTGGCGGTTCTCCCCGGCGTACTGCCGTCCGCCGGCGGACTGCATCAGCTGGAGGTAGTCGATAATCACCAGGCCCAGGTCCTTCACCCGGCGGCACCGGGCGCTGATCTCCGCCACCGTCACCGAGGAGTCGTCGTCAATGAGAATTTTGGCGTTGCGCAGGGAGTCCACCGCCACAGCAATCTTCTCCCAGTCCTCCCCGCTGAGCTGGCCGGTCATCAGCTTTTTGTTGTCCACAAAGCACTCGCTGGAGATCAGGCGCTGGGCAAGCTGCTCCCGGCTCATCTCCAGGGAGAAGAAGGCCGCCTGCTTCCCCGATTTTTTGCCCGCCTCCAGCAGGATGTTCAGCGCCATAGAGGTCTTGCCCATGCCGGGCCGGGCAGCCAGGAGAATCAGGTCGGACTTGTTCAGGCCGGAGATGGCCCCGTCCAAATCAGTCAGGCCGGTGGGCATGGCCGGAATGGCCGCGTCGCTGGCAGCCAGCTCGTCCAGCCGCTCGCACACGTCAATGAGCACCTCGGAGATGGGCACCAGGCCCTTCACAGCCCTGCCCTGCCGGATGGCGTAGATGCGCTGTTCGGCCAGCTCCAGCACGTTTTCTCCCGTCTCGCCCCCCTGCTGAATGAGGCTGGTGAGCTCCCCCGCCGTCTCCGCCACCTGGCGCAGCAGGGTCTGGCTCTTCAGAATCTTGATGTACTCCCCCACGTTGGCGGCGGTGGGGGTGGTCTCCATCAGCCGGAGCAGATAGCCCCGCAGGTTCTCCTCGTTATACCCCTCGGTCTTCCGCAGCCGCTCCAGCACCGTCACCGCGTCAATCTTTCTGGCGTCGTAGATGGCCATGGAGTAGATGGCCTCATAGATCTCCCGGTTCTGCCGGACATAGAAGTCCTCCGGCTTTACCCGGTCCACCACCTCCGGAATGCAGCGGGCGTCAATGAGCATGGAGCCCAGCACCGCCTGCTCCGCCGGGACTGAGTGGGGCATTTGCCGGAGCAGAAGCTCCTCGTCGTTCTGGTCCATTAAATCACCTGCTCCTTCTATAAAGACGGCGGCGGGGAGATAGGAGAGGGGCGCACCCCCTCTTCTATCTCCCCTCCAAGGGAGAGCGGTCAGGCCTCCACAACCATCACTTTGACCGTGCCCGTCACCTCATAGCCCAGCTTGGCCTTCACAGAGTAGCCGCCGCAGGCCTTGATGGGCTCGTCCAGCACCAGCTTGGTCTTGGCGATATTCAGGCCGTGCTGCTGGGAGAGGCAGTCGGAGATCTCCTTGGCGGTGACGGCGCCGAACAGGCGGCCGCCCTCTCCGGCCTTGGCGGACACCTTCACCGTGACCCCCTCCAGCTTCTTGGCCAGCGCCTCCGCCTCCGCCTTCTCGGCGGCCTCCTGGGCCTTGCGGGCCTTCTCCTGCTGCTTCATGGTGTTCACGTTCTCAGCGGTGGCCAGCACAGCCAGCTTCCGGGGCAGCAGGAAGTTCCGGGCGTATCCGTCGGACACCTCAATCATCTGGCCCTTTTTGCCCTGGCCGCGGACGTCCTGCTGTAAAATCACTTTCATGTCAAATTCCTCCTGATTATAATTCAAAAATAATGTACGGTAAGAAAATACGGTTTACAGGGGGCGGAGTGGGGGCTGGATTCTCCCTCCACCGCCTTCGGCGGTCCCCCTCTCTCTTTGGCGGCGGGGGCAAGCCCCCGCCCTACAAGGGAGACTTTTGTGTGGCGGAAGCTCTCCCCGCCGCAATGGCCCCCTCCGTGAGGGGGCTCCCGGCGAAGCCGGGTGGGGGAGCATTGGCCCTCCACCGCCTTCGGCGGTCCCCCTAGCTCGGAAGAGCGGCGTGCAGGCCAACGGCGTAGATGTCGGTGGTCGCCGTGTCGGAAAAAAAAACAGCCGCA
>CALXGC010000021.1 GCA_944387755.1 uncultured Oscillospiraceae bacterium | reverse complement strand
GACACCCCGGCGGAGACCATCTCCGCCATCATCGCCGACGAGGCCGCCATCGGCATGGTCAACTCCAAGACCACCGCCGTGCGCCTCATCCCCGCCCCCGGCAAGCAGGTGGGAGACGTGGTGGAGTTCGGCGGCCTGCTGGGCTCCGCCCCGGTGCAGCCGGTGCACCCCTTCTCCGCCAGGGATTTCGTGGCCCGGGGGGGCAGAATCCCCGCCCCCATGCAGAGCCTGAAAAACTGAAAAGACAAAGACAGGGACCGGTCCGCCGGTCCCTGTCTGCTACTCTCCGGTTTTCAGCGCGAAATTTTGAAGGATATAGTCCCGCACCCGCCGGGCGGCGGGGGACATGACGTGCTTTTTGTGATACAGAAAGCGGACGGTCCGGACAAACTCCCGGTCCTGGTCCTCGATGGGCAGGACGGCGACCTTGCCGGAGTCCATGGCCGGCACCTGGGGCAGGACGGACACGCCGAAGCCCAGCCCCACATACTGGAGGGCCGCGTTGCACTCCCGGACCTCGAACACGATGTTGGGAATCCGGTCCCGCTGGGAGAAGAGCCGGTCCATCTTGGCCCGCAGATTGCTCCCGCGCTCCAGCATCACCTGGGGCTCCTGGGCGAAGTCCGCGAAGGAGACCGAGCCGCGGGAGGCCAGGGGGTGTCCGGCGGGGACCGCCAGATACAGCGGCTGCCGGAGGACGTCCGCCGACTCCGCCCAGTCCGCCTCGTGTACGCTGAAGCCCATATCCAGCTCCCCGGCCTGGAGCAGGCTGAGCACCGTGTAGGAGGGCTCCTCCATGAAGTGGAAGCGGATGCCGCCGCACTGCTCCTGCCGGTAAAAGCCGTCCACCACGGAGGGAATCAGGGAGGCCGAGACGCTGTGGAAAATGTCAATCGGCGTTCCGGCCGGCGTCCCGCCGCTGAATTGTGGTTGCGCCGGGGGGCACATTTGTATATAATGGTAGAGTCCCGGAATTCAGCGGGCAAATTTTTGTCGGGAGGTTATCGTATGTCGTTGAAGCAGGACTTTTTAGCGGAGATTTCAGTTGGGGACCAGGTCAGTCTTTTATTTGGGCCGCAGTGTCAGGCAGAGGGCGTCGTCTTAAAGCTGACGGAACACACCGTGCGCCTTCAGACCGCCTCCGGCACGCCCCGCATCGCCCTGGACAGCATTATTTCTTACGACACGGCGGAGGCGTCCGCGGCAGAGCCCGCGCCGGCCCTCTCCGGCCCGGCCGCGCCTGCGGACCCGGCGCAGCGGCTGGAACAGCGCCTTCTCTCCAGCGAGCCCGCCGGAGTGGAGACCATCGCCGACTGGGAACAGATTCTTCAGGTCTTTCAGGACAAGGACAACCCCCACCCCCTGCGCAGCCAGGTGATGAGCAGCGTCTCCAGTTTTCTCGCCCTGCTGCAAAACCCCGCCATGCCCGCCGCCGAGCGGGAGGATAAAATGCACAACATCCGGGCCAAGCTGCTGAACCTGGCCGCCGGCCTGACCGGGGAGGACGACCGGCTGGACCTGTACGCCCTTCTGGCCTCCATGTATATGCGGCTTGGGGACTATGCCCAGGCGGAGAAGTACTTCGCCAAAGCGGAGGACTTCTACGGCGCGTCCTACGCCGCCGACTTCTGCGGCGACAGCGCCCAGCTGGACCAGGACCTGGACGCCTACCTCTGCGCCCCCGACTGCGACCCCTATCTCTACCGCCTGTACGCCCAGAGCGCCAGCCGCCGGCGGGACGCCGCCGCCCTGTGCCGGCGGCTGAAGGTCCTGGAGCGGGGCGGGACGCCGGCGGAGGACGAGTGGGAGCTGCTGTGCGCCTGCGCCCGCCACATCTGCACCCTCGCCGGCCTCCCCAGCCAGTGGGCGGCGGACTGCGCCCCGGACCGGGCGGCGGACTGCCTGGCACAGTTCTGCGCCCAGCTCCCGGAGGACTGGAACAGGGCGGACGCCCCCGCCCAGAACGGCCAGCCGGAGGGCGGACGCCTTATCTCCCAGATCCACTACTTCGACCCGGAGCGGGGCATCGGCTTCCTCAAGCACAGCCCGGACAACTACTTCTTCCACATCAAACAGGTCTGCAAGGAGGACGAGCTGCGGGAAATCCTGGCCTATGGCAAGCTGGCGGGCAATCTGGAGGTCTCCTTTGAGCTGGGCCAGCCCTTCCAGCAGGGCCGTCCTCCCCAGGCCAGCGCCATCCGCCTGACCGAGCGGGGGGCCAGAGAGGCCAAAAAACGCCTGTCCGTCCGCCGCCCGGAGTCCGGCGAGGCGCTCCAGGGATTTTTTACGGAGTACAGCTGGTTCGAGGGCTTCGGCAGAATCCAGTGCGGCGACCAGAACTATAACGTCATCGCCTCCGGCGTCGCAGACCCCTATTTGAAGGCCTGGCTCTTCTGCCGCCCCCACGGCATCCAGGAGCTCAGCGTCACCTTCCAGCCGGGGCACGACAAGAAGGGCAAGCCCATCGCCCTCCAGGTCCGCCTCACCGGCGGGCCGTCTCCCGACCCCTCCGAGCTGGAGACGGCGGTGCGGGAGAAGGCCGTCACCCAGTCCGAGCTGGACGGCTGGCCCGACCGGAAGCGTCGTCTGGAGGAGGGCGGGGAGGACCGCCCGCTCTTGGACCTGTACGCCCTCCCCTATGAGCCCCTGGAGCCCGCGGACCCGGAGCCGCTCCGCGAAAGCGGGACGCCCGCCCCTGAGTCCGCCGCCCCCGCGCCTGACTTCGTCCCCATCCCGGTGGAGCCGGCGGGCAGCCTGCCGCCCTTGGAGGACCTCCCGCCCAGAAAACACCCCAGTCTCTTCTCTAACCTGACGCCCATCCATGGCGCCTACTATGAACAGGCCCACCAGTGCCGGCTTCAGAACCAGCCGGCGGAGGCGGAGCGCCTCTACCTGTGCGCCCTGCGTGCCGGCGACCAGACGGAGCGGACCGTCGCCGACCTGACCACCCTCTACCTCCAGGACGGGGAGCGGATTCTGGACGCCGTGGACCTGCTGGACGCCTATGGGGACCGCCTCCCCAGTGAAAAGCGGATGAACCTGCTGCTTCAAATCTATCAGAAGGGCAGGGAGCGCCCCTTCCGCGTCAAGCTGTGCCACCTGCTGGAGGAGGCCCTGGCCCAGCCCATCCGCACCAGCGCCAAGCTCCACTACTTAAACATCCAGGGCACCGCCCTCCGGAATCTGGGGGAGTACGCCATGGCCCTGGACAGCTACCGCCGCTGGCGGCAGCTGTATGCCGACGAGGTGCACAGCCGGGGCCGGAGCGCCCAGGCCCAGTTCTCCAAGCTCCTCCCGCCCATCCAGCGCGCCGAGGCCCTGTGCTACTACGCCCTCAAGGACAAGGAGCACGCCGAGGCCCTGGCCAGAGAGCTGCTGCACGCCACCCCCACCGACGCCGTGGCCAGACAGATTCTGGACGGGACCCTGGAGACCGGCGAGACCGGCGGCCAGAGTCCGGACGCTCCCGCTCAGGAGGAGCCGGAGGCCGCCCAGAGCCGCGGCGAGCCCCAGCCCGCCCCGGCGGACCCGGACCCCAGTCCCGCCGGAACCCAGGAGCCCTGCCAGCCCCTGCCCCCGGAGCTCCGCCTGGACCTCACCGAGGACATCACCCCCTATCTGAGCGGCGGCGGCCAGGTCTGCGTCCACCTGACGGTGCGCAACGGCGCGGCCTGGGAGGAGGTTTGCCGGCAGAGCGCGGACAACCTCTCCCTCCAGGCGCGCTCCCAGACCCCCGGCGTGGAGTTCGCCGGCTGCGAGGGGGAGCCCGCCGCCCATCTGGAGGGCGGCTCCGCTATGGAGGTCATCCTGGTGTTCTGCGTCACCGACAGCCGGATTCTCTCCCTTGGGACCTTTGACATCGAGGTACAGTGCCGCTGCTGCCAGCCCTCCGGCGCCCCCATAGAGGCCCTCTGGCGGGGCCCGGCCCCATTTCACCGGAACGCGCCCATCCCCAACCCCTTCGCAGACTGCGCCGGCCATGTGATGGAGGACGGCGGCATGTTCTACGGCCGGGAGGAGCTCCTCTCCAAGCTGCTGGACAGCCTGCGGCTGGACGGCGGCTACCGCTATGGCGGCGGCTTCCTGCTGTACGGCCAGGCCCGCGCCGGCAAGTCCTCCCTCTACGCCCACTTCCTCCGCCGGGTCCGGGAGCACCCCCAGTACGCCGGGGACGTCCTGCTGGTGGATTTGCAGGACCTGGGCAGCGTCTCCCCCCTCACCGACGCCGCCTTCCGCCTCCGCCTGGCGGACGCCCTTCAGACGGAGATCCGGACCAACCACCCGGACGTGCAGGCGGAGCTGGAGAGAAAGGACATCTCCATCCAGCAGGACCAGCTTCTGCACAGCCCCCACGCCGCGCTGCTGTTCCGGCGCTATGCGGAGCGGGTGTGCACCACCGTCCGGAACATGAACAAGCTGGTCGTCCTGATGGCCGACGGGTTCTCCGCCGTCCACACCGCCATCCAGCGCGGCGAGATGTCCCAGGGCTTCCTGCAGACCTGGAAGGCCCTGGTGGAGAGCTACGGCGTCTTCGCCGTCTGCTGCGGTCAGGACGACCTCCCCGCCTTCTGTATGCAGGACAACGAGGGCATCTTCCGGAGCATGGTCCTGGAGCGGGTGCCCTGTCTGGCGGAGGCCCCCGCCAAGGCTCTGATGAGCGAGCCCATCGCCCTCCACAGCGGGGCGGAAACGGTCAGCCGCTACAGCGGCGCGGCCCTGGACAGCCTGTACCGCCTCACCGCCGGCAGCCCCTTCCTCATTCTGCGGGTGTGCAGCCTGCTGGTGGAGTACCTGAACCAGCGGGGGGCGGACCGCGTCACGCCGGGGATTCTGGAGCGCTTCCTGGACGCCGCCGTGTTCTCCGGCCGTCAGGGCGTCACGGAGGGAGATTTCGAGCCCCAGATCAGCGACCGGGCCAACCCCATGCTGAAGCTTGTCAATCTCCGGCTGCTCCGGGACATCGCCCTCCAGTCCGCGTCCACCGGCTGGGCCGCCGTGGAGGCGCTGACCACCGCCCAGCTGGAGCCCAGAGAGGGCCAGCGGCCCGATGACCGCCGCATGGAGCTGCTGAACCGGCTGGCCCAACGGGACGTCATTGCGCTTCGCCAGCCGGGGCTGTGCCGCATCAAGGCCGGACTGCTGGCCCGCTGGCTGCGGCGCTGAGCGCAAACAAAAAAAAGAGAGGCGCGGCCGCGCCTCTCTTTTTTCATACCTGTGCCAGAAACCGCAGGAAGGCCTCCCTGCCCTCCGCCGTGCGCTTATACACCCCGGCGTGCTCCAGCACCTGGGCAAACACCAGGCCGGTCTCCTTCTGGACGATGTCCAGGGCGTTGTCCGCCGTGAAGGCGTAGTTGGGGGCAAAGCCCTCCGCCCAGTGGGCGTGCTTCTCGGTGAGCTCGCTGGAGCGCAGGTCGGCCCCGGAGACCAGCCCCTCCGCCACCGCGGCCAGCTCCGCCTTCAGACGGGCGGGGAGGACCGCCAGGCCCATCACTTCGATGAGACCGATGTTCTCCTTCTTGATGTGGTGGAGCTCCGGGTGGGGGTGATAGAGGCCCAGGGGGAACTCCTCCGTGGTCAGGTTGTTGCGCAGCACCAGGTCCAGCTCATAGTCGTTCCCCCGCCGCCGGGCGATGGGGGTGATGGTGTTGTGGGGCTCGCCGTTGGTCTCGGCGTAGATCACCGCGCTCTCGTCGGTGTAGCCCCGCCAGGCGGTGAGAATCCTGTCTGCCAGCTCCACCAGCCGTCCGGGGGCGGGGGAGGTGAGGCGGATGACCGACATGGGCCACTTGACGATGCCCGCCTGCACGTCCTCAAAGCCGGGGAAGGCGAAGGCGGTCTCCACCGGAGCCTTCTCCATGGCGAAGGTGTACCGCCCCCCCTGGAAGTGGTCGTGGGCCAGGATGGAGCCGCCCACGATGGGCAGGTCCGCGTTGGAGCCCACGAAGTAGTGGGGGAACTGGCCCACAAAGTCCAGCAGCTTGCCGAAGCAGGCCCGGTCGATCTTCATGGGCACGTGCCGGCTGTTGAGGCAGATGCAGTGCTCGTTGTAGTACACATAGGGGGAGTACTGCAAAAACCAGGGGGAGCCGTTGATGGTGATGGGGACAATTCTGTGGTTCTGCCGGGCGGGGTGGTTCACCCGGCCGGCGTAGCCCTCGTTCTCGGCGCACAGCTGGCACCGGGGGTAGGCGGAGGCGGGCAGGTTCCGGGCGGCGGCGATGGCCTTGGGGTCCTTCTCC
>CALXGC010000020.1 GCA_944387755.1 uncultured Oscillospiraceae bacterium | reverse complement strand
GTGCGCATGATGATGAACACCAACGGCTACCAGGAGGCCGCCTGGGGCCAGCTGTGCGACGAGATCGTGCAGGAGTTGACCTCCGGCTTCAAGGAGGTCGACACCAGCCTTCTGAAACTGTCGGCGTTCATGCCGGTCTGCAAGGCCATGCTGGACCTGGGGCCCGAGTGGCTGGACAACTTCGTGCGGCAGGTGCTCTACGAGGCGTACGCCAACGGCCTGGAGGCCGGCATCGTGGCCGGCGACGGCAATGGCAAGCCCATCGGCATGAATCGCCAGGTAGGCGACAACGTGACCGTCACTGGCGGCGTGTATCCCGTCAAGGCCCCCATCGCCGTGTCCGACCTGTCCCCCGCCACGGTGGGCAATCTGCTGTCCCTGCTGGCGGTGGATCCCAACGGCAAGGCCCGGACGGTGCGCGACGTGATCCTGGTGGTCAACCCTGTGGACTACTTTCAGAAAATCATGCCGGCCACCACGGTCATGACGCCCAACGGCACGTATGCCAACGACGTGCTGCCGTATCCCATGACGGTGATCCAGTCTCCGGCCGTGGAGCAGGACCAGGCCATCATCGGCATCGGCTACAAGTACTTCGCCACCGCTGGCACCGTCCGGGACGGCCGCATCGAGTACTCTGACGAATACCACTTCGCCGAAGATGAGCGGATGTATATGATCAAGGGGTACGCCAACGGCTTCCCCATGGACAACAACGCCTTCTGCGTGCTGGACATCTCCGCCATCCAGCCGGCGGTGTGGAAGGTGGAGCAGGTGACTGCGCCGGCGGCCAGCGCCGTGGCGGAGCTGGCCGACCTGCGGATCGGCGGGCTGACCCTGAGCCCGGCCTTTGCCGCCGGAACCCTGACGGGCTACACCGCCGCCACCACCAACGCCACCAACACCGTCATGGCCATCCCTGCGGACGCCAACGCCAAGATCGAGATCACCAACGAGGGCCCCGGCGAGGAGACGTCCACGGTGGTCAACGGCCGGGCGGTGACTTGGGAGACCGGGGCCAACACCCTGACTGTGAAAGTGACCGCCGCCAACGGCACCACTACCAAGTCCTATGTGGTGACTGTCACCAAGTCCTGATATGGTCAGCCGGGATAGTTTGCCGGAGGGCCTGCTGGCCGGCGTAAAGAACTACTTAAATATCACCTGGGACGATGACGCCACGGACGCCAAGGTGTCCGGGCTCATCGCCGCCGGGATGGTCTACCTCAACAGCAAGTACGGCGAGGAGGCGGATTACACCGCAGACGGCATGCCCCGGACGCTGCTGATGGAGTATGTGCGGTACGCCAGGGACAGCGCCCTGGATGTGTTTGAGAACAACTATCAAGCGCTGCTCCTTGGCATGCAGAACGAAAGGCTGGTGAACGCATATGGCCTGGAAAGTACCGTACCGCCCCAGCAATGAGGTCACACAGGGTTACAACGACGGAGTGGTGACGGTGTACGCCGTTGCCGACTCCGCCCGGCCCGGATACCAGCCGGTGGAGCAGCTGACGGAGAAAATCAAACTCCGTTATGAGGAGCAGCGGCTGGGGATCCAGCGATACTACGACGCCATGCAGAACCAGCTCCAGGTGGAGCGGGTGCTCCGGGTCCCACGGGCGGGTCAGATCACCAGCCAGGATGTGGCCGAGACCGAGGACGGCCGGCGCTACCGGATTGACCTGATCCAGATGGTGGACAGCGTATGGCCGCCCTCCCAAGACCTGACGCTGGTGAAGTACCAGCAGGAGGAGGGGCAGAATGACGTGGTATGAGACCATCATCACGGCCCACACGGCAGTGACCCAGGCCGTCAGCCACGGCCAGCGTTTGAAGTCCAGCCGTTATTTTGTGTGGCAGGAGGACGGGGCCAATGACCTGGAGGCGGACGGCGGGCACGCCGAGGGGGCGGTTCAGGGGACCACGGACCTGTTTACCAAGCAGGAGTTTGACCCCTGGGCAGACGCACTTGGAGAGAGCCTGAGCCATTACGGAGTGTCCTGGTATCTCAACAGCACGCAGTATGAAGAGGACACAGGTTTTTGGCACTATGAGTGGGTGTGGGAGGTGTTGCGGGGTGGCTAAGATTGCCTTTCGTAACTTAGAGGCGTATGAACTCCAACTCGCTCATTTACGGGCACGGACACCGGCGATTGCAGGTAAGGCCATTTATGCCGGGGCGGATATCATAACAGACGCTATCCGCGCCAGAATAGAGGCCATGCCGGCGGTGAACGACCGGGAAGGCTTAGTTGCTTACTATAAAAAAGAGCCGCCTCCGCTGACGGAATCAGCCAAGAAGGGTTTGCTCGAAGGTCTTGGTATCACGCGCATGCAGGATGACAACGGGTTTTACAACGTAAAAATTGGATTTGACGGGCCTGAAGGCGAACATGGGTACAACGACCTGCGGACGGAGCAATTCCCCAAGGGACAGCCAAATGTAATGATTGCCCGCAGCTTGGAGAGCGGGTCCAGCATCGCAGAAAAGCGTCCCTTTGTCCGCCCGGCAATCAACGCAACGAGGAAGGAAGCAGAAGCCAAAATGGCCGAAATCATCGACAACGAGATCAAAAAAATTATGGATTGATAGGAGTGACACCATGGCAACGATTGGCGTGAGCAAACCCTACTATGCGGTTTACAGCAACACTGGCAGCACCGTCTCCTATGCCTCCGGCGGCGTGATGGGCAAGGCCACGGAGGTGGATATTGAGATCGAGACCAGCGAGGACAACAACCTGTATGCGGACAACGGCATTGCAGAGACCGACCGGCAGTTTACCGGCGGGACTCTGACCCTGTCCACGGACGACCTGAGCCAGGCGGTAAGCAAGGCCATTTTGGGCCTGAAGGAGCAGGCTCTGGACACCATCGAAGGCATCAGCGACGAAGAGGTCCAGGAGCTGATCTACGACGACACCCAGTCAACTCCCTATCTGGGCGTGGGCTTTATCGTCAAAAAGGTGGTGGGAGGCGTAACCAAGTGGAGGGGCATTGTGCTGACCAAGGTCATGTTTTCCGTGCCCAACGACTCCGCCACCACCCAGGGGGAGAGCATCGAGTGGCAGACGCCGGAGCTGTCCGCCACCATTATGCGGGATGACAGCACTAACCACATGTGGAAACGGGAGGCCACCTTTACCACCGAGGCACAGGCGGAAGCGTACATCAAAAACCGGCTGAATATTACGGAGGACTGAGCATGCGGACAGCCAAAATGACAGTGGACGGGCGGGAGTACCTGCTTTGTTTTTCCGGTCGGGTCATCCGGAACGTGACCGAAAAATTCGGCGGAATGCAGGAGATGTACGAGGCTCTCCGCTCGGAAAACCAGGTGTCCAGCCTGGACGCGGCTGTTTGGGTGCTGGCCCAGATGATCCAGGGCGGAGACCGGTACGCCAAGTTCAACGGGATCGATAACCCGGGCGGCTTGACTGAGGACCAGCTGTACGACCTGTTTGACATCCAGGACTTTGCCGGGATCTACGGCAAGATCCGGGAGACCGTAAACAACGGACGGACTCAGACCGTGTCCGCAAAGCCCGGCGCGGGCCCGGGCGGAAGAAAAAACGCAGACGCCACTCCAGGATCAAACTGACCCCGGAGTGGCTGATCTGGTACGGGATGCGGGTGGGCCTGACCTATGACCAGGCGCTTGACCTCCCAGTGGGAGAGCTGCTGGACTATATGGCCATTGAGCAGATCAAACATGAGTTCTGCGATCCGGCGTCGCCGGAGAAAAATGTACCCCTGGACGAGGAAATTATCCCAAATGTACGGTAAGGAGGTGACGGCATGCCTGTAGATATTGGCCCGAAGATTGGTATTGACGGCGAAAAAGAGTTCCGGCGGGAGCTCCAAACTATCAACCAACATCTCCGCACCCTTGGGAGCGAAATGAAAGCCGTCACCTCCGCGTTTGAGGATGATGCGGACAGCCAAGAGGCCCTGGAGGCACAAGTTAAGGTCCTAAATCAGCAAATCACGGTCCAAAAGCAAAAATTGGACCAGCTGCAAAAGGGCTTGGACGCAGCGGCGGATAAATATGGCGAAAACGACACCAAAACCCTGAAATGGTCCCAGGCGGTCCAAGACGCCACCACAAACCTCAACAAATTGCAGTCTCAGCTGGGCCGTGTCCAGGGGGAGATGAGCGGGAGCGGGAACGTCTATGACAACCTGACCCGGAAAATCTCCAACCAGGAGCGGGAGCTGGTGCAGCTGCGGCAGGAGCACACAAACGCGGTGCTCACGTATGGCAAAACATCCGATGCGGCCCAGGACCTGGCCCGGAGAATCGGGACATTGTCCGCTGAGTTAAAGGACAATAAGACGGCCATGAAGCAGGCGGAAAGCGCCACCAATGGGATTAAGACAGCACTGGACGATGCGGGATCATCGGGAGGCGGGCTGAGCAGTCTGCTCAGCGGCGGAGGCCTTGGCGGCATGCTGACCAAGGGACTGGCCGTTGGCGCAGTGGTAGGCGGTGTGCAGCAGCTGGCCGGGGCTATGTTTGACGTGGTGGAGAGCACTCAGGAGTACCGGACGATTATGGCCTCTCTGGAGAGCTCCAGCACGGCGGCCGGATACACGGCAGAGCAGACCACGGCCACGTACCAGCGCCTGCAATCCGTACTGGGGGATACCCAGACGGCGGCCACGGCAACGGCAAACCTCCAGGCCATCGGATTGTCCCAAGAGGATCTCATGACCGTGACCGACGCGGCCATTGGAGCCTGGGCAAGGTATGGCGACTCTATCCCCATTGATGGGCTGGCGGAGTCCATCAATGAGACCATCCAGGCGGGACAGGTTACGGGGACCTTTGCGGATGTACTTAACTGGGCGGGCACCAGCGAGGACGACTTTAACGCCAAGCTGGAGGCAGCCAGCACGGCCAGCGAGCGTGCCAACATTGTTATGGAGGAGCTGGCCCGGCAGGGCCTGGCGGAGTCCGGAGCAGCCTGGATCGAAAACAATCAGGACATCACCGAGGCCAATGAGGCCACGGAGAAAATGGACGCGGCTATGGCCCGTCTGGGAGAGACTCTGGCCCCGGCGGCCTCCGCCCTGAAGAGCTTTGGAGCAGACGCAATCAATTTTTTGATTGACAAGGGCCTGGAGGCGGTGGACTTTTTCACGGAGCTCCCGGACAAGGCCATGGAGGTGGGCTCCGACATCATCGAGGGCATGTGGAACGGCATCGACGCCATGGGAGACTGGATCGGCCAGAAAATCCAAGGGTTTGGAGACGGCATCTTACAGTCCATCAAAGACTTTTTTGGCATCCACTCCCCGTCCACGGTCATGCGGGACCAGGTGGGCGTGATGATCGCCCGAGGGCTGGCGCTGGGCATGGAAAAGGGCCAAACTACGGTGGAGCGGACCGCCGTGCGGCTGGGCCAGGCCATTGAGGACGAGATCTCCAAGGTTAACGATGAGATTGCCAAGCTGGAGCAGGCCGAGATTGACCAGCAGGCGGCGGAAGAGCTGGCGGAGCGGGAGAAAAAGCTCCAGGAGCTGTATGACAAGCTGGGGGAGGCCGAGGCCGACGAACGGCAAGGCGTCCTGGACGAGATTGCTGAGCTCCAGGCGGAGTGGGACGCGGAGCAAGTCAAAAAGGCCCGAGAGGCCGAAAAAGAAGCCGCAGAGGCCCGCCTAAAGGAGTTGGAGTCTTTCCAGGCGGAGTATGAAAAGGCCCTGGAGGACATCCAGGACAGCCAGGCGGATATGGCGGACAGGCTCCGAAACTACGGAGACCTGTTTGAGACGGCAGACGGAAAAATTGAGCTTGGAGACCTACAGGACCAGATCGACCAAATCCGGGAGTACAGTGACGCCCTGGAGGCTTTGCGGGAGCGCGGGGTATCAGACTCCCTGCTGGACGAGATTACCGGACTGGACATCGGAGAGGCCACAAGCTATGTGGACGAGCTGCTGGCCATGACGGATGAGCAGTACGGCGAGTATATGGCGCTTTGGGAGATCAAGCAGCGAGAGGCCCAGCGGGTGGCGGAAGAATTTTACTCCAGCGAGCTGGATGCCCTGAATGCGGAGTATGTCCAAAAAATCCCGGAAACCCTGGGAGGCCTGAAAGACGAGCTGTCCAGTGTTGGGCAGGACAGCGCCCTTGGCCTTGCAGATGGATTTGTGAGCCAGTCCAAAACCATACAAGACGCATTTGTCTCTACGATCCAGAAGGCGCTGGACGCCGCAAATGCGGAGATGGGCATCCACTCCCCGTCCACGGTGTGGCGGGACGAGGTGGGCGCCAACATGGCCCTTGGTCTCGGCGAGGGGTTTATTGAGCAGATGCAGTCTATGGCCGGGACCATTACCCGGTCGATCCCAACGCCAACGGTGGACACGGTCAACAACGCCGCGGCGGGCATGGTCAACGGCCTGACGGCTAGTCCAGGCATACAATTCCCACGGGAGATTGCCCTGCGGCTGGATAACGGCCGGGAAATCGCCCGTTGGCTGCTGCCCGACCTGCGGGCGGTGAGCCGCGCCAACCCGGAGGTGGTGTCGGGCGTATGACGCAGATTATCCTCAACAACACCATCTACCTGCCGGAGACCAGCGGGGACAAATATAGCTGCACGCTGACCCGGCTGAGCAGCGCGGTGGATATGATTTCCGGGCGGCAGGTGCTGGAAATCCGGGGCTGGGTGTATGCCGTCTCCTATCAGTACGACTACATGGGCAACGATTTGATGCGGCAGGTCAACGCCGTGCTGCGTTCCGGGGCGTCGTTCCCGGCGGCGGTGCTGCCGGACGACGCGGACCAGCTGGTGGTGTCCACGTTCTTGGCCCAGACCTTTCCCACGCCCACCTACGCCTTTTCCAGAGGCGGGAAACCCTATTGGCACAACGTATCCTTTACCCTGCGGGAGGTGCGGCCCCATGCAAGACCTGAGTGAGCGCTACTATGCCGCCGTCACCGGCGACGCCCGGCATATCCTTCTGCGGGCGGCGGTGGACATCAGCGCCCCGGATATTGTATACGGCGCGGCGCAGGCCCAGAGCGCGGCCAGCTTCTCCCGGCCGGACCAGCTCCACAACAAAATCATGGACCTGGCCCCGCCCTATGCCACTCTGGAGCGCAACCGGTGGCTGCTCAACGGCGCCTTTGCCGTCCTGCCGCCCCGCGCGGCGGACATCCAGGGCGAGGTGGGCTATGCCAGCGGGGCCGTCTCCGGGGCGGACGGGATCTTCTCCCCCGCCCAGTATGTGGAGATGACCTTCTCCGGCGTGGACATCCTCCAGGCGTGCTCCGTGTATTTTCCGGGGGCTGACTGGGACGGCGTGCCGGCTGACTTTACCGTGGAGGTGCTCCAGGGCGGCACAGCCTATGAGACGCGGAGCTTTACCGGCAATCAGACGCGGAGCGTGAGCCTGTCCGGCTTCACGGTCCACAACCCGGACGCCATCCGGGTGACGGCGTCAAAATGGAGTATCCCTGGGCGGCGGATGCGGGTGACGGAGATTGTCCCCGGCCTCTATGAGCTGTGGGACAACCACCTGCTGGCCGCCTGCAGCGTGTCCCAGCAGGTCAGTTTCTCCTGCCTGTCCCTGCCCTACGGCACGTGCACCCTGGCCATGGACAACGCGGACCGGCGGTTTGAGCCCCGGAACAAGGACGGTATCTTCCGCTCCATCGAGGAGCGGCAGGGCATTGACGTCTCCCTGGGGGCGGAGACGCCGGAGGGGGCCGTCCTGTACCAGCGGCTGGGGGTGTACTATCAGTACTCCGGCGGCTGGCGGACGGGGGACAACAGCCTGACCATGCAGTGGGACCTGGTGGACATCATCGGCCTGCTGGCCGGACGGCAGTATCTGCCGCCGGAGACGCTGCCCTCCACCCTGGAGGAGTGGATTGCGTCCCTGGCAGGCCAGCTGGGGCCCAATTTTGCCGGCCGGTACACGGTGGACGCCGGCTATGCCGCCCTGCCCCTGACGGCTGCGGCGGCGGATGTGGCGGGCAAATCCTGCGGGGAGCTGCTGCGGATGGCGTGCATGGCCACGGGGACCTTCCCCAGGGCGGACGCTGGCACAGGGTATCTGGCGATAGAACCCCTCTGGAATCAGGGGACCAAGGTGACGCTGGACAACCTGGAGAGCTACCCCGTTCTCCGGGCCAACGACGATTTGGCCTCCATCATCTTCACCCTGGCCGACGGAGAGGACACCCAGTATGTGGTGTCCGGCAACTCCACCGCCTCCAGCAATACGGTGCAGGTGGACAACCCGTTTATCCACACCCAGGCGGAGGCCCTGGCGGCGGCCCGGATGATTCTCTCCGCCTACGGCGGGAACCAGATCGAGACCACCGGACGGGGCAACCCGGCCAGCGAGCTGGGGGACGTGGACACGGTGTGGCTCAGTGAGAGCAGCGCCGCAGCCGGCCGGCGGATGGCCCAGACCTTTACGTGCTCCGGCGGGGTGCTGCGGGGCTGCCAGAGCACCCTGCTCCAGGCGGACGGGTCGTTCCTGTTTGAGGAGCAGGCGGTGCTGACGGCCAGCGGAAGCTGGACGGCCCCGGCGGGGGTGACGCGGCTTCGCCTCATCCTGGTGGGCGGCGGAGACAGCGGCACGGCGGGAGAGGCCGGTACCTGGGACAGCGCCGGCGCGGATGGCGCGGACGGCTCAGGGGGCCGCGTGTGGGCCGCCACAGTGGACATCAACCCGGAGCAGGTGTTCCAGGCCGTCATTGGCCAGGGCGGCGCGGACGGCCTCCCAGGAGGCGCAACGGCCTTCGGCCCATATACCAGCGGGGACGGCCAGACCTACCCCTACGGCTATACCGACATCGCCAGCGGCAGCAGCTACGCCCGGACCGGCGTCCAGGCCCCCCTGGCAGGCAGCGGGGACGGCGGCGTCCGGGGCGAAGGCGGCGTACAGGGGCACCGCCGCCGGGAGCCCAGCTACGACAGCGAGGGGAACCAGATTGGCTCCCACTGGGCGGTGTACAACGAGCCCGGAGCGGGCACGCCGGGCACGGCGGGGGCCTCCGGGTGCGTGGTCATTTACTGGGAGAAGCAATCATGAGTTACACCGCCCAAATCCCGGACATCACCGCCGCGGTCATTGACCCCAACCCGGCGGCGATAAACGCCCCTGTTATGCTGCGGGTCACGGTCACGGAGCGGACCGTCATCCTGGAGCCCTACTACTATTACAGCGGAGATATCTTCTCCGGGGAGGTCTAATATGGCGATACAGACCGTGACGGCGGCCATCAACGGCCAGACGTACACCCTTACCCTCAACCCGTCCAGCGGCCGCTATGAGGCCGCGGTCAACGCCCCCGGCGCAACCTCCTATCACCAGCCGGGGGGCTACTACAATGTGTCCGTGACGGCGGTCAACACCGCCGGGACCGCCGGTACGGCGGACGGCTCCACCCTGGCCGGGCTGCGGCTTGTGGTGCGGGAGACCGTGTCCCCGGTGATTACCATCCTCTCCCCCTCCGACGGGGCCTTTGTCACCAACAGCCGCCCGCCGGTGGTGTTCACCGTCACCGACGAGGCCGGAGGCTCCGGGGTGGACCTGGACAACGTCCAGGTGGAGCTGGACGGAACCCCGGCCAGCGCCGGACAGCTCACCCACAGCGCCATTGCCAACGGCTACAGCTTCACCTATACCCCCGCCGCCCTGGGGGACGGCAGCCACACCGTCTCCGTGTCCGCCAGCGACAACGACGGCAACAGCGCGGCGGAGAAGTCCACCACGTTCCGGGTGGACACCGTGCCCCCTGCCCTCAACGTCACCGCCCCGGCGGATGGGCTGATTACCAACAGCGCCTCTGTGGCGGTGGCCGGCGTCACCAACGACGCCTCCTCCAGCCCGGTGACGGTGACAATCACCCTCAACGGCGCGGACCAGGGGCCGGTAACAGTGACCAGCGGCGGCAGCTTCTCCAAGACCGTCTCCCTGGCGCCGGGCGTCAACACCATCACTGTCACCGCCACAGACGCGGCGGGGATGACCTCCACCGTGACCCGGACAGTGACGCTGGACACCTCCGTGCCCCAGGTGACGGCCGCCTCCATCACCCCCAACCCGGCGGACGCGGGCCAGACGGTGGTTATCTCGGTGGAGATTGCGGGGTGACGGCATGACCCAGACCTTGTCCGTCACTCTGCCCGCCGGGACCCTCTATGTGTCCGGCACGGTCAACGGCGCGGCCTGCACCTGGACCCTGGCCGGGGAGAACACCTGGCAGGCCGTCGCCCCCCGGTCCCCGGACGACGTGTATCACGTGGCCCTCACCATGGTCAACGGCCTGGGGACCGCCTCCACGGCGTCGTTTACCCTGTACTACGGAGTGCTGGCCCTGATTACCAACCGCACCCAGGGGGACGTGGACCGGGCTGTGTACCTCACCGGGCTCTGGGTGGACGGGGAGTGGACCGGCACGGCGGAGGAGCTGGCGGAGTGGGACGCCGGCCTCCGGGGGACGTACAACGCCGCGGACCTCAACCGGGTGGAGGCGGCGGTGGACTACATCGCCGGGCGGCTCAACGGGGCGGGCTATGACATTGCGCTCACCGTCAAGCAGGACTGGACGGAGGACGATGACCCCACCCCCGCCCAGATGGCGCGGTATCTGGCCAACGTGGCCGCGCTGCGGGCCGCCCTGGCCGTACCGCCCTCCACCCCCGCCGTCCCGGCGGATATGGCCGCTCTGACGTTCCAGGAGGCCAACAACATCGAGCAGATTCTGTTGGACATCAATCAGCTTCTGAACAATATGGCCGCCGCATGGGTCTACAGCGGCGAGATTTTCAGCGGGGAGGTATTTTAATCATGCAGGACAGAGTGCCGCTGTATCCGGGCCGGGTGACGCTGGTCCCCGTCCAGGGGCTGGCCAACACCTACACTATGACCCGCGCCGACCAGCCTACACAGGAGGGCACGCCCCTCAATAAGGCATCGCTGCTTCAGGACGCCGTGGCAAGCCTGTTTGGGCTTACCCCCAGTACGGCCACGCCCAACGACGTCTTCGACAAGCTCACAAGCGCCTCGTTTGTCTACCGGGAGGGGGCCCAGATTCCTCTGTATGACGAGGTGGATATTACGCCGTACTCCGCCGCCCTGGGCGGCGTGGTGACAATGCCGGAGACGGACGGCGCGGTGCACAAATACATTGTCATTGAGCAGGGAACCGGCTTGGTGGCTCTGCTGCGCGTGGAGGCGATGGCGGAAAAATCGGAATACGCCGCGTCTTCCGGCGATAAATACGACGGGTCCACCCTGGATACCTATGTGCAGACGTTCTCCTCCTCCCTGACCGCCCAGGTGCAGGCCGCGCTGGTCAGCAACAGCATTTCCGTCCGCACAGGTTCGCCGTCCGTGACGCTCTCCCGCAGCATTTACGCCCCCTCGTACAGCGAGCTGAACGACAACGGCGCAATCGAAGACGCCTGTGTCGCAAACCTGGAGGTGGACGAGCGCTTCTGGTCGCGGGATAAAAAGAACACCAACGATGCGAGCACCCTGTACAATTCCGGGAGCAGCATTCTGGAAAATGACGAGGCAACCCCAACCTCCAGCTATGCCGTCCGCCCGGTGATTTGCGTCTCCAGTACGCTGACCTACCAGCTCTTCCAGGACCCCAGGACCGGCGCGTATTTTACGGAGCAGGCCTACCGCGCCGGGGATTCCTGGACAACCGATATTCACGGCGCGTCTGTCGGGGTCCGCGTTTCCGCCGGGAGTTATACCGGCACCGGGACGTATGGAGAGGACAATCCCAACAGTATCACATTCCCGTTCACGCCGAAAATCTGGGGGGTGTACGGCTATACCGTCGATAGCAACTATTCCACGACAGATATGTTCTCATCCATCAGCGACAGATTTATTATGCCGTGGGGTGTAGACGTATACATCGGCAACTATCCCAGCGATTATGTTGCCTGTACCTATGACGGGAACACCGTATCCTGGTATTCGCCAGACAACGCGAACGAACAGGATAACAATTCCGGTGTCGAATTTTTCTACTTCGCCATCGGCTGATGGAAAGGAGCTGATTTTATGCCGTACATCCGGCCAACCCCAAACCCCTCCGGGGCATACCCCGCGCCGCAGTCCACCCCCTTCAAGGGGGCTGTTTCCCTGACGGATGAGCAGGCGGAAGTAGTCCTCCAGTACAACGGCTTCGTTACCATTACCGCCGGCCAGACTGGCGCATCCGTCTCCCCCAACCTGGACGCCTGGGAGGCCTGGAAGGCCTCGCTGCCCCCGGAACCTGAGCCGGAACCCGCGCCGGAATACGCCACTTACAGCGACCTGGCGGCGGCTATCCGGGAGGGGGTCAACGCGGTATGACGCAGGACAAGCAGTATGTACTGGACACCATGCGGGCCCAGGGACTGGCCCAGGCCCAGGCATTGCAGGAAACCTCCCCGGAGATGACGGGGACGGAGCTGTATGCCCAGGAGGGCTACATCCCGGACTTCCAGGCGGCCAAGGCGGCGAAAAACATGCTGGAGCGAAAGGCCGGGCAGACAGACGGCTTTGTGTGCCGGAGTACCGCCGGGCGGGTCGTGCGGCTCTTGCAGCCCTACGACAGCTCCGTCTACACCCAGGAGCCGGAGGAGCTGCCCGCCCAGTGGGGCTTTGTCTGGAGTACCGACCCGGCCAAGGCCCGGCCCTTCGTGGCGCTGGCCACCAGCCCCTACAACACCGGGGACTGCTGCACCGAGGGCGGCACGACCTGGCGGAGCGCCATCGACGGCAACGTCTGGAGCCCCAGCGCCTACCCCCAGGGATGGGAG
>CALXGC010000019.1 GCA_944387755.1 uncultured Oscillospiraceae bacterium | reverse complement strand
ATCATGGAGCACGTGGAGCGGGCCGGCGTCCACTCCGGCGACTCCATCGCGGTGTATCCCCCCATCAACCTGGAGGAGAAGCACCGGGAGCTGATTCTCCAGCACACCAAGAACATGGCCAGGCACCTGAACGTCATCGGCCTCATCAACGCCCAGTATATCCTCTATAACGACGACATCTATGTCATCGAGGTCAACCCCCGCTCCTCCCGCACCATCCCCTACATCTCCAAAGTGACCGGCGTGCCCATCATCGACCTGGCCACCAAGGTTATGCTGGGGCAGAAGCTGAAGGACCTGGGCTATGGAACCGGGCTGTACCCGGAGGCCAAGTACTTCGCCGTGAAGGCCCCCGTGTTCTCCTTTGAGAAGCTCACCGACGTGGACACCGGCCTGGGCCCGGAGATGAAGTCCACCGGCGAGGTGCTGGGTCTGGCGGAGACCTATCCCCAGGCCCTGCTGAAGGCCTTCAAGGGCTGCAACCTGCGGGTACCCAAGCGGGGCAGCCGGATTATCGTCACGGTCAAGGACGAGGACAAGCCGGAGATGATCGGCATCGCCCGCGGCTTTGAGGAGATGGGCATTGAGATCTACGCCACCTCCGGCACCTGCGACGCCCTCACCGCCGCCGGCATCGGGTGCAAGCGGGTCAACCGCGTCTCCCAGGCCCACCCCAACATTCTGGACATGATTCAGAGCGGCACCGTGGACCTGATCATCAACACCCCCACCCGCGGCCGGAAGCACGACAGCGACGGCTTCCACATCCGCCGCTCCGCCGTGGAGCACTCCGTGGCCTGCGTCACCGCCATCGACACCGCCCGGGCCATTCTCACCGTCCGGGAGCAGAGCCGCAGCGAGGACCTGACCCCCATCGACATCACCAAGATCTAAAAGCCTGCCCCTCCCAGGGGGAAGGCGGCACAGCCGCAAGGCTGTGCCGGATGAGCGTGCACGCAACGCCAACGCCCCCTCATCCGCCCCTTCGGGGCGCCTTCCCCCCTGCGGGGGGACAGCTTTTTCACGGTTCTCTCCGGACAAAAAGCAAACCTGCCCCGCTCCTTGGAAGAAGACGAAAAAAACCACACCCTTCGGTGTGGCTCTCACGAAACCTGTATTCTCACCGCTCGCTGGCGGACACTTCCTTGCACTCGTAGATCAGGTCCTCCAGATCGGCGGCGTCCCAATGAAGCTCCATATCACTCACCTCCCCTGTGCTTCCAAAGGGAAGTATAGCCCCGCCCGCCCCTGAACACAAGGCGGGCAGGGTAAAACAGCGGTAAAATCTTTGCGAGAAAGGGTGCATTTATGTCTCACCAGACTGTTATCGTGCTGGACTTCGGCGGCCAGTACAACCAGCTTATCGCCCGCCGGGTGCGGGAGTGCAGCGTGTACTGCGAGGTCAAGCCCTACACCACTCCCCTGGCCGAGCTGAAGGCCATGAATCCCATCGGCATTATCTTCACCGGCGGCCCCAACAGCGTCTATTTGGACACCTCCCCCAAGGTGGACCCTGAGATCTTCACCTGGGGCGTGCCCATTCTGGGCATCTGCTACGGCTGTCAGCTCATGGCCCACCTGCTGGGAGGCCAGGTAACGCCGGCCCAGAACGACGCGGCCCGGGAGTACGGCAAGACGGTCACGTTCTATGACGCCAACTGTAAGCTGTTCCAGGGCCTGCCCACCCAGGGCATCTCCTGGATGAGCCACGGGGACTATATGGCGAAGGTGCCCGCCGGCTTCACCCTCACCGCCCACTCCGAGGCCTGCCCCAACGTGGGCATCGCCGACGAGAGCCGCGGGTTCTACGGCGTCCAGTTCCACCCGGAGGTCAACCACACCCAGCACGGCTCCGATATGCTCCGCAATTTTCTCTACAAAGTCTGCGGCGCCAGGGGCGACTGGACCATGGACGACTTCTGCAAGCGCACGGTGGCCCAGCTGAAGGAGGAAATCGGCAGCGGCCGGGTGCTGCTGGCTCTGTCCGGCGGCGTGGACTCCTCGGTGCTGGCCGCTCTGCTGGCAGAGGCCGTGGGCGACCGGCTGACCTGCGTATTTGTGGACCACGGCTGTATGCGCAAAAACGAAGGGGACGAGGTGGAGGCCGCGTTCTCCAAATGGGACCTGAATTTTGTCCGGGTCAACGCGCAGGCGCGCTTCCTGGACAAGCTCAGAGGCATCGCCGACCCCCAGGAGAAGCGGAAAATCATCGGCGCGGAGTTCGGCTATGTATTCCTGGACGAGGCCCTGAAATTCGGCATCACCAAGGACGACTTTTTTGCCCAGGGAACCATCTACCCCGACGTGATTGAGTCCGGCGCGGGGGACGCCGACGTCATCAAGAGCCACCACAACAAGCTGCTCCCCAAAGAGGTCATCGACCAGTTCAAAAAGGTGCTGGAACCCCTGGACCACCTGTTCAAGGACGAGGTCCGGCAGCTGGGCCGGGAGCTTGGCCTGCCTGAGTACCTGGTCTCCCGCCAGCCCTTCCCCGGCCCCGGCCTGGCCATCCGCATCCTGGGGGACGTCACCGCCGAAAAGCTGGACACCCTGCGGGAGGCGGACGCCATCTTCCGGGAGGAGATTGCCAAAAGCGGCTGTACCGACATCTGCAGCCAGTATTTCGCCGTCCTCACCAACGCCAAAAGCGTGGGCGTCATGGGCGACGGACGGACCTATGAGAACGTCCTGGTGCTGCGCAGCGTCACCACCAGCGACTTTATGACCGCCGAGTGGACCCGCATCCCCTACAGCGTGCTGGACCGCGCCTCCACCCGTATCGTCAACGAAGTCCAGGGCGTCAACCGCATCTGCTACGACATCACCAGCAAGCCCCCCGCCACGGTGGAGTGGGAATAGCAGACAGTTCAGAAAAACGCCGAAATATTGTTTGATATTCTGCGTTTTATTTTGAAATAAGCCCCTGTTTGAGCTGAAAAAGTTCGGACAGGGGCTTTCTTTTTTTGCCCATAGCTCTACAATTTATCGAGTTATCGAGCTTTTTGACCACTTCGTTGGTCAAGGTTGGCGGGCGGCCAAAGGCCGCCCCTACGGCAACGAACGCCGCACCCTCCAAAGCCTCCCCCTGAGAAGACACCAATTTTTCTTTTTCTCATAGTATGAGACGTACCCCAGTTCAGGGGCGGAGCCGCCGCTCCGCTCCAGCTCAATTTAGGAGGGACTTACCTATGCCTGAAAAGGTCGCGCCCGGCCCCGTCAGCGAGGAGCGCTGCATTCGGGAAGCCGTGTGCATACACACGAAGAAAATTTTTGACTCCTGCAAAGAGAAAGATATAACGCTTTTAATACAACTACCACCCCGCCTCCAATCACTTTTTAACCGTCTCCAGAATGGCCGCCGCCACGGTGGCCAGCTCCTCCCGCGTGACGAAGCCCTGGGGCCGGTCGATGGAGCCTCCCACATCGGATATGAGGCCGGCGTCAATGGCCTCCTGGATGTAGGGGACGGCCCAGCTGCTGGCCGGGCGCTGTCCCCGCCGGGCGAGGTAGCTGTCCATCATCTGGTCGAACTGTTCCTGTGTCATGTTGTCCTCCTCCCGCAGCATAGCTTTAAATTTGTCCCACTCTCCGGGGCTGTCCACCCAGGGGGCGGGACATTTTTTGCCCGTCACGTCGTAGTGGCGCAAGACGCGCTCCAGCGGGACGGCGTACCGTTCCATCAGCGCCCGTACAAGGGCCGCCGTATTGTCCCGGACGGCCGCCGGGACGGTCCCCGCGCAGTCGCACATCTCCACGCCGATGGAGTTGGCGTTGCGGCACGCCGGATGGACGGGGTGGCTGCTGCCGCAGTGCCAGGCGGTGTCCGTGTCCAGGACGGACTGGCCCGCGCCCTGAGCGTCCACGAAGTAGTGGGCGCTGGTCCCGGTCTTGGT
>CALXGC010000018.1 GCA_944387755.1 uncultured Oscillospiraceae bacterium | reverse complement strand
GCGGACAAGATGCTGGCGGACAGCCGCTTCCAGACCATCAGCGAGGCGGCCAAGGCGCTGCTGGAGGACAACGGCGGAAAGGCCCGGACACAGCTGCGGGGAGCCGCCGGCGGCTTAGACGGACTTTTCAATCTGGATATGCTGACGCCAGAGACCTTCCTGCACAAGCTGGGGAGGGCTGGGGACGACCTGTACCGGCAGATGCGGCAAGCTCAGGACAAGCAGATCCAGATCCTGGACGAGGCGGTGGAGACCACACGGAAGTCCCTGGCGGACAGCGGCCTAAAGCCCTATCAGATGGAGCGTGAGAAGCGGACCTTCACCCTGGAGAGCGGGGAGAAGGTGACGCTGACCACGGCGCAGATCATGGAGCTCTATAACCTGACCAAACGGCAGCAGGCCCAAAAGCACCTCTACACCGGCGGTATCCGCCCGGAGGCGGTGACGAGAGGGCTACGGATGGAAATGCGCGGGGAGGCCGCCTTCGTCACCGAGGCAGATGTGACCGCCATGGTTGAGACCCTGACGCCGGAGCAAAAGGCCCTGGCCGACAAGATGCGGGCCTATCTCTCCTCGGACTTGTCCGCCCACGGCAATGAGGCCACCATGGCGGCCTACGGATACGAGAAGTTCAAGGAGCGGGACTACTGGCCCATCAAGGTGGACCGGAACTCCACCAGGGACGACCCGGCGGCGGAAGCCAGGAGCAAAACCATCCCAGGCTACGGCATGACGAAGGCGGTCAATCCCCAGGCGTCCAACCCCGTCACGCTTCACAGCGTCTTTGACACCTATACCCAGCACGTAACAGAGATGGCTACCTACGCCGCCTGGCTGGGGGTCAGCGAGGACGTCACGCGGCTGCAGAACTACCGGTACAACAAGGGGACGACGCCCACCGCAAAGGATATGATCCAGCGGACCCATGGGGAGGGCGGCAACGCCTATCTCCAGAAGCTCCTCGGCGACATTGCCCAGGGGACAAAGGCCAGACGGGACACCGTTTTTTCCGCGGGAGGGCTGACCAGTGCCTTCAAAGCCTCCTCAGTAGGGGCGAACCTGCGGGTGATCCTCCAACAACCCACGTCCATCCTCCGGGCCGCGGAGATGATTGACATGAAGTACCTGGCCGCTGGGATGGCCCGGCGGGGTGGCTGGAAGAAGGCTCTGGAGCACGCGCCCATCGCTAAGTGGAAGGACTGGGGCTACTTCGAGATGGACACTGGCAGGTCCCTAAAGGAGCTGATGCTGGGGCAGGACAGCCGCCTGGAAAAAACCAAGAGCGCCGTCATGGCCCCAGCGGGCTGGGCGGACAGCGTCGCATGGGGGGCGCTGTGGAACGCTGTGGAGTTGGAGACCCAGGCAAAACGGCCTGATCTGGAACGGGACAGCCCCGAATTTTATGAGGCGGCCAACCGACGCTTTGGGGAGATCGTGGACCGGACACAGGTGGTGGACACCGTCCTCCACCGCAGTCAGATCATGCGGAGCGAGAATGCGGCAAACAAGATGGCCACCAGCTTTATGTCTGAGCCCACCAAGATCTACAACGAGGTGGTCCGGGGAATCTATGACATGACCGGGGCCAGGACAGGGGAGGAGAGAGCGAGGGCGGGGCGGCGTCTGGCCCGGACGGCCTTCGCCCTGACGCTTTCTTTCGCCGTGAATGCCGTAGCCCAGTCTCTGGCGGACGCCTGGAGGGACGATGACCGGGACAAGGGGTTCCTGGAAAAACTGGAGGAAAACTGGCAGGAGAACTTCTGGAACAATTTTAATCCCATTGGATACGTCCCCTATCTGCGGGACGCACAATCCATCGCTCAGGGGTATGAAGTCAGCCGTATGGACACGGAGGTACTGGCGGACCTGGTGAGCGCCGCGAGCCAGCTTGCCAGGGCCCGGGATGGCGAGGGGAAGAAGACGGAAGCTTACGCCGGGCTGGAGATGGGGCTGCAGATCCTGCGGGCTTTCGGTCTGCCCCTGGCCAACGTGAAGCGGGATCTTCTGGGACTCGTCAATACGGCGCTGACGGAGCTGGGAGCCTATGAGACGGCCTACGAGCTGGACAAGCTGATGTGGAACCAGGACAACGACGTGGGGCGGTTCGTGGCGGATCTATACCGGGCGATGGAGGGGAACTGGGAGGACTACGAGGCCATCTACCAGGACATGGTGGACAGCGGCGTGGACCCGGAGCGGATCGCCAGCGGCATGGAGGATCGGATGAAGGAGGAGCTGGGCGTGAAAAGCGTGGCGAGCCTCCCCGTCCGCTACAGCCCGCCGGGAGAGGACGAGGCGTTTGACAGCTTCATACAGGAGGCGGCGGACAGTGAAGACGGCTGGACAGCGGTGCTTCCGGAGGGCAGTGCGGAAGCGGCCCGGACAGCGGACGTCCTGGGTGTTTCACTGGAGGACTACCTGGAGCTGACAGGGGAGGGCATGGAGCTCGAGGCCATCCAGGATACGCTTCAGGCCCTGGACGCCCTGGAGCCGGAGGACGACATGGACCGAGTGAGCAAGCTCCAGCAGTACACCGCGATAGCGGATCTGCCCATGGCTGAGGCCGATAAGGAGTCGGCACTGGCCCTGGTCATGAGCGACAGCGCCTACGAGAAGTATCAAAGCGCCCGCTCGGCGGGGGTGAGCACTGAGGACTATGTGTGGTTCCTCTCCGCCACCGATGGGCTGGAGGCGGACAAGGACGAAAACGGGAAGTCCATCAGCGGCTCCCGGAAGGCCAAGGTCCTGCGGGTCATTGACAGGATGGATCTGAACAGGAGCCAGAAGGACGCCCTGTTCCTGGCGGCGGGATATAGCGAGAGCACGCTGGGAGACGCTCCCTGGCGGTAAAACAGCAGGCCCCTAGGTCGCGGATGACCTAGGGGCCTCATTGATAAATTCAGTGTGGAGATTCTTCTACACCGATATCTGTTAGCAGCCCCTTCAGCTCCGGGTAGGGCATGGAGTAGCGCTGGCTGAGGTACCGGAGGGATGCTCCCAGCTCGCCGTCCGGACCGCCGTACTGGCTGATAATGAGGGAGGCCAGTTTGGGGTTGGTATTTTTG
>CALXGC010000017.1 GCA_944387755.1 uncultured Oscillospiraceae bacterium | reverse complement strand
CTATACGTCCAATCCAGTTCGACGCAGTTGTCATTGATGCAACTTGTGACATTCACTAAATTTGAATTCAGAAAAATATCAGTTCTTGTAAGTGCAACAATTTTTAAATTGCACTTATCTTTTCGCTTGATATTGCCCAGCAGTTTAGTGTTTAACTCAAAAACAGCACGAACCAGTGCACCAATACACTCGCCATATTCAATTGGATCAATTCCGGCTGGACGCACGTCAAGTCCATCAACGAATAGATAATGGTTATACTTCAACGAGACTTTTTCAATCGTTTTTCGAAATGCATTTATCGCTCGTAACCATGTATCCTTATAGACTAAACTTGTTTGTTCTATGGAACTTCCGTTTTGCTCGGCAATTTTGTCTTGAGCGTTACCACCATACGAAAGGGAAAGCGGTGTATTGCGCTCAGTGGTGCCAAAGTTTACTTGACTGTTGATATAATGCGTAACCTCTGCTTGCTTGGAAAAACTATCTATTACAGTTACGGGATTAAATGAATCACTTGTAACATCGTCTCCAAAGAACTCGCTAATTGTATCCTGAATTTCTCTAAAATTTTTTGTCCTTCCCCAAAAAGTTATCTCTTCAGCATCAATTCCTAACAAAAACTTCTGCAAAAGAATTACTTTCCACATGGTAAGATATTCGGTAAAATCCAGATGATGAGCTACTTTCATTCGAATTAATCTGCCGTAGTCACCAACATCAATAGTATATGATTTGGAAAGTGTGTTTTTGCGAATGCCTCCGCACATATAGGCGGCATAGAGAGTTTTGCCGCTTCCCTTTGAACCGAGAATATAATAGGTGCTTGGCTCAAATATACGATCGTACCATTCTTTATCGATGTATATAAAATCGTCTATCTGAGCCTTTGTCTGGTTTTGATAGTAATTGTCTGCGGCTTCTTTTGGAAATTCTATATCAATAAAATTTTTCATTTATTCACTTCCAAATTATAATCAAGAAATTGGTACGGGTAGTGGGGGTCGAACCCACACGGATCACTCCACTGGAACCTAAATCCAGCGCGTCTGCCAATTCCGCCATACCCGCATATTCTATTTCCCCTCTGTTTTTACTCAGGGAGGGGAGGCCCGAGGCGGAGCGTTGCGCTTGAGCCGCGTCTATAAAAACAGGCCAGGCCCGCTTTTATCTGGTTGATGGGAAATTCTTCACTAAGGTGACAGCACCTAAATCTCGCATGTCTACCAATTCCATCACAGGCGCATATATGAGTGTCAGACTTACTGGCACTATTTCATTGTCACAAAATGCTTGGGTCACTCCAGCGTTCCAAAATTTGTCGCGCCATCATTTTTACCTGCTGTGCATCCAGGCCGATTGTGTTCTTGTTGAGATTAGCAGGATTCATTGTAAGTACTTCGTTCAGCCAAGCCTTATGATATTCTTTTCCACTATAGTATTTTGAAATACGGGATTGTGCGGTTGATACCTTATTCCAGTTCATATGAAATTTATCTATTTTTTCATAGTAGGCATATGAAATAAACCAAGTCGCCCCTATACGAGACAATATTTCCCCACCGGAAAATGAAAAATTATGTGTAGCCATAAACGGTCTCCAGCAAGTAGACAAAAAACTTTCATGAAAGCAATTGTGCCCAAATACAATGTGACTTACAATTCCGTCATGCCCATACACTTGATTTTTACTCACTTTAGATAAACTGCCAGCAATGTGCCCAACACCATAACAAATGTTATAATTCCTGCAATTATTACCACAATATAGCTTGGTATTGTGTTCTTTGTAGAACGTGGTGGTGGGACGGGATTGGACGGATGTGCCATAATTTTGTAAGCTTTTTCCGTTGAAACTCCTGTGTTTCTTTGTGACCGAGAAGCCATATTATAATGTATTGCCAATGGATCTGTTTGTTGAAGAATACGTTGGTAAAACTCTTCAATCCACACCGCATCCTCGGGGGAACACAGTTCCTCCTCGGTAGCATCAACTTCGTGAGCAATCTGATTGCGAATATGACGGTAATATTTCAATCGTTGGTAATCGGCCTTCCATCCGGAAACATGGCGGCTCCCATTTGCAGCTTTCTCCATATCCTCGATATAGCCGGTGACACCAAAACCATTCATATCTCGACACAAAGCATCCAGCCGTTTATAAGTCTGCATAAATCTCATAACAGTCTTCCTCCCCAAACAGAGGGGTAACTTTTAATTTCACTGAGATGACAGAACCTAAATCCTGCACGTCTGCCAATTCCGCCATACCCGCATATTCTATTTCCCCTCTGTTTTTACTCAGGGAGGGGATGCCCGAGGCGGAGCGTTGCGCTTGAGCCGCGTCTATAAAAACAGGCCAGGCCCGCTTTTATCTGGTTGATGGGAAATTCTTCACTGAGGTGACAGCACCTAAATCTCGCATGTCTACCAATTCCATCACAGGCGCATATTCAGTTTTAAGGGGTGCTGGCGTCTGGCGTTTAGCCTCTATAAAGATACACAAAAGCGGCTGGAAAGTCAAGACTTGCTGAGGGAGGGGGCGGAGGAGATGTAGGTGTTACAATGATGTGTGACACCTACACGTCCCTACTCTTCTCCGCGCGGGTTTGTCCAGCGGCGGAGCGTCTCTGCCAGCGCCGCCAGCTTCTCCTCTGACTTGCGGCCGGGGGCGTCCTCCACGCCCGTCATCACGTCCAGGATGGCGGGCTTTATAGCTTCCGCGATGAATTGGCAGTTGTCCGCCGTGATTCCGCCGCCGATGGCCACCGGCCGTGAGGAGGCTGCGCATACCCTCCGGCAGAAGGAGAGGTCCAGCGTCCCGCCGGCGGCGGCGTTGTCCGGCCCCCGGCTGTCCGCCAGGATGGCATAAACCCCCGCGCCGCACAGGGCCCGGACGCAGTGCTCCAGGGCCTCCGCTCCAAACTGCCGCACCCGCTCCTCCGGCGAGGCGGGTATAGTCTTAATAACCTCGATTCCATAGGGCGTCAACGCCTTTACCAGCGCCGCGGTATCCTCCAGGGTTTCATGGAAGTGGAGCTGCACAAAATCGGGCCGCAGCTCCAGCGTCAGGGAGAGGATTTTCTTCGGGGAGCCGCCGGTGACGATGCAGCGCTTGGCCGGAGGGGTTGCACGGGACAGCAGCCGCCGGCAGTCCGCCCTGGACAGGTTCCAGGGGACGTCCAGGGGGTACTCAGTGACAAAGCCACAGAAATCCACCCCAAGGGCGCAGCACAATTCCACATCCGCTTCTCTCATAAGGCCGCAGATTTTCAGCTGCGGCCTCATTTGCTTTTTCCCTCCGCCGTGGAGAGTTCCCGGTAGAAGGCAACCGGGTCTTCCGCCCGCCAGATGGCGGTCCCCACCAGCACCGCGTCGGCTCCGGCGGACAGGGCCGCGCGGACGCCGGCGGGGGACTGGATGCCGCTCTCGCTGATGAGCACCGCACCGTCGGGCTTGCCTGCCGCCAGCGCCGACGTGGTGGACACGGTGCCGCCGTCCTTCTCCAGGGCCAGGATGTCCCGGTTGTTGATGCCCACCAATTTGGCCCCCAGGTCTCTTGCCCAGCGCAGCTCCTCCGCCGTGTGGGTCTCCACAAGGGGCTCCAGGCCGCAGGCAATGGCGTCCCGGTACAGCGCGCCGAGGGTCCTCTCATCCAGACACGCACAGATCAGCAGAACGGCCGCCGCCCCCCGGCGGGCGGTCTCCTCAACATCGCCGGCGGTGCGGATGAAGTCCTTCCGCAGCACAGGGAGGCCCACCGCCTTCACGAGGCTGGAGAGCAGGTCCAGGGAACCGCCGAAGTCCCGCTCCTCCGTGACCACCGACAGGGCGGGAGCGCCGGCCGCCTCCATGTCCCTGGCCTCCTGGAGGACGTCCCGCCCGGCAAAGAGGGGACCGTCCGCCGGGGAGACCAGCTTGAAGTCCGGGATGACCGGCACATACCCCGCCCGCCGGCGCTCCAGCAGGCGCGCAGTAAACCGGCTCATGCGCTCGCCTCCGCAATGGCGTGGGAGCGGGCTGCCAGCTCCAACAGCTTTTGTTCCGCCCGGCCGCTCTCAATAAGCTCCCGGGCCAGCCGGATGCCGCCAGGGAAGTCCTCCGCCCTGCCGCCCACCACCAGGGCCCCCGCCGCGTTGAGCACGATGGCGTCCTTCCTGGGTCCGGTGACGGCCCCGCTGAACACCCCCCGGATGACGTCCGCGTTCTCAACGGGGGTCCCCGTCCTGATGTCCTCCAGAGAGCAGGATTTCATGCCGAAATCCTCAGGGACAATCTCGAAGGTGCGCACCTGGCCGTCCTTCAGATGGTTAATCCGGGTCCTGCCCAGCAGGGAGATCTCGTCCAGTCCGTCCAGGCCGTGGACGAACATGGCGTTGGTATAGCCCAGTTCCTTGGCCACATAGGTCACGGTGTCCAGCAGCTCCGGCTTGTAGACGCCCAGCAGGTGCCGGGGGGCGAAGGCCGGGTTGATGAGGGGGCCGATGATGGTATAGAAGATGGTCTTGATGCCCAGCTCGGTCTCCGGGGGCAGCACCTTGCACATGACCGGGTGGAAGAGGGGCGCATAGATGAAGGCGATGCCGATGTCCTCAATGAGCCGCTCCGCCTGCCGGGGGGTGAGGTTGATGTTGACGCCCAGGGCCTCCAGCACGTCGGCGCTGCCGGAGAGGCTGGAGATGGAGCGGCTGCCGTGCTTGGCCACCGGAATACCCGCGGCGGCGGCCACCAGGGCGGTGGCGGTGGAGATGTTGAAGGTGGAGAGCCCGCCGCCGGTGCCGCAGGTGTCCATCAGCTCCGCGGCGACATGGGGCCGCAGGGGCACGCAGTTGGCCCGCATGGCCTTGGCAAAGGCGGACAGCTCCTCCAGGCCGGTGCCCTTCATGAGCAGGCCCACCTGGAAGCCGGCAATCTGCACGTCGCTGACTTCGCCCTGGTTGATGGCGGCGATGAGGGCAAAAATCTCCTCCTCCGTCAGCTTCTGGCCGGTGGTAATCTTGGTCATAATCTTCTTATACATGGTCGGAACCTCCTTTGGCAGATGGGTTTGATGGATGGGTCAGCGGCCGCGCACCGCACGCTTCATGGTGCGGACGTACTCCGCCACGTGGGGGACGGCATCTTTTCCATACTGTTCCATCAGTTTGACAATGGCGCTGCCCACGATGGCCCCGTCCGAGAGGGCGGCCATGCGCGCGGCCTGCTCTGGGGTGGAGATGCCGAACCCCACGGCGCAGGGAATCGCCGTATTTTCCCGGATTTTCTTCATCATTGCGCCGATGTCCGTGGTGATGGCGCCCCGCACGCCGGTGACGCCCAGGCTGGAGACCACATAGAGGAAGCCCGCGGCGTCCCTGGCGATGGCTGCAATCCGCGCCTCCGAGGTGGGGGCAATCATGGAGATGAGGTCCAGGCCGTGCCGGCGGCAGGCCGGCTCGAACTCCTCCCTCTCCTCATAGGGGACGTCCGGCAGGATGAGGCCGTCCACTCCAATCTCCTCACAGGCGGCGCAGAACCGCTCCGTGCCGTAGGAGAACACCACGTTGGCATAGGTCATGAAGACCAGGGGGAGCGCCACATCCCGGCGCAGGCGGCGGACCATCTCAAAGACCTTATCGGTGGTAACGCCGGAGGCCAGGGCGCGCTGGTTGGCGGCCTGGATCACCGGGCCCTCCGCCGTGGGGTCGGAGAAGGGGATGCCCAACTCAATGAGGCCGGCCCCGGCCTGGGCCATTGCCCGGACCGCCCGCTCCGTGGCGTCCAGGTCCGGATCGCCGCAGGTGATGAATGGAATAAACGCCTTGCCGCTGGAAAAAGCCTCTGCGATATTGCCCATAAAAATTTCTCCTTCCTGTCTCAGCTCTGTACCGGCTTGTTTTTGCGCAATAAAAACGCCCTTGAGAGACCAGTGCGGTCTCTCAAGGGCGAATATAAACAATCCGCGGTGCCACCTTGATTCACGGCAATGACGCCGTGCCCTCGACGGGATACCAACATATCCCCGGCAACTGACGTATGCCCACACGTCGCAGAATACTCGGCCAAAGGCCTTTGACTGCGCCCTCAGCGGTCCATTTGGCAGCTTGTTTCTCACCCGGCTCTCAGCACCGCGGGCTCTCTGTAGAGGCATCATTGCCGTTATCTCCGCTTCAACGGTTTATCTGATTCAATTATGGGTGCAGTATAGCATTTGAAAGCCGGGATGTCAAGAAAAATTTTGACATTTTATACCTCCGCCGCCCTGTCACAGCGCACGGTAAGGCGGGTCTGGCCGCCCAGCGTACAGGTAAAGAGGGACAGGTCCCAGTCCTGAGAGAGCACATCTTCCAGGGCGGACGGCGGCAGGACCTGGAGCTCAGCCACCTCATAGGCGAATCTGTTTCCGTCCACGTCGGTAAAGGTCACGCGGTCGCCGGGAGTGAGGCGGCTGAGGGGGCCGAAGTGGCTGCGGTAGTTGTGGCCTGAGATGACAAAGCCGCTCCGGTAGGCCGTCCCCGCATACCGGCAGGGCGCAATTTTCAGCTTGGCGTCGCTCCACTCGCTGATTACAGGCAGGGAGAGGCCCAGGCATGGAATATCCAGCGTGCCGGCATAGGCAGTGCCGTCAATCTCCACAGTGGGCATCTCCATATCCGGGTTCAGGAGATAGTCGGGAATCTCCAGCTCCGCCGCGCCCGCGGACGGCTGGTAAGAGGCGGCGGGCTCCGGCATCTGTGCCAGCGCCCGGCGGGCCGCTCGTCCCACAGATTGTACCCGGTCAGCAGAAGGGCTGCCGCAATCAGCAGCAGCCCTCCCCGCATCAGCCACGTTCCCAGTCTGTATTTACCCTTCGTGCTCTTCATGGCGGCGCATCCCCCAACCAATCAGAAACAGCAGCAGTCCGCCGCAGGCCAGCAGCGGCGCCGGCCACCAGAGCATACCGGTCTGCGGCAGGCCCGGCTCCTCCGGCGTGCCGGGCTTGTCCGGCGTGTCCGGTTCTTCCGGCTCCTCCGGCGGCGTATCCGGAGGCGTGTCCGGCGGCGTCTCATCCGGCGGCTCATCGGGAGGCGGCTCGTCCGGCGGCGTCTCCTCATAGGTGTTGGTCATCACAAAGGTGATTCCCTGACGGTCTACCGTCACGGTATAGCCCTCCGGCGTCTCCTCCTCCACCACCTTCCAGCTGTAATCGCTGTCCAGGCCGGTCCACATGTGCCGCCAGTTATTTTCCCCGCTCAGGGTCACGGTGTCATAGACCTTGCCGTCCCGGAGCAGCTGCACCACAATCTCCTCCGGGCGTTTGTCCTCGTTTCCATCGTCCTTCCAGACCTTCAGCACCTTCCGGTTGACGTCGCCGCTGTCCCCATCACTGGGCGGTGTGTAATCGCTGTCGTACTTACAGGCGGCCGCGGCGTCATAGACCCACGCCCCCGCCTCGTCCAGGGTGGGCAGGCTGACCAGAAACGGCTCCGGGGTATAGGTATAGCGGCCCTGCCGGAAGCGCTCCCCCGTCACCAGGTACAGGCCGGTCTCCAGATGGGAAAAAACAGCCCTTCCGTCCCGCCCGGTCTCCTCCGCCTGCATGGGGGACAGGCCGTCCCGGGCCGCATAGCCCTCTAAAGTCTGGGCCAGAGCCCGCCAGCCGGAGCTGTCCAGGCCGTTCACCTGGACGGGGTAGTCCGCGAAATCACCGGTGAGGGTGAATATCCCCCCCTCGGACACCTCCGCCGCACGGTAGATTTGAAACTCCACCCTGGAGAACCCGTCTCCATCCTTGCCGAAGAAGACGGTGAGGGAGGCCTCCCGCCCGGTGTCGATGGCTCCGTAGGCGAGGGCCGCGGGAGAACAGCAAACCGCCAACAGCAGCGCCGTCAGGGCTGCAAAGAACCGCCTCCATACGAGTTGTATTTTCATAGGCGTCTATTCCTTTCTGTTTTTTCTGCCGTCTTTCTTCGGCGTACTGACCAACAGCCAAACCAGCAGGACCAGCAGCATGGGGGCCGCCACTGCCGGAGCCACCAGCACCGGCTCAATCTGCATGGCGTCCGCCGTCACCCGGATGGCGGAGGCGCTCTCCTGATTTTCCACCCGATGTCCCCGCACCAGCAGGCGGTGGGAGTTGATGCCATAGGGCGTGCAGGTGACAAGGGTACACAGGTCCTCTCCCTCCACAATCTCCAGCAGTTCCACCTCGTCCGGCTCCACGATGTGAATCTGGTCCACCTCATAGGTCAGCACCTCGTCCAGCACCCGCAGCAGGAACACGTCCCCCGCCGCCAGCTTGTCCAGGTCGGTGAACAGCTTGGCGGAGGGCAGGCCCCGGTGGCCGGAGACCACACAGTGGGGGCCCAGCCCGCCCACAGGGAGAGAGGTCCCCTCGATATGGCCGATGGCAATTTGCAGCACCGTGTCCTCCACGCCGTGGTAGACAGGGAGAGAAACCCCGATGGCCGGAATTTCAATATAGCCCATAATCCCGTTGCCGGAGATGTTCAGCAGGCTCTCATACCGGGCGTGCTCCGCCTCGGTAGGCTGATAGCGGCGGGAATTGTCCGGCAGGGCCTCGTTATAGGCCTGGGCGTCCGCCCAGTAGTGTTCATACGCCGCATTGTCCAAATCCGCCACCGCCTCGGCATATCCGGCGATGGCCTGGGACTGGTGAAACGAGTTCCAATAGTCGCTCACCGTGGGGTACAGCAGCAGGGACAACCCTATCAAAAAGACCAGCAGCAGCACAATGGTAGATTTTCGACGTCTCATAATATAGGGCTCTCCTTGCCGCTGCCGCCGGGGGCTTGCGCCCCCGGCACAGCGGAGTCAGTTTACTGTTCGTCGCTGTGGTTGTTCATGCGTCTTCTGGTAATGAGCAGCACGCCGGCGCCCACAACCCGCAATGAAGGTCCCGGTCAGGTCCTCCGCCTTCTGCCGGGTGTCCAAAAGGGGCATATCCAGCACCACAATGTCGGCCTGCTTCTCCTTGGTGATGACCCGCCACTGCTTCTGAATCTCCCCATAGCTGCGGCCCAGCCGGTCGATGGACTTGACCACCACTACGTCGCCGGGCCGGAGCCTCCGCACAAGCCGCTTGTAGCGGGGCCGTTCAAAGTCCTTGCCGCTGCGTTTGTCCAGATAGATGTTTTTCTCCGGGACGCCGAACTCCCCCAGTGCGATGAGCTGGCGCTCCTCGCACTGGTCCCTGCTGGATACGCGGACATATCCGTACACTTCTCTCATATTCATGCCTCCTATACGGCGAGATAGCCTTATTGTATAGGACGGACCGTTTTTCTGAAAAACCGCCGGCGTGGAACACGGGCGGCGTCACAGGCAAAAAAATTCCCTGGCCTCAGATGAGACCAGGGAATTTTCAGTCTGTGGAGCGAATCAGCGGGCGTCGTCAAAGGCGTCGCGCACCATGTCGTCATAGGAGCGCATGTCGGTGATTTCCTCCCACTTCTCGCTGGTGTGCTGGCTGTTTCTCCAGGTGTAGGAGTGGCAGTTGGTGGCCTCCTGCACGTCCTCGTAGTACCAGGCGTCCTTGTCGTCGTTGTCCGGCCAGGTCTTCATGTCGTCCAGCATATAGCCGGCGTCAGGAGCCCGGTCCAGGACCTCGTTCACCAGGGCCATAACCTCGGCGCGGGTGATGTACTGGTCGGGGCCGAAGGTGCCGTCGGGATAGCCGGCAATCCAGCCCTCGTTGGCGGCGCGGTTGATGTAGTCCTGCGCCCAGTGGCCGGAGATGTCGGAGAACTTATCCGCGCCGGTGTACTTCGCGTTGGAGAACTGAGCCGCCACCACGGCGAACTCCGCGCGGGTGATGTTGGCGCTGGGGTCAAAGGTCCCGTCGGGACGGCCCAGCATCAGCTCGCCGTTGGTCAGCGTGGCGATGGCGTAGAAGGACCAGCGGCCGGACTCCACGTCGGGATAGGGATTCTCCTCGGTGATAAAGTCAGCGCGGGACTCGTCGGTCAGCAGGCGGAAGAAGATAGCCGCCACTTCCTCACGGGTGATGTTGTCCTGGGGCTGAACCGTGCCGTCCGGATAGCCGGAGACGTAAGCGATGTGGTCCTCCTTGTTCAGCGCGGGCTTGGAGGAACCTCCGCCGCCACCGCCGCCGCCGCTGGAGCGCTTGGCGTGGGCCGCAATCAGGGACGCCTCGCCGGTGATCTCCGCGGTCTCCGCATCGTCCTCGAAGCCGTCGAAAGCGTCGGCGTTCTTCTCAGCCCAGCGGTCGTCCGCAGCGTCGTTGTACCAGCCGGTGATGGCGTGGCCGCAGTCCGTCAGATTCAGGCCGTCGGGAACCTCGCTGATAATCACTCTGCCGCCGTTATTGTACAGGTCAGCGGCGGCGGTCGCCGCCGTATTGTTGTACACAGCAGCCTTCGTCAGGTCCGCAGAGGCAGGATAGGCCTCCAGATCGCCGTTGTAGTTGTACAGTCCACCGCCCAATCCGCCGGCGGTGTTGCCGGTAACAGTACCGTTGACAACAAAGTTGGCGATGTTGCCGTAGAGCGCGCCGCCGTGGCTTCCGGCCTTGTTGCCGGTAGCATTGCCGTTGAGGGTAACAGTGGGAATACCGACCTGTCGCTTCCCCTCGGCGTCATAGTAATAGCCCCACTGGGCATAGACCGCGCCGCCGTTCGTACTGGCCGTATTTTCGGTCAGGTCGCCGTTGACGGTGAGCTTGGCCTGGCCGTACACCCACGCCGCGCCGCCGTAATTCTTGGTGGCGCTGTTGCCGCTCAGGTCACAGTTGACCACGGCGTTCACGTTGCCCTGGAGCATCATAGCGCCGCCGGCAGACGCGGTGTTCTGGGTCATAACGGTGTTCTCGTCCAGCTCCACGTCCGCCTCGGAAACCCAGAGCGCGCCGCCGCCGTTGGCCGCGGTGTTGCCGGTGAAGGTGCAGCTCTCAATGACGTTCTTCGCGCCCTCCACAGAGTAGGTCAGAGCCAGCGCGCCGCCAGCGCCGCCCTCAGAGCGGTTGCCGGTGAAGGTACAGCCGGTGAAGCGGATGTCGCCGCACCACATGGTGTGAACCGCGCCGCCGCCGGAGGCGCTGTCCATCGCATTCTCGCTGAACGTACAGCCGTCAAAAGCGGTATTGCCGCAGTAGCTCAGGTAGACCGCGCCGCCGACGCCGTTGGGGTTGCCGCTCTGGTCCGTACCGATGCTCTTGTTGCCGGTAAAGGCGCAGTTGGTAAACTGGACGTTCCCCACACAGTTCAGGGCAACCGCGCCGCCTTCAGGAGAGCCGCCGCTCTTGTAGCCGCTGCTGTTGTTCAGGAATTTGCAGTCCACAAAGGTGGCGGAAGTTCCCTCCACCGTTTCGTTGGTGGCGGCTCTCCAGTTGACCGCCGCGCCGCCCGACGTCTGCTTGGCGTTGGAGGCCACGTTGTCCTGGAAAACCACGTTCTCCACAGTCAGGGCGGTCAGATCGTCATAGAGACGCAGGCCGGTGCCCACAGAGACGGTGCCGTTCTTCAGGGTGAAGCTGCCAACCTGGGGCTGGTCCTCCTCCCCGGCGCCGGTGGCGTTGCTGCCGATGGTGATGGCCGCCGGCGTGCTGCTGTCCGGCCGGGGCGTGGTGCTGGAGCCGCCCTCAGAGGCGGTATGCTTCTGGCCGGAAATGGTCTTGCCGTTCAGGTCCAGGGTGAGGTTGGCAACCTCCACGGTGACGGCCACGTCCGCCAGGTCCTTGCACAGGACGACGGTGTCGCCCGGCTCCGCCGCGTTCAGAGCGGCCTGGAGCTCCTCAAAGTACATGTTCTCCTCTTCCGTAGCCCCGGCGATGTAAGCCGCGTACTCCGGCTCAGGCTCAGGCTCCTCCGCCGCCGTGACGGTGACGGTGAAGTACTCGTTGAACGCAGCGCCGTCGGTGTAGGTGTGAGACACCGTGGCCTCGCCCTCGGCGACGCCGGTTACAGTGGCGGTCCAGGGCTCGGTCTCGCTCACGGTCAGGGTAATATACTCGTAACCGGAATCCACATTCCAGGCGTGGGTCTCGCTGCCGGTCTGCTGCGCGCCGGTGAGCGTCTCCGTCTTGCCCACAGCCACCTCTACCTTGGTGCTGGGGGCGGGCTCCGGGTCAGGCTCTTCCGTGGCCACGTCCGCAAACACGCCGGAATTCAGGGTGATGGTGGAGTACTTGGGCACATTCTCGCTGTTAACGGTGCTCTTGCCGCCACCGCTGGCCAGGCCGGAGGTGCCGACGTTGATTGCGCCGAAGTCCGTCACCTGGAAGTACACCGTCTCTTCGCGGGTGACTTCCTTCCCGGCGTCGCTGCCGGCGGCGTTGACGTACCTCAGGGAGTAGTAGCCCTGGGGCAGCTCCAAGTCCAGGTCCGCCTCGTCCACGGGGGCCAGCAGGACCTTCTCGTTGGCGGCAGTCAACGTGGCCTCCATGGCAACGGTACCCTCATCGCCGAAGCTGGGGTCAACGCCGCTGAAGCCGCCGTTGCCGTGGTACGTCAGCACATAGGCAAACGTCGCGGACGCCGCGTCGTTGGGCAGGGCGTCCGTCTCGGTGTAGTCGGTGTACATCTCAAGGTCCGCCACCGTGGGGTTGGGGTTCTGCACGGTGATTTCAAAGTAGTCCGACATCACCATGGCATAAGGGTTATCACTTGTTCTGTACCTATGAGACGCCTTATACATTCCCGCCTTGTCAAACCGGAACGTCAACTGGTTTGTAGAATCGTCTCCGGAGGTAAGTACCATTCCGTCATCCAGATACCCGTTTTCGGCACCATATGTCCATGAGTGGGTCGCCCCTTCGGTGCCCGTCAGAGTCGCCTCGGCGCCCATCTCAAGCGTGGGATCGTCGTCAGGACCGTATTCAGCCGCGAACGCAGATACGGGCAGCAGAGAGGCCAGCATAAACAGGCTTGTCAGCGCCGCCAGAATTCGCTTCTTCATACATCTTCTCCTTTACTTTTGAATTAGTATTTATCTAAAACATCCGAAACCGGATGGAATTTTTTCATGAACAGCCAAATCATGCTTTATCTGCATTGTAGCACACAGGATTTGGTATTTCAAGCTTCTTGCCCAAAAATTCGCCTGTCAAAAAAAGGTTCGCCGCTTTGCGCGGCGAACCTTGTCATTTTGGGTCGTATTTTGGCTTAAAGGAGCTGGCAGAAGGCGGTGAGAATCACAGCGGCCTCCCCGCGGGTGGCTGCTCCCTGGGGGTCCAGGATGCCGCCGCCCTTCCCGGAAATCAGGCCGGCGCCGGCTGCCCAGGCCATCGCCTCCAGAGACCAGGAGGAGATTTCGCCATAGTCCAGGAAGGCCTGGAGATCCGCGCCGCTCTGGACGTCACAGCCCTTCAGCTGGGCGTAGCCGTACAGAATCAGGGCAAGCTGCTCACGGGTCACGGGGTCGTTGGGGCCAAACGCGGAGGCGCTGTAGCCGCTGACGATGCCGTTGGAGGCCGCCCAGGCCACCGCGCCGGCAAACCAGTCGCCGGGGGCCACGTCGGCGAAGCTCTCGGACGCACCGGCGGGCTCGCCCTCCATGGCGTACAGAATCTGCACCACCATGGCGCGGGTCAGGGTGACGTTGGGGGCAAACTGATTGGCGGAGACGCCGCTCATCAGCCCGTTTTCATAGACGTACTCCACGGCGTCCTCATACCAGGCGCCGTCCGCCACGTCGGTGAAGGGAAGGGTCTCCTCCGGCTTCTCGTCCGGCGTCTGGGGCCGGCTGCTGTGGCCGCCGCCGGAGCCGCCCTTGTCCCCGTCCCGGGCACTCAGCTCATACACCGCCACAGTGCCGGAGACCTCGCAGGCGGCCAGCAGCAGGGGCTGTCCGTTGGGGCTGTCCTTCTCGGAGAGGAAGGCCAGGCCCTCCGGGGCCACGTCGCCGCCCGTCACCCACTTGTCCAGCTCGCCGTCGTCGTACTCCTCAGAGCCGGGGACGGTGCTGGTAAAGTCGCGGGAGTTGATGTAGTTGACGAATTCAGCGTCTTCGGGGTCGGTGACGTCGTAGACCATCACGCCGCCGGTGCGCTCCAGAGCCACGAAGGCATAGGTCTTGCCGTCCACCGCGCCCACGGTGACGCTCTCGGCCTCCGGGCCCTTCTTGCCGGAGCGGTCGTCCAGGACGGCGTTGTCGTTGGAGCAGTTGAAATATTCGGGCAGGTACTGATGCGTCAGCTTCTCAAAATCGCTGCCGCTGGTGAAGACCTCGGTGAGGCCGTCCTCAGAGGCCTCGTACACGGTGAAGGAGCGGCCGCCGAACAGATAGTCCTTAGTCTGGTCCAGGCCGTCGTAATCCTCGGACTTGAAGAAGACCACCTTGCCGGTGAGGCCGGAGTTCTCCGCGGTGATGGCGCCGGTGGGAGAGGCGTCCTTGCCGTCTTTGAAGTTGCGCTCGTCCTCGTTGAGATAACCGGTACCCAGGTCCTCGTCGCCCCACTCTCTGGCGTCGCCCTCGTTAGCCGTCACCAGATAGGTCCTGCCGTCCGCCTCAAAGGCGGCGATGCCGTCGGGCATCCGAATGCCCCGCAGGGACTCATAGGTCTTGGGGGCGTAAGCGCCGTCCTTCTTGTCGATGTCCACGGGGGTCTTGCTGTAGTCCTCGAACCCGGCGGAGTAGACGCCGGTGAAGGTCTTGCTGTCCAGGTCCAGCACCGCGATGGCGTTGGCCTCCTGGAGGGTGACATAGGCCCTGCCGTCCGCCACGGCGATGTACTCAGGCTCGAAGTCGGCGGAGGGGTTCACGCCCTTCTGGAGGACGATACCGGCCTGGGCCAGCGCGTCCCGCTGGGCGTCAAAGGAATCGAAGGTGACAATGGCGGCGGTTCCGGACGCCACATCCACCACGCTCACAGAGCCCTTGGGGTCGGCAATGTTTTCGCCGTAGCCCTCTCTGGGCTCGCCCTCGTCGGCGGTGAGGACGGTGTTGTTGTCCGCAAAGACCACCATGTCGGGCTGCACGCCCACTGTCACCAGCTTATTCAGGGTCAGGGAGCCGTCGGCATTGCAGGCGAACAGGGCCACCCGGCCGGCGTCGGCGTAGCCGTCCGCCTGGAGGGCGGCGGCCAGGGTGCTGCCGTCGGGGGACACGGCCACAGAGGTCATGTCGCCGTACTGGAAGGAGGCGTCCTCAGCCTCCACCAGGGCCTTCACGTCGATGTCGTTGCCGTCCAGCAGGTCCACGGTGTCCTTGTCCTCCAGGGTCTTCAGGGGGATGGCGGTGAGCAGGCCGGACTGGCCGTTGACCCCGTAGGCCCAGCCGGTTTTGGTGTTGTAAGCGACAATCTCCATCACGCCGCCGTCCACGTTGAACGCCCCGGCCTCATAGCGGCCGGTCTGGGTCAGGTCCAGGGTGCTCTCGCCGTTCTCATAGCCCTGGGTCTTGCCGCCGCCGTTGGCATTCTTGGTGACGGTGAAGCGGTCGATGAGCTTGGAGTCGGGGTTCACGCTGCCGCCGTCCAGGTTATAGACGCTGACGGAGACGGTGTCGTCCTCCACGGTGAACAGAGCGTAGCTGGGGCTGTACTCCTGGTTCCACTCCTGGTTGCCATAGGGCAGGTTGCCCTCCAGATAGGCCTGGGAGCCGTAGATCTTTTCGCCGTCCTCGCCCACCAGCACGGGGTAGTCGGCGTTGTTGGCCTTATCCACAGAGGCGAAGGGGGTGTAGTACTGCATGTCGCTGGCGCAGTTGCCGGTGAGGTAGATGGTGCCGTCGGGGTCGTGGTAGGTGTCCAGGGCCTCGGCGTTGCGCTCGCCGTCTTTGAGCACATAGCTGCGGGAGTACACGTGGTCGTGGCCGCCCAGGACGAAGTCCACATCGTACTGGTCCATCAGGGCCTCGAAGCCGGCGTCCACATAGTTCTCAATGTCGGAGTCGGCGGCGTGCTTGGCCACGGTCTGGGTGGACTTGTGGTGGGTGACGATGAGCCAGCCGTACTGACCGGCGTACTGGCTGGTGGCGGCCGCCAGGGTGCGGTCAAAGTTGGCCACCATGGCCTCGGCCTCGCTGTTGTCCTTAGAGGCGCTGGGGACGTTTTCATTGCCCGCGTTCTCTTCATCGTTGCCGCCGGGGTAAGCGCCGGTATTCAGGGTGACAAAGAGCACGCCGTTGTACAGGTAGTAGTAGTTGCCGTGGGTCTCCATGGCCCGGCGCTCGGTGAAGTCGAAGTAACCGTCCCCGTTCACAGTCACGCCGTTGCTCTCGGTCTCTCCGTCAAAGGCCTGGATGTAGTTGCCGTGGCTCTGGCTGGTGCCGTTGTTCTGGCCGCGGAAGGTGGTTTTGACCTGCTCCAGGGCGGTCTCAGAGCCGGTCTGGCCGTCCTCGGCCACTGCCATCTCATTGGGCAGGTTGAAGTGGTCGGCGAACATATAGTGCCGGTCGTGGTTGCCCACAGCGGGGGCATAGAGCATGGAGGTCATCTCCTCCGGGGCGAAGAAGGCGGCGTACTCGCTGCTCTTGCCCCAGCTCTGGTCCTCCACCTGGTCGCCGGCGGACACCATCAGGGAGGCGCCCGCCTCGGCCACGGTCTCCATCATGGCGGCCCAGCCGGTCTGGTTGGTGTTGTCGGCGGGCTGCCAGCCAGCGCCGTCGGTGGAGCCGTTCTCCTTAATCTGGGGGTCGCTGGTGAAGGCGAAGGTAAAGGAGTCCCCGGCGGTGGTGTAGCTGTACTCCTTGGACCAGGTCTGGCCGCCGTCGTTGGACACCTGATAGGTGTACGCAGTGTCGGGGGTCAGGCCGGTGACGGTGGCCTTGCACACCAGCTTGCCGGTGTCGGTGTACTTGCTCTCGTCCAGCTTAGTGGGGGCGGTCAGCTCGCTGACCGCGGCGTCCACCACGGTCTCGCCGAACTTCACCTGGGCGCTGGACGTGCCCGCGGGGGCGTACCAGTTCAGGTTGATCTGGGTCTCGTCCGCGCCGGGCTGGAGGGTCAGGCTGTCGGCCTGGAAGCCGCCCGCAGGCTCATCCCCGCCCTGGCCCACGTTCACCCAGATGGGATTGGCGTAGAAGGACAGGTTGGCGTAGTTGTAGTCGTTGATCTCGTCAAAGCGGGCGGGCTTCTCGCCGGTGACGGTCCGCTCGTGGGTCAGGGGGTCGCCGTTGGCGTCCACCGCGGCGCTGGACACGCCCCGCAGGCGGAAGTACAGGTCGGCGGCGGCGGCGGTCTGGAAGGTCAGAGTGTAGACGCCGTCCGCGCCCCTGGCGGCGGCCAGCTCGTCCTTGGTAAAGCTCTTGACAATTTTGGCGTCGGTGTTGGCGGTGGAGTCATAGCCGGCCTCGTCCACCTTGCCGGTGACGTGGCCCATGATGAGGTCCACATGGTCCAGCTCCGGGGTGTTGTCCGCCACCAGGCCGGTGTCTGTGCCGTACAGGGTGGCGTAGTTGTTGTTGGCGGGCACTTTAAACCTGACGGTGACGGTGATAGGGGCATCGGCGTCCACATTCAACTCGCCGCCCATGGTGGCGGAGGCGCTGCCGTCGGAGACGGTGAACTCCAGATCGGAGATGAGCTCGCCGGCCACGGCGTAGCTGTTGCCGGAGCGCATCCCCTCCACCACGTCGTCAAAGGTGAAGATCTGGTCCTCGCCGGGCTCCACCCAGGTGTAGTTCCGGGTGAACTCGCTGGCCCAGTAGCCGCTGGAGTACTGCTCGTTGGAGCTGATCTTGAAGTGGAAGTCGGAGTTGGCAAAGTTATAGAATTTCCGGCCCTCGGAGAGCAGGGCGTCCCACACGCCGCCGGTGACGGAGATCATCTCGTCCGCGCCGGCCCGGATGTCATCGGCGGGCAGCTCGCAGGCGGGGTCCATGCGGTTGCCGGGCATACCCTCAAAGCCGAAGACCACGCTGGGGGCCGCGTCGTTCATCCGGCGCAGGTCGTCAATGCTCACCACGCCGCTGCCGCCGTTGTGGCGGGAGGGGTGGTTGGGCAGCACGAAGCTGTCGGGGTAGTTCTCCTCCAGCCACTCCACCGCCTCGATGGCTGTGTCCACGCTGCCGCTGGAGCCGTCGGGGTTCTTGCGCTCGCCCCACATCTCCAGCTCGGCGGCGCCGTTGTTGGAGTAGAGACCGGTGGTGTCGCCGTCCTTCTGGCTGGCGTAGAGCCACTCGAACTGGTGGACCGCCTCGGTGGGCACCTCGCCGGTACCGTCCAGGATGGCCACGGAGGCGTGGTCCAGGCCGGGCATATCCCATTCAAAGCCGGAGTAGAGAATCTTATCGGTGTACTTGCCCTGATAGAGGAGCTTGCTCATCTCCCGCAGCTGGGTCTCCAGGGCCTCGTAGAAGGGGACGTTGTAGGCGCGGCCGCTGTTCTCATCCGTGCCGTTGTAGCTGTTGCGCAGGTGGTCGGCCAGCATCAGATAGTCGAAGGCTTCGCCGTACTGGATATTGTCCGTCTTGGTGGCGCTGCCGGCGTTGCCGGAGAGGACCTCCCCGTCCCGGAAGGCCGCGCCCAGCACGTTCTCCAGGGACATGAAGCCCTCGGTGGCGTCCTTGGACTGGCCGGTGTGGGTGTGGTACTCGCCGGTCATCCACCTGCCCTCGGAGGCGGCCGCCGCTTCGGGAGCCTTGTCCAGGCCGGCAAAGCGCTCCTCGAAGTTCCAGTCAATCTCGCCCTCGTTGCCCTCGCCGGTGAGGAAGTTCACGTCGAAGAAGGTCTTCTCATCCTCATCCAGAGAGGCGGCATAGGGGGAGTAGACGGAGTAGTAGATCTTATTGGCGTCCTCGTCGAACTCCAGGAAGCGGAACCAGCCGTTTCCGCCGTTGTAGGAGAACTGGAAGTCGGTGAGGATGGAGATAACGTCCTTGCCGTTGTCGTTCTTCAGGATCTCCACGCCGGAGCCGTGGCTGTGGCCGCCCACCATCATGAACACCTGGTCATAGCCGCGGACCAGGTCCCAGAGCTTCTGGCCCTGGCTGCTCAGCTTGATGGCGCTGGGCTCGGTGTCGGAGCAGTTCTGCACGTCGTGGGTGGTGACGATGGTGGGGATGTTCTGGTACTTCTCCAGCATGGATTTAAACCAGTTTAGTTCCCGGTTATTCCCGTTCCAGCTGGTCTTGCCGCCCTCGTTGGCGATGGACATAATCATGTAGATCCGGTCCCCGCCCTGGACGAACATGCACCCGCTCCAGTCATAGGTGGTCAGGTAGTCGTTGGTGAGCTTCTCCGCCCAGTCGCTGCCCGCGCCGAAGGTCTGGGAGTAGCTGCCGGAGGACATCCAGCCGTCATGGTTGCCGGGCTGGAGCAGGGTCTTCACCCCCGCCTCGGGGAGCTGGTAGAAGATGCGGCGGGCGGCGGCGTACTGCTCCACATTGTTGTCGTCCACAATGTCGCCCAGGCCCACCACGCCGATGACGTTCAGGTCGCCGGCGATGTTGATGAGCTCCTTGACGGCGGTATCCATGACGCCGCCCTCCTCGCCGCAGAACTCCACACAGTTCTGGGTGTCGGGAATGAGGACGATGTTATAGTTGTCCTCGTCCCGGAGCGTATAGGTCTCGTTGCTGCCGAACTCGCCCACATAGTCCTCCGGGTTGGGGACCAGCCAGTCCTCCTTCTCCAGGGCCTGTTCGGAGATGCGGATCTCCTGCAGGCCGCCCTGGAGGAACTTGTCCAGGCCGTCCCACCAGGAGGAGCCCACCCGGAAGCGGCCGTCCTCGGGGTCGGCGTACATGCCCGTCATCTCGTCGGACACATAGTCCCGGAAGGCCTCGCAGCCGTTGACGTAGGTGGCAATCTCATGGCCGTCGGAGACGATGGCGATGTGGTACCACACGCCGCCCTCGTCCATGGTGACAGACCAGGCGGCGGAGGACATATAGTGACTGCCGCCGGCATTGCCGGTGATAAACTGAATCTCCTTGCAGTTGGAAATGGAGGCGTACATGGTGCCCTGCTCCGCCTCCGGGTTTCCGCCGCCGCTGCCCTGGCGGCCCATGAGACTCATCCACTGGTCGGCGGCGGTCCAGTCCTCCGGGAAGTAGTAGATAAACTCCAGGGTATAGCCGTCCTGGAACTCCTCGCTGTTGATGGCGGCCCCATCCACGGTGATGAAGTCGGCGCCGGTCTTGCCGGCGCTGTCGCCGTCAAAGACCATGCTGCCGCCGCCGGTCATGCTGTCTGGGGAGAAGGAGAGGTAGTCCTCCCAGTCTCCCGCGCCGTAGGTCTGCATTTTCAAATCGTTTCCGTTGCCGCTCTGGTCCGCAATCACCAGGTCGCCCCCGGCGATGGAGCCGGACTTGACGCCCGCTTCGCCGAATTTCCAGTCGGCCGCCACATATTGGGCCTCGCGGGCCTGCTGCACGGCTTCCTCCGCCGCGTCGCGGAGGCCGGACGCCGCGCCGCCCAGCTCCGCGGCCGCCGCCGCCGGAACCAGGCTCAGCGCCATGGCTCCAGCCAGCAGGCCGGAAAACCAGCGCCGGCTTCCCTTGGCGCTTCGTGATTCTTTCATTCGCTCGCACTCCTTGCTGTTTCAGTCTGCCGTTTCGCAGGCACGGCGTCCCGCAGAAATCGCGTAATTAGTATATCGGACAGCCGGCGCGGCTTTCATCAGGGGGCGGTTAAATGATTGTTAAACCCCGGAAACGCGGAACGCAAAAAAGCGCCGGTCCCGGCGCTTATGTTTTTGTAAACTGCAGGGTTCTTTGCGACAAAAAGCGGAAAAATACGACAGTTCCCTTGATTTTCAGGGGCGGAGCATTTATAATGAGCCTATCGGCACATATGTATTGATAACCGTTTTAGGAGGAATGATTATGAAAAGAGGTCTGCTTTTTGTCCTGCTCTCCCTGTTTCTCCTGGTACTGTCCAGCTGCGGCAAATCCTACACGGTCGTCTTTGATCTGAACGGAGGACAGCTGGTCAGCGGCGAGACCATCCAGACCGTCAAGAGCGGGGAGCCCGCCTTCGCCCCGGTCGTGGAAAA
>CALXGC010000016.1 GCA_944387755.1 uncultured Oscillospiraceae bacterium | reverse complement strand
GTACTTGTCCTGCTTCTCATAGTCCTCCAGGGTCTCACAGCCCAGGACGATATCCCGGCTGCCGCCGGGGGCGGGGACGGTGAGGGACCGGAGGATGCCGCCGTAGGTGAGCACCTGGGCGGCATAGCCCCCCGCCCGGAGCGTCCAGACGTCCACCAGGCACCCGTCCGGTGTGGCCCCGAAGGAGGCTTTCGTCACTTCCGTCATGGCCTACACCTGCCTTAAGAAGCGGAGGAAGGCGTCCTGCCCCTCGGGCGTGCGGGCGTACACGCCGGCATGCTCCAGCACTTTGGCGAACACCAGGCCGGTCTCCTTGTACACGATATCCAGGGCGTTGTCCGCCGTGATGGTATAGCTGGGGGCAAACCCCTCCGCCCAGTCGGCGTGGGCCTCGGTCAGGGGGTCGGCCCGGAGATCCTCCCCCTTCACCAGCTTGTCCGCCACCGCCGCCAGCTCCGTCTTGAGGCGGGCGGGGAGGACGGCCAGACCCATCACCTCGATGAGGCCGATGTTCTCCTTCTTGATGTGGTGGAGCGCCGGGTGGGGGTGGTACAGACCCAGGGGGAACTCCTCCGTGGTCAGGTTGTTGTGCAACACCAGGTCCAGCTCATAATCGCTCCCCCGCCGCCGGGCGATGGGGGTGATGGTGTTGTGGGGCTCGCCGCCGGTCTCGGCGTAGACGACCGCGCGCTCGTCGGTGTAGCCCCGCCAGGAGGTGAGGATCCGGTCGGCCAGCTCGATGAGCCGGGCCGGGTCGGCGGCGGTGAGCCGCACCACCGACATGGGCCACTTGACGATGCCCGCCCGCACGTCCTCGAAGCCGGGGAAGGCGAAGGGGGTCTCCGCCGGGGCCTTCTCCATGGCAAAGGTGTACCGCCCCCCCTGGAAGTGGTCGTGGGCCAGGATGGAGCCGCCCACGATGGGCAGGTCGGCGTTGGAGCCCACGAAGTAGTGGGGGAACTGGCCTACGAAGTCCAGTAGCTTGCCGAAGCAGGCCCGGTCGATCTTCATGGGGGTGTGGACCTTGTTCAGGCAGATGCAGTGCTCGTTGTAGTACACATAGGGGGAGTACTGCAAAAACCACTCCGCGCCATTGATGGTGATGGGCACGATCCGGTGGTTCTGCCGGGCGGGGTGGTTTACCCGGCCGGCATAGCCCTCGTTCTCGGCGCACAGCTGGCACCGGGGGTAGGCGGAGGCGGGCAGGTTCCGGGCGGCGGCGATGGCCTTGGGGTCCTTCTCCGGCTTGGACAGGTTGATGGTGATGTCCAGCTCCCCGTACTGCGTGGGGGCCTTCCACTGCATGTCCCTGGCAATCCGGTCCCGGCGGATATAGTTGGTGTCCTGGCTGAACTTGTAGTACCAGTCGGTGGCCTTTCTGGGGTCCTCCCGGCAGAGGGCCCGGAACGTCTCAATGACCTGGGCGGGCCGGGGGGTGAGACGGCCCATGAGCTCGGTGTCGAACAGGTCCCGGTAGACCACGGAGTCCTCCTCCAGCACCCCCCGCCGGTGGGCGTCGTCCAGAAGGGCCTCCAGCACCGGGGCCAGCTCCACCTCCTCGTCCCGGGGCTCCGGACCGGCGAAGCCGTCCAGCTTCAGGACGTCCAGGACGGCGTTGACCGCCCAGGTGGTCTCGCAGGGTTCAATCAGCCCGGTGTGCAGGGCGTAGGAGATCAGTTTGGAAATGGCTTCGTCCCGCTCCATGCTCAGCCCTCCTCAAACCCGTGGGGGTGGCTCTTGTGCCAGGCCCAGGCGGAGGCCACGATGGTGTGCAGGTCGGCGTACCGGGGCTGCCAGCCCAACACGTCGATGGCCTTCTGGGAGGAGGCGATGAGCTGGGCCGGGTCCCCCGCCCGCCGGGGGGCGATTTTCGCCGGGATAGGGTGGCCGGTGACTTCTCTGGCCACGTCCACCACCTCTTTCACCGTGAAGCCCACGCCGTTGCCCAGGTTGAACACGTTGTTCTCCCCGCCGTTCAGCAGGTAGTCCAGGGCCAGGATATGGGCCTGGGCCAGATCCGTCACGTGGATATAGTCCCGAATGCAGGTGCCGTCCTTGGTGGGATAGTCGTCCCCGAAGATGGACACCGCCTCCCGCTGGCCGTTGGGCACCTGGAGGATGATGGGGATGAGGTGGGTCTCCGGGTCGTGGGCCTCGCCGATTTTGCCGGAGGGGTGGGCGCCGCAGGCGTTGAAGTACCGCAGGGCCACATACTTAAGGCCGTGGGCCTGGGACACCCAGCCCATCATCTGCTCCATGGACAGCTTGGTGTTGCCGTAGCAGTTGGTGGGGACGGTCTTGTCGGTCTCCAGAATGGGGACGCGCTCCGGCTCGCCATAGGTGGCGGCGGTGGAGGAGAAGACAATCTTATCGACCCCGTTCTCCACCATGGATTTCAGAAGCACCATGGTGCCGTACAGGTTGTTGTCATAGTACTTCAGCGGGTCCGCCATGGACTCCCCCACCTGGGAGGAGGCGGCGAAGTGGATCACCCCGTCGATGCGCTCGGCCTGGAACAGGGTGTCCAGGGCCCCCTTGTCCCGGATGTCCAGCTTGTAAAATCTCGCCTTGGGGTGGACGGCGGAGCGAAAGCCGGTCTGCAAATTGTCGGCCACCACCACCTCGCGCCCCGCGTCGATGAGCTCATATACCGTGTGGGAGCCGATATACCCGGCTCCGCCCAATACCAGAATCGCCATAAAGCAAGCGCTCCTTTCCAAATCCTACAGCATATCGTTTACGGGCACAAAACCGTGCCGCCCACGGGCCGGATACTCAGCACGTGGCAGCTCCCCGCCCCCAGGGCCCGTTCGGTTCCGGCCCGGAAGGCGTCCAGAAGGTCCAGGGGCACAAAGGCCTGAATGGTGCCGGCAAAGCCGCCCCCGTGGACCCGGCAGGCGCCCCGGCCCTGAAGAGCCCGCTCCGCCGCGGTCAGGGCAACCGCCATGGCCTGCTCCTTCACCGCCCCGGCGGGGGTGATGTTCTGCAAAAGCTCCCAGGAGGAGCGGCCCGACTCCTTCACCAAATTCAGGAAGGCCTCCATGTCCCTCCGTTCCAGGGCGCCGGCCTCCTGCTCCACCCGCCTGTCATCGGCAAAGAAGTGCAGGGCCCGGAGCACCGCCCGGTCCCCCACGGCCCTCCGCAGGGCGGGCAGGTTCTCCATCACCTGCTCCTCCGCCACCTCCCGCAGGACGGTCTTGCCGAAATAGGCGGCCACCGCCCCCATCTCCTGGGGAACGGCGGCGTACTCCGCCGTCAGGTCGGCGTGGCTGGCCCCGGAATCAAGGATACAAAGGGCGTAGCCCAGGGCGTTCAGGTCCACCGGCACCGAGCGGACAATGGGCGCCGCCGGATCGGCAAAATCAATGGACACCGCGCCCCCCACCGAGGAGGCCATCTGGTCCATCAAGCCGCTGGGCTTGCCGAAGTAGGCGTTCTCCGCCCCCTGGCCCATCTGGGCGATCTCCACGGGGGAGAACCGGTCCCCGCAGAACAGGTGGTTGACGATGACGCCCAGCAGCACCTCGCAGGCCGCCGAGGAGGACAGGCCGGAGCCGGGCAGCACGTCGGAGACGGCGTAGGCGTCAAAGCCGGAGACGGGACAGCCCTTCTGGGCGGCCAGCTCCGCCATTCCCCGCACCAGGGAGGCGGTGGTCTCGTTCTCCTCCGGCCGGGGGCCCCTGCCGTCCAGCTTCACCTCCACCATGGGCCAGCCCTCCGACTGGAAGCGGATGACGTCCGTACCGTTGGGGGCGGCGCAGGCCAGGAAGTCCAGGTTCACCGACGCCGCCAGCACCCGTCCGCGCTGGTGGTCCGTATGGTTTCCGCAGATCTCTGTGCGGCCGGGGGCGGAACAGAGGGTGACGGGGGTCTCCTCCCCCGCCCCAAAGGCGCGCCGGAAGCCGTCCAGCACCGCCGCGGCCCGCTCTCTGCCGGCGTCCCCGCCCCGCAGGCGGGACAGGGTCTCGTCCAGCGCGCCGCGCTCCAGCATTTGGCGCACTGCGCTTAGTTTCTCCATTGCAATCTCCTTCCTCGCTCCGGAGCGCGGCGTTGGGGGGCGCCCTCCGGACTATATTTCCCCAAGAAAGCCGCCGCAAAGCAGAGGAACTTGCATATCTGCTTTGCAGCGGCTCTCCGTTTTTCCAGAATAAATCTTACTTCTTCTGCACGTACTTCAGGCAGTCCAGCATAACAGCCACCAGGATGATGATGCCGGAGAAGACGAACTGCAGGTTGGTGTCAATGCCCAGGATGGTCAGGGAGTAGGTCAGGGCGGTGAAGATGAACACGCCCACCACCACGCCGGAGATCTTGCCGATGCCGCCGGTGAAGGAGATGCCGCCCACCACGCAGGCCGCGATGGCGTCCATCTCCCAGCCCTGGCCGTAAGCCGCGGAGCCGGAACCAGTCATGCGGATGCACTCCAGCCAGGAGCCGAAGCCGTACAGGATGCCGGCCAGCACAAAGGCGCCCACTGGCACCCAGAACACGGAGATACCGGACACGGAGGCCGCCTCCGGGTTGCCGCCCACGGCGTACAGGTTCTTGCCGAAGGTGGTCTTATTCCAGATAAACCACACGATGATCACCGCAGCCACCGCCCACAGGATGATGGTGGGGAAGCCGCCGATCTGGGGGATAATCATCTTCCGGATGGCCGGGTCGATGGCGCCGAAGGAGACGCCCTTGGTGGAGTACGTCACCAGGCCGAAGATGACCAGCATGTTGGCCATGGTGGAGATGAAGGGGTGCATTTTAAACTTCGCCGTGAAGAAGCCGGCGATGGTGGTAAAGACCGTGCACAGCACGATGCACACCACCAGGGCCAGCACCACCCGCACCAGGATGGGCAGGGTGCTGAAGTCGAAGATGTGTCCGAAGACGCCGCCGGTGTTGGGGCCCTGGTGCATGACGATGGTCGCCGCGGTCATGCCCATGCCCACCATACGGCCGATGGACAGGTCGGTGCCGGCCAGCAGGATGAGGCCGGCCACGCCCAGGGCCAGGAACATTCTGGGGGAGGCCTGCTGAAGGATGTTCAGCACGTTGTTCACCGTCAGAAGCTGGGTGTCTGGACCCTTGACGATGGGGGTGGCGATACAAAGGCCGATGAAGATGACAATGATGGCCAGGTACAGTCCGTTGCGCAGCAGGTAGTCCCGCTTGTTGAAGGTGTACTTATAGTTCTCCCACCGCTGGGCCATCGTCTCGCCGAAGGTGAACTTGGACATGCGCAGCATGTCGATGAGATGGAACTTGTACTCCATCGCCGCGTGCTGCCGGTCCTTCACCTGCTGCAGGTCGCGGGTCAGCTCCATCTTGGCGTCGAAGAGGCGGTTTTTGTGGACGTACTTCTCGTCCTTAATCTCCTGGGCGTCATGGAGCTTGGCCACCGCCGCCTGGTGGTCCTGGTTGAGCTGGGCCACCGCCGCGGTGTACTTCGCCTGGGCCTGGGCCCTCTCCGCCTGGCAGCTGTCCTTCACCGCCTGGTAGTATGCCCCGAAATGCCCATTCAGATAGGACACCGCCTGGCCGACCAGCTTGTCGATTTCGGCCTTGTTCTGGGCCTCCACCGCCTTGGCCTGCTTCAGCTCCGCCTGGTACTGGGCCAGCTTGGCCTCCTTCTCCTGCTGGGTGTAAATCTTGTCCCGCTTCAGGTTCTCAATGCTGCTCTGAAGCTCGACCACCCGGTCCGTGCCGTCCTGGCGCAGGCCGTTGATGGTCTCCTGGATGCCGCCGACATACTCGTCGATGGGCTGGCGGAGCTGGCGCTCCTCCTCAGCCGTTAAAATTTTCTGGTTTGTGTTTTCCGTTGCCATATGCACTTTCTCCCATTACCCATTTTCTTATAGGTACTTCGCGCTCAGCCGCAGGAGCTCCTCCTGATCGGTGTCCTTGGTGTTTACAATGCCGGACAGATACCCGTTGGACATGACGCCGATGCGGTTGGTGATGCCCAGAATTTCCGGCATCTCAGAGGAGACGACGATCACCGTCTTGCCCCGCTTGGCCATGCTGATGATCAGCTCGTAAATCTCGTACTTCGCGCCCACGTCGATGCCGCGGGTGGGCTCGTCCATCATGAAGACCTGGGGCTCCCGCTCCAGCCACTTGCCGAAGATGACCTTCTGCTGGTTGCCGCCCGACAGGCTGGTGATCATGTCGTCGGGGCCCATGCACTTGGTGTGCATGATTTTAATCTCTTTGTTGGTGGCCTTGATCATCTTCTGGTCGGACAGGGAGATGCCGGACTTGTACTGCTCCAGGTTGGCGATGGTGGTGTTGAAGGTCAGGTCGCATTTCAAAAACAGGCCGTTGGCCTTGCGCTCCTCGGTGATGAGGGCGAAGCCGTGCTCAATGGCCTCTCTGGCGCTGCTGAAGTTCATCAGCCGGTTTTTGAAGTACACCCGGCCGGCGGCGCGGGTGCGCACGCCGAAGATGGTCTCCAGCAGCTCGGTGCGGCCGGCGCCCACCAGGCCGTACAGGCCGAAGATCTCGCCCTCCCGCACGTCGAAGGACACGTCCTTCAGATAGGGGGCGTACTTGGTGGACAGGTGCTGCACCGACAAAATGGGCTCGCCGGGGGTGTTGTCCACCGGCGGGAAGCGGCTCTCCAGGGAGCGGCCCACCATGGCGGCGATCAGCTCGTTCATGTTGGTCTCCTGGGAGGGCTTGGTCATCACCAGCTTGCCGTCCCGGAGGACGGAGATCTCGTCGCAGATCTCGAAGATCTCATCCATCTTGTGGGAGATGTAAATGAGGGAGATGCCCTGGGCCTTGAGCATGCGCATCATCTCAAAGAGCTTCTCCACCTCCTGTACGGTCAGGGAGGAGGTGGGCTCGTCCAGGACGATCACCTGGGAGTTGTAGGAGATGGCCTTGGCAATCTCGCACATCTGCCGCTGGGAGACCGACATATTCCGCATGGGCTGGGTCAGGTTGACGGTCATGCCGAGCTTGCGGAAGAGCTCGGAGGCCTTCTTCTTCATGCTGCTCTCGTCCACCACGCCCACGGAGTTGGTGGGGTAGCGGCCCAGAAACAGGTTGTCAATGACGTTGCGCTCCAGGCATTGGTTAAGCTCCTGGTGGACCATGGCGATCCCGTTCTCCAGGGCGTCCTTGGGACCGGAGAAGCTGATCTCCTTCCCGTTCAAATAAATTTTTCCCTCGTCCTTCTGGTAGGTGCCGAACAGGCACTTCATCATGGTGGACTTTCCGGCGCCGTTTTCGCCCATCAGTCCCATGACCGTTCCACGCTTCACGTCCAGGTTGATGTGATCCAGCACCCGGTTGCGCCCGAACGATTTGCTCATACCGCGGATTGACAGGACGATGTCGTCTTTCGTTTCTGCCATTCTCGTTTCTCCCGTTTTGAATTGGCGGACGGGGCGGCCGCGCCGGCCCCGTCCAGGATTTCCGGATTAAAGCGCGATTAGGGAGAATTCCTTCCGCCGCACGAAGAGCCGTTTCTTCTGAACGGAGAATTCCTTCTCCCTAATCGCATGTCATGTGCCGCCCGCAGGCGGGAATTGAATTACTGGCTGAGCAGGCTGGTGTAGGAGGCGGCGTTGTCGGTCTTCACCATGTTGATGGCGAAGGCGTCATAGGCGCTGGGGTTGCTCAGGCGGTTGGTGATGTTGGCCTCGGTCTGGCCGTCGCCGCCGATGTACTCCACCTTCAGGTTCAGCAGGTCGTCGTAGTTCTGCAGCAGGGGCTGGTAAGTGGAACCCAGGAAGTTGTCGGCGGCGTTGTAGATGTTCAGCCACACGCTCTTCTCAGGATGGGTGCTGGCGTCCAGCTGGTTGGACACGGGGGGATAGGTCACGGTGGAGTCCAGGAAGTCCTCATAGTTCTCCTCGGTGACGGCCACGTTCAGGGCGTAGTAGGAGCGCTCGTCGGCGTTGTACACATACACGTCCTCGCTGAGCACGTTGCCGGCCTCGTCGGCGGTGCCGATGCCGGTGTCGATGTCCACGCCGTCCAGGGCGTTGCGCAGCACGCGCAGGGTCAGATAGGCCTGCACGTCGGCGTGCTGGCTGATGGTGCCGCCGTAGCCGTTGGCGATGGCGGCCACGGCGTCGGCGTTGGCGTCATAGCCGAAGGTGGGCACGCCGTTGCTCTGGGACCAGGCGTTGAACA
>CALXGC010000015.1 GCA_944387755.1 uncultured Oscillospiraceae bacterium | reverse complement strand
CCGGCCTGCTGGCCGCCGAGATCGGCGCCAACGTGGCCGAGGCCAAGCGGGCCGGACTGCTCCACGACCTGGGCAAGTCCATCGACCACGAGGTGGAGGGCTCCCATGTCACCATCGGCGTGGAGCTGGCCCGGAAGTACCACGAGAGCGAGGGCGTCATCCACGCCATCCACGCCCACCACAACGACGTGGAGCCCCAGACGGTGGTGGCCTGCCTGGTCCAGGCGGCCGACGCCATCTCCGCCGCCCGCCCCGGCGCCCGGCGTGAGAACCTGGAGAACTATATTAAGCGCCTGGAGAAGCTGGAGGAGATCACCTCCTCCTTCCCCGGCGTGGAGAAGTCCTTCGCCATCCAGGCGGGCCGGGAGGTCCGCATCATGGTCAAGCCCGAACAGGTCAGCGAGGACCAGATGGTGCTCCTGGCCAGAGACATCGCCAAGAAGATTGAAGACGAGCTGGAGTACCCCGGCCAGATCAAGGTCAATCTGATTCGGGAGACCAAGGCCATCGAATACGCCAAGTAAATTTATCCCCCATAAATAAGACCCGCTGCGGCCTGCGCCGCAGCGGGTCTTTCGCATTTTTTATTTCACGCCGCCGGGAGGGTCAGCTCCTGGCCGATTTGGATGCAGTTGGGGTCGGAGAGCAGGTCACGGTTGAGGCTGTAGATCTCGCTCCAGCGGGCGCCGCTGCCCAGCTCCTGGGCGGCGATGTTCCACAGGCAGTCGCCCGGCTGGACGGTGTAGGTCCGGTCCCCGGCAGGCTGCTGGGGCTCCTGGGGCTCCGCGGACGTCTCCGGCTCCTCTCCGGCCGTCCCGGTGAGGATGGTGATGCGGCCCTGGCCGTAGGGGTCGGCGTAGGCCTGGCCCACCACGCCGCCGAGCTCGTCCCGGATGTACTGAATCAGGACTTCGCTCTCCGGCAGGACCCGGTCCTTCACCACCTCCGCGCCGTCAAAGGTCATGCCGTTGCCGGCGTTGAGAAGCATATAGTCGTGGGAGGCCACCACATAGGTCTTCTCCAGGTCCAGAGGCTCTCCGCCCACCGCCACGTCCTTCACCCGGTACGCGCCGTCCACCCGGATGAAGTTGTCCTGGACGTCGGCCACCACCGAGGAGGGGATGGAGGTGTCGATGGTATAGGTCAGGCCGGAGACATGGAGGAAGCTGCCGCTCTCATAGGGGGCGTACCGGGCTCCCATCTCCAGGGCGTCCAGAAGCTGCTGTCCGGTGATGCGGATGGAGGCGGCCTGATTGTTGAAGGGGCAGACGCTGATGATATCGCCGTAGGTGATGTCCCCGGCGGGGATGTCCGTGCGGATGCCGCCGCCGTTCATCAGCCCCACGTCGGCCTCCAGCACCACCCGGTAGGCGTCGGCGCACAGGTCGCCCAGGTTGGTCTCCTGGCTGCGGACGATGCGCTCCCCGGTGACGGGGTCGAGAGTGGTGAGGGCCACGTCGGAGGAGGCCACAACCTGCTCCAGGACGCCGCTGAACTCCTGGTTGATGGCGTCCACAAAGGCCTGGGTGTCCGGGTCCCGGTCCTCATACCCGGTAATCAGTCCGGCGGTGATGGTATCGGTATCCGGGTCAATGACCACCTGGCCGATGGCGGCGAGCTTGGTGCCCGTCTGGTTGAGCAGGACGGTCTCCCCGTTCTCGTTCAAAACCTCCTGGCCGTCCACAGCGGTGTGGGAGTGGCCGTCGATCATCACGTCAATGCCGTGGGTGTGGGCAATGACGTCGGTGGAGCGCCAAGGGGCGCTGCTGGGGTCCACGCCCAGATGGCCCACCGCGACGACGTAGTCGGCCCCCTCCGCCAGGGCGGCGTCCACGCTGGCCTGGACGTTTTCATAGAGGGCCTGCCCGCTCTCGTCCTCGCAGAAGCTGTAGAGATAGTTCCCGTCTTCGTCCTGGAAATAGACGGGGGTGGACTTGGTGAAGGACTCCGGGGTGGTGACGCCCACATAGGCCACGTCCACGTCTCCATAGGAGAGGATGGCGTAGGGGGCGAACACGGTCTCTCCGGTGGTCAGGTCGATGAAGTTGCTGGAGAGCACCTGGGCGTCCAGCATGTCCATCAGCTCCAGCATACGGGGCATCTGATAGTCAAACTCGTGGTTGCCGGGGACAAAGATGTCATAGCCCACCTGGTTCATGATGTCCGCCAGGTACTCCCCCTGTGTCAGAGCGCCGATGGGGCCGCCCTGCACCGCGTCGCCGGCGTCCACCAGGGTGACGTTCTCCGCCCCGTACTGCGCCTCCATGGCGCGGGCATAGGCGGATACACCGGCATAGGTGAGGCCCTCCTCAATGCCGCAGTGGACGTCGTTGGTGTGGAGAATGACGATGTCTCCGTCCTGGCCGGAGGGGTCCGCCGCCAGAGCGGGAGCGGACAGAGCCAGCGCCAGGGACAGGGTGAGCGCTGCGGACAGCGCCTGCCGTGGTAAGTTCATGTGTGAAATTTCACCTTTCTGATTCAATTGCTGCCGTTGGAATCGGGCTATCTCCGGCCGAAGCCGCCGCCGCGGCCGCCCCTGGAGAAGCCGCCCCCTCTGGGGCCGCCTCCAAAGCCGCCCCCTCTGGAGCCGCCGCCGAAGCCGCCGCCTCTAGGCCCGCCGCCGAAGCCGCCGCCCCGTTTACCAGAGCCGCCAAAACCGCCTCCGCGGGAGAAGCCGCCGCCTCTGGGTCCGCTGGAGAAGCCGCCCCGTTTATCGGAGTCGCCCTTCGGCCCCTGAAACCCTCCGAAGCCGCCAAAACCGCCGAAGCCGCCGGGCTTGCGGGGGGGTCTGGGCGGTCTGGGCGGTCTGGGCGGGCGGGGAGGAGGCTGACGCCAGCGCCGCCGGTACCAGCCCCAGCCCGGCCCGTGCCAGAACAGGATGGGCCGGAACACATAGGGGGGATTGGCCACCCCATAGTACCGCCGGCGGTAGCTGCTGTACCGCAGGCTGTCCAGCACCGTGGCGGCCACCACCAGAATCATCAGCAGGATAATGACGCCGGCGACGACCTCCCCCATGGAGCGCCCGCCGTAGCCCGCGCCGCCCACCTGGCCGCCGCTGTCCTCCAGAGCGCCCAGGCCGTAGTTGTCCAGATAGAATTGGTTTATGCCGCCGAACAGGTTCAGAATGCCGGCGCCGAAGTTGCCGGACATGGCGTCCGCGTATAGAAAGCGGTCCAGATAGTCCGACACCTGGCTGTCGCTCATGGGGTGGTCCGGTCCCACCGCCAGATAGCACTCCCCGGTCCCGGCGTTCACCACCAAAATACCGTCGGCGGAAACCAGGCCGGCTTCCGTCCCCAGGTCATAGGTGTAACTGGCGATATCCCCGGACAGGGAGGGGACTGTGGCTACGGCGATAAGGCTGTCATAGCGCACCATCCAGTTGGCGTTGTAGAGGGCAATCTGTTCCTCCTGGGCGTCTGTAAGCACGTCCGCCTCGTCGAGAATCCAGCCGGCGTATGCGCTGGTGGACAGGGATGTGTCTAAATCCGGCGGAGGAGCAGGGACCTCCGCTTCCGCGCCCCGCCGTAACCCAATGAACACCCCGGCGGCGATCATCACCAGGGTCAGGACCACAGCGACACCGGTTTTTTGGAAAAGTTTCATGGCGTCTCCATTTCTCAAGCATGACATTTTGGGAAAAGGCATTGCGGGAGGGGCAAGCCCCCCTGCGGCATAGCCGAAACGTTTTCGGAGTTGGGTAGAGGGGGGCGGGGGCAAGCCCCCGCCCTGCGCCCCTGCAATAAAAACGCAATCAGCCTCTCAGCTCCAGCAGCTTCTGCTTCAGCTCGCCCTCGATGCGGCCCAGCTCCACCTCGGCCTCTTTGCGCTTCTGAGCGCCGTCGGACTGGATTTTCATCACCTCGTCCAGGGTGGAGATAAGCTGTTCGTTGGTGTGCTGAAGGGTTTTAATGTCCACAATGGAGCGCTCGGCCTCCCGCGCCGTCTCGATGGTGCCCATCTTCAGCATATCCGCGTTTTTCTGGAGCAGCTGGTTGGTCATCTCGGTGACGGCGGACTGGGCGGCGGTGGCCTGGCGGGAGTGCTCCAGCCCCAGGGCCAGCACCATCTGGCTCTTCCACAGGGGGATGGTGTTCACCAGGGAGGACTGGATTTTCTCCAGCATCAGGGTGTCGTTGTTCTGGAGCAGGCGGGTCTGGGGGCCCATCTGCACGGAAATCATGCGGGTGAGCTCCAGGTCGTGGATTTTTTTCTCGAAGCGGGTGCACAGGTTGGCGAAGTCGTTATAGGCCTGGGCGTCCTCCTGGCTGCCGGACTGGGCGGCCTTTTTCTTCATCTCCTCCAGGTCGTGGGCGCGGAGATATGCCAGGCGCTTCTTGCCGGCGATGATGTACATGGTGAGCTCTTTGTAGTACTTGGTGTTCAGCTCATACATCTGGTCCAGCATGGCGATGTCCTTCATGAGCACCACCTGGTGGTTCTCCAGGGCGCGGACAATCTTGTCCACGTTGACCTCGGCCTTGGCGTAGCTGGCCTTCAGGGCCTCCAGCTTGCTGCGCTTTTTCTTGAAGAAGCCGAAGATGCCCCCCTCGTCCTCCTCCTCGCCGAAGCCCTTCAGCTCCACCACCAGGGAGGACAGGGCCTGTCCCACCTCGCCCAGGTCCTTGGTGCGCACGCTGTTCAGGGCGTTCTCCGAGAAGGAGGCGATGTTCTTCTGGGCGGCGGAGCCGTACTGGAGCACC
>CALXGC010000014.1 GCA_944387755.1 uncultured Oscillospiraceae bacterium | reverse complement strand
CAGCTCCTGGCAGCTTACCTCCATGGGGCTGGCCCGCTGATTTCCTCCGGTCAGCCATCGAAAAAAATGAAGTGCCGTGATCCTCACCCTCTCTCTACAGCCGAATGGCCCCCACCGGCGGAATTTCTACCGCCATCCCGGTCCCCAGCAGCGGCTCCAGCGTCATGCTGGCCGCCAGGGCCATAAACGGGTCGGTCTTTCGGCTCTTTGCCTCGATTTTGGCGTAAATAAAGTTTCCGGTGTCCACGCCCATTTTTCTGGAGCTTCGCACCCGCTTTGTGTTGTTGACGGCCCACCTTAGGCACGGATTATCCCCCCAGCAAAACAGATTCCGGTCGAAACACTCCTGGATCACCGGCTCAATCTGCATGATGTCCGACGGCCGCACCAGCTTCACCCGGCTCTTGTCCGCCGCATCAAACCCGATCCGCTTCATGGCCTCCGACACCAGCGTCCACCGGTAGTGGTCCATAGCAAGCCCCCGTACGTTGTAGCGCAGCGCCATCCTCTGGATGTAGCCGGCCAGCAGTTCTGGGGAGATGCTTACATCCTCCACTACCGTCACGATCTGCCGCTCCGCCCACGCCCTCCAGGGGGCTTTCACCCTGGGCAGGGTTTTGGACTGGGCGCAGATCCAGGCGTGATTGATGTCGTACCGCTCCGCTCCCCGGCGAAAGTGGAGGTTGATGGCCGCCCAGTCGGACAGCTCCGCATAGTCAAGCCCCACCACGCAGCTCCATCCCCGTAGATCGGGAAGCGCCCGGTTGGTAGCCTTCACCCTTTCATAGTCAGTGACGGAGATCTCCTGGAATCCGGCCCGCAGACCCATGCGCTTGGTGAGAAAGTCTCCGTTCTGCTCTGGGTGCTCCAGCCACTCCCGGTATTCGTCCTCGATCTCCTGCCGGAGATGGGGAAGGAACGCCAGGGACGGGTTGGCCATGTACCAGTTTTCCGGGTCGTGGACCTGATCTCTGTTTTTTAGACAGCAGATAAAGGGCAGAAACCCGTGGTCCTCCTCTCCCTCGAACAAGATCCTCCGACCCCGGGCCAGATAGTCGTCCAGCGGCCCGTCGTTTACCTCGCCGTTGGAGGTGAAGATCCCCACCCGGGGCTGGGCCACCTTCCCCTGGCCGGTGATGAAGACCTTGATGTTGGCGTAATTCTCAAAGGCGTGGACCTCATTGAACACCACCTTGCCGGAGCGCATGCCGTCCCGGCCCTTGGGGTTGTTGGTCCTGCCCTTCATCACGCCCTTGTTCTTCCGGCCCTGGATCAGCTCCTTGGTGTGGTAGTAGTGCCTCCTGAGCTTGGCCTCCCACTTGGGCGTCTCCAGCACCTCCGCCAGGTCCTTCACCGGCGTGACGGCCTGCTCCTCGTTGTTGGCGCAGATGTCCACGTTGTAATGCCCCACCGGGTTATAGGGGGAGATGGAGCATGCGGAGTCAAAGGCGATAAACCCGTCTTTTCCCGCTCCCCGGCCCACCATGCACAGCAGGGTCTTCCACCGGGGCGTCCCGTCCGCCTTATAGGCGCAGTCCCACAGGGTGAGCAAGCACTCCTCCCAGGGGAACAGCCGCCCATAGGGGAAATATTTCACCAGGCCCAGATAATGCCCCAGCTGCTCCCGGTCCACATAGATATCCTCCTGGGCAAACACCCGCCGCACATAGGCGGCCAAGGCGTGCTGCTCCTCGCAGGCCCGCGGCCGGTCTGACTCCACACTCTCCAGATACCGCAGCACTTCCGCCGGGATTTCACAGCTCATCGTCGTCAACTCCCGGCCGCCGCCCAGAGTTTTCTGCCGGCTTCAGGCCAAGGGCGGTATAGATAGCCAACATCTGCTTTGACACCTGAGCGGCAAGGGACACACTTCGGTTCTCTACCCGCATCCCCCGCTTTTCGTCCATGACGGTCACGCCGCGCTCCTCGATGTCCTCCTGGAGCTCGCGGAGCTGACGCCAGAGCGTCATGTACTCTTCGACCTTGTCCCGATAGATTTCTTCCACCAGCCCCCGCGCCTCCAGGCTATCCAGCATGGATTTCCGCAGGGTTCTGTATGCTTTTGTCTGCTCAATCGCCACGAGATAACCTCCTTCCGCCCGGCGAACGGCGCCAGCGCGCGCACGCGCCTGTAGTCCTCCCCAGGATGTCCAGGACCCACCCGATTAAGGCCCAGCGAGGTCAGGGCTGTTTTTTCGAGGGGGGGGGATCAGTCCCAGCGCTCCTCCGTGACCGGTGCGCGGATGCGCTTAAACTGCCGCTGGCTCTCCGGGTGCTGCTCCTCGTGGCAGCGCTTGCACAGGCTGACCAGCTGCCGCGCCCCGGTATCGGGGGTACACACGCTGAGCGCCAGGTCCGGCCGGTCCTTCAGGTGCTTGACGTGGTGGACAATCTTCGCGGCCCGATGCCGGCCCCTGGTCTTGCAGAGCTGGCACTCCCAGTGGTCGAGCCGGAGCACCTCCATCCGCAGCGCTAACCACTCCGGCCAGGTGTAAAACAAATACTCCCGGCCCTGATTGATAAGCCCACGAAGCTGCGTCAGCCGCAATGCTGAAATTGCCATTGGCTTCTCCGTTTCTCCGGGCTATCACCTCCGGGAAGAAAAACGCCGGAACCAATGACGCACCTCTTGTGCGTTCACTGGCTCCGGCGTTCGACGCTCCGGCCTCTTGTGATGTCCAGGATGATTTCAGTTTTGCAGTCCCGGCAATAAACCGGGAGATTGTGTGCCTCGGTGTCTTCACCGACCCGAAACAACCGTTTATTCCGGCACACCGGACAGACAATCCATCCGTCCTTTACGACAAGTTTACCGGAATCCTTTGGGAATTGCAATAGGTCCGCCTCACTTTCTCTGCCTGTGTCGAATTATTAAGATTGGTTTCAAGGGAAAATAATTACGGAGGCGTTTTCTTTTTCCGGTCCCGCGGCTGGCTGTAGGAGTGCGCCGCCCGCTCCCGCTGCGGAAACAGCAGATACCGGGCCCCCACGCAGGCGGCGAAGCCGTATGGATTGGACATGGCAAAGGGCTCATAGTCCACCGCGCCCGACGGCGGCGCCAGGGTGACGCTGTCGCTTGGAATTTCGATATACTCCACCTGGGGCTTCGGGATATTCCGGGAGGCCCGCCACGTCCGCTCCCCAGGCCGCGGCCGACCGTACTCCCGCGCCTCCTTTGTGAGGTATTTTGCCAGCTCCCTGTAATAGTGGATGTCCAGCGGCTCCGCCCGGATGTACCCGCCCCCCGTCCACAGGCTGCGCAGCTCGTCCAGATCGCCGGGGCCCGCGGCGTTGACCACCAAATGGTGGTGGAGACGGCGGTGCTCCAGCTCGCCGTCTCCCTCCAGCCAATCCGCCCCCCGCCGGTCGTGGAACCCCTCGGTGACGCAGACGTACCGCAGCTCCGCCCCGCGCTTCCGGCGGCTCTCCCGCACCCTGCGGATAAATTTTCCTAAGTACCTGCCGGCCTCCCTCTTGTCCGCCGGCAGGTGCGCCTGGTCGTATGTCACCGTCAGCACCCAGTCCCCCCGGCCAAATCCAGCCGCCAGACGCAGCTCCAGCTCCCGCCAGGAGCACTTGTCGTTGTAGAACTGCTGGGCGGCGGAGGTCTTCGCCTCCCGGCCGCCCCGCCTCCAGCCGGGAGGACGGGCCGGGACGGTCCCCAGAATCTCAATGTGCAGCAGTCCGGCGGTGATATGCTTAATTGCCTTCGCCATACGCTTCCAGGTCCGGAATGGGGGCCCACAGGTGGATGGCGGCGCCCCGCCAGGCGGGGAAGTGGTCCAGCTCCCAGCCGTCTCCGCTGTAGTACCGGGCCAGCTCCACACAGTGGTCCAGCGTCAGCCGGCCGGAGGGCCGCCCGCTGGCCAGCACCAGCACCAGAACGTCCTCCTCCGGCAGGACCTCCTCCGGGCTGTACCAGTGGGGCTCCGGACGGCGCAGCGCCCGCACCGCCGTCCGGCAGGCCTCCAGCAGCGCCTCCAGCGTCCGCTCGTCCGGACAATCCGGATTCAAAATCCGGGCCGCTTCCGCCTTTGTCATACAATTTCCTCCTTCCGCGCCGGGCCCTCTGCCCGCAGCGCCAGCATTTTTTCCCGGGTGAGCTTGTCCACCGCCCGCCCCACATTGCAGCCCTCCATACCTGCCAGCCGCTTGAGATTGTACAGGGTCTGCGCCGTCACCAGTACGGACAGCCGCCGCATATTTTTCGCTTGCATGTTTGTCCCCTCGCTCCTATAATTTTACATGGGCTCTTACTCAAAAATGTGTATAATCGACCTGTGAAGGATGTGAGAAGGCCATATGAAATATATCTATACCGCCGTGTTTATGCCGTCAGAGGACGGAACGGAGTACTATGCCCGCGTGCCCGATCTCCCCGGCTGCGTCACCACCGGCGACACCCTGGAAGACGCCATTGCTCAAATCACGGATGCGGCGTCCGGCTGGCTTGTGGTGGCGGAGGACGAAGGGCTGGCCATCCCCGCGGCCACGCCGCAGGAGCCACTGTCCTACGCGCCGGGGAGCGTGCTGTCCCTGGTGCAGATTGACACGCTGGCATACCGCGCCATGACGGACACAAGGGCCGTGCGGAAAAACGTGTCCCTGGCCGCCTGGATGGCAGAGCTCGCGGAGAAGCGCGGCATCAACTGCTCCCAGGTGCTCCAGGAGGGCCTGAGAGCCCGCCTCAGCTCCTAACCCCGCCGCCCCTGAAACGGGGCGGCTTTTTATGCCGTTCGGACTGGCTTCTCCTGTTCCGCCGCCTGTCTGCGCTTGGGCAGCTTGGGCGTGCCGTCCTCGTTGCGTTTGCTTCCGGCCCGCAGCCACCGGAGCCAGGCATCCAGGAACGCCTTGCAGACCACTCTGGGGTTCTGGCTCCCGGGCAGGGTGTCGTTGTGGTAGCCGTGAATCTGCCGGATCTGGTTGCCGTCCATCTCCAGGGTGACATATGGGATGTGGGGCTGATCCGCCCGACGCAGGAACAGGATAGTCGTAATTCCCTTCATGTGCCGTTCCGCATAGCCCCCCACGCAGTGGGCCAGGGTCTTGCCTTCCCGCTTGATTGCCGCCGTTGTAGCCGGGAACATGATTTTCAGGCCATCCAGCTCAAACTCATATTTCAGGCGTCGCTCCTTCAGATTTTGGGTCCGTGTCTCCTTGTTTTTGTCCGACAGCTCCTCCATGGCTGCGTTATGTGCATGGAACATTCGGTCCGGCCAGAGCACCCTGCTGTGTTCCAGGCAGTACCCCAGGGACCAGGCGGCGTCCAGATAGTCCCGGTAGATCTCAAAGATATCCGCATAGAACAGCTGCTCAATGTGGTCCTCATCGAATATCCCGCCAAAGTACCGGAGCATGCGCCCCAGGTCCAGGTTGTACCGTTTGGCGAACCGCAGCACCTCCATAGGAGGCAGGTCAACTCCCCAGAGATTGCAGAAATCTATGCAGAATGCCAGGCTCCAGGTCTTGCCCCAGTGCCGCCGCACGTAGTTCCGAACAGCCAGCGCCTCCAGGGGCGGCTGGACCCCCATCAGCAGGGCCAGCTCCCCCTTGTTCAATCCGAAGGCCTTCTTGGGATTTTCCTCCTCCCAGCACATAACCGCCGCGTTTTTCTTCCGCTGATAGATTAAATCGGAGACAAGTTTTGTGTACCCAACCTTAACCAGCATCTCGATCTGCCTGGGATAGATGGAGTAAGCGGTGAGATAGGAAACAAAGTCCGAAAACTTCACCGCGTTCCTCCCGGCCCCGGCGGACCGGTGCTTCCATAAGTCGAAGTAACCGCAGTACCGGAAGAAGGGGTGGTCCGTCAGCGCCTCCTGGTTAAGGATGGTGTAAGACTGATGCTGATACCAGCAGATAGAGCCGGCTTTGAAGGGCTCCTGGACAGCCTTCCGGCGTCTCAGCTTGTCCCGTTCATAGCTGATGTACGGCTCGTGCTCTCCGCCGTAAACCTGGTGGTCCACCTGCATGACCTCGCCCTTGACAAACCGGTAGCCGCTGGAGCACCAGGCAGCAGGCCAGGCAGTTAAGCCCGCCTCGCCGGCGTAATCTTTCTGCAGGACCAGGGCGTCCGCGTACAGCGCCTCTCCATCTGTGTGGAGGAGCACTGTCAGCTCATTGTGCCGCAGGGTTTTCCGGTTCCCCGCCCTATTCAGGTCGATGACTGTCACCTCACGCCCGCACCATGGACAGGTCCACGCTTCCTTGTGCCGCAGGCGGGCCAGCAGCTCCCGGTGCTCCGGCGTCTCCATCCGATTCAGTTCAGACCGGGTCTCCCGGTGTCCGCAGCAGGAGGCCCGCAGGTCGATGGTCCGCAGGCCCAGCGTGTTCACCCGCCCAAAAAACAGGTAATGGGGAAACAGATCGTTCATCCGCTCCAGGTCCTGCTCCGTGACGGTGGGCCAGCCCTTCAGGAATTCCCGCTCCCGTTCGGTGTATTTCATCCCATCCGCCCCCTCAGAAAAAGTCCGACAGGTCCAGCAGGATACCATTCCGTTCTTTCTCCGGCTCCGCCGGTTCCAGCTGGATAGACATGGAGAAGTTGATCTTTGCCCCGTCAAAGTAAAAGTTCACCGCCCGGTGGTATGCCTCCAAGTCGGAGAGGGAATTCATCACACCTTTGGCCACTTTCTTCATGCAGTCCGGGAAGGAGCCGCCCTGGGCCACCGCCTGGGCAAACTCCTCATTCTGTTGGCAGAACTCCAGCAGAGCGTCCCGGACGGCGGACTTCATGGCGGACTCTTTCCCCCCCTTGACCTCGCTGTACTCCCGTTCCAGCCGCTCCTGTGCCTGGTCAAACCAGCTGTTCAATCCGCGCACCTCCCGATTGCCTCCGCCAGAGCTCTCAAGGCCCGCTCCATTCCCTGGGCGGCGGAGAGGTTCTCCTGGCCCCTGGCCTTCAGGAGCAGCCCCCGCATCTTATTGGCCAGGTCCTTGCTTTGATTGAACAGCACCTCGAACTGTGCCACATCCCTGTTGAAGCTCAAGACGGTCTTTTTATCTGCGTTGGCCTGGGCCTCCAGCTGGCGCCTGGCCTGCTCCAGGGCGTCCTCCGCAATTTTCTGCCGGTCCTCGGCCCGCTTTTGGGCCTCCCGGACTTCATCCAGCTTGGCCTGCATCTCTGCCACCGCCTCCGCCCGCGCCTCTTCCAGGGCCGTCTCGTCTACCACGGTCTCCACGGCCACCTCCACCGGGCGGGCCTTCAGGCCAGCCAGTTCCTGCTCCAGGCGGGCAGTCTCCTGGTCCGCCTTCTGCTTCTCCGCCCGGGCCGCCTCCAGAGAGGCGTTGACCACCGCCATATCCGCCTCCATTTTGGTCCGGGCCTGTTCGGCGGCGGAGGCGTCCGCCTTGGCCGCCTCGGCGGCCTTCCGGGCCTCGTCCCGCTCTTTGAGAGCCTGTTTCAGCTGGCGGGCGCTCATGTCAATCACATTGTGATCTTGCACAAATTCGTCGCGCTCAGAATCCGGCAAAGCCAAGAGCGCCAAGGCTTTCGCCATCCCCA
>CALXGC010000013.1 GCA_944387755.1 uncultured Oscillospiraceae bacterium | reverse complement strand
TTGCCCTCCTTCAGGACCTGGTGGACAAAGCCCACCGCATCCCCCACATAGGGGCGGATCTCCTCCCGCAGCGCCAGGAGCTGGTCCATCAGCTCGTCCACAGAGACGGGGGGCTTGTGGTACAGGTACTCAAAGAGCACGTTCTTAATGGCCAGGGCGGCGGTGAGCCGCTCCCGCAGGCGGTCCTCCTGGAAGAGGTCGCACACCTGGACGCCGGTTTTGGCGTATTTGTCGGAGTAGAAGGGGGCGATGCCGCTCTTGGTGGAGCCGAAGGCCTTGCCGCCCAGGCGCTCCTCCTCATAGGTGTCCTGAAGCACGTGGTAGGGCATCAGAAGCTGCGCCCGCTCGGAGACAATCAGGTTGGGGGCGGGCACGCCCTGACTGGTGAGGTCGCGCAGCTCGTCCACCAGCTTGCGCACGTCCAGAGCCATGCCGTTGCCGATGATGTTGGTGACGTGGGGATAAAACACGCCGGAGGGGAGAGTGTGCAGCGCAAAGCGGCCCTGATCGTTGATAATGGTGTGGCCGGCGTTGGCGCCGCCCTGGAAGCGGATGACCACGTCGGAGGTCTCCGCCAGCATATCGGTGATCTTGCCCTTGCCCTCGTCGCCCCAGTTGGCGCCTACGATTGCTTTTACCATATGTGTTACCTCCGGAGACCGGGATTCGCAACCGCTCAGGCGGGTTTGCCTTATCCGATTTCCAACACAGCGCTCCTATTATACTGCCTTTTTCTTCCCCGCGCAAGAGCTATTCCGGGAGAAATTCAGAGAAAAACGAGGCCTCCGCCAGGTCCGGGAAGGCGTAGGAGAGATAGGCCTGCAAAACCTCCTCCGACATCATACCGGAGAAGCCCAGCACCAGCTCCCCGTCCCCGTTGAGGAAGAACGTGGTGGGGAAGCCCTGCAGGCCATAGGCCATCACGCCGCTGAGCCCGCTGTCATAGTAGACGGGAAAGGTGAAGCCCTCCTGGGCCAGATACGCCTGGGCGGCGGCCTGGGTGTCCCCCATGACGTCCAGCACGTTGACCATCAGAAACTGGATGTCCTCTCCATAGGCCTCATAGGCCTGCTGGAAGTGGGGCATCTCCGTGCGGCAGGGGCCGCAGGTGGAGGCCCAGAAGTTCAGCACCGCCGGCCGGCCGTCCAGCAGCTCCAGGAAGGAGTGGGACGTCCCGCCGCCATCTTCAAGCTGGAAATCCAGGGCGGGAATGGGGTCGGGCAGCTCCACATCCGCCCCGCCGGAGAGCCTGGAGGACAGGCTGGCGTACAAAACGGCGGCGGCGGCCAAAACGGCCGTGAGGACGGCAGTCAAAATCAGCGCGGTTCGCTTCTGCTTCACAGCATATTCCTCCCTATTTTTCAGACTCAGGACAGGACGGCCAGCAGGCGGTTCATCACCCCCGCCGCCATCAGAAGGCCGGTGACAATCAGAAAGACGCCGCACAGCCGGTTGATCACGCCGTAGCGGGCCTTAATCCACTGAAACGCGTCCCGGAGGGACTGAATCAGCAGGGCGCTGAGGAGAAAGGGGACGCCCAGTCCGGCGGAGTAGCACAGCAGAAGCAGCACGCCCTCCAGGGCGGAGCCCTGCTGGGAGGCCAGCATCAGCGCGGAACCCAGAAAGGCGCCGATACAGGGGGTCCACCCCAGGGCGAAGACCGCCCCGAAGACCAGGGCGGAGAAAACCCCCATGTTCTCCGTGTGCCGGAAGCCCCTGCTTCCCCGGAAAAAGGGCAGGCTGAACAGCCCCAGAAAGTGCAGGCCGAAGCAGATCACGACCGCTCCGCACACCAGGTTCACCGCCGCCTGGTGCTGGACAAACAGAGAGCCGATGGTTCCGGCGAAGGCCCCCATGGCCACAAACAGCGCCGTGAAGCCCGCCACAAAGGCCGCAGCGTTGGCCAGCACCCGCCGGGGATTCTGCCGGGCGGTCCCGCCGGCAAAGTAGGAGAGATAGATGGGCAGCATGGGGAGCAGGCAGGGGGAGATGAAGGTAATCAGCCCCTCCAGAAAGGTAATCAGGTAAGTCATAGCGGCCGTCCCTTTCAAAAATACAAATTAACCGGACTGCATGATACCAAAAGCCGGGAAAAAACTCTGTGATGGAGTCACAAAACTCTTGTCCGGCGGGAGAAAAGAAGCTATGATAGAGGCAAATCCGCCGTGACAGGAGCAGACGATATGGAACCTATCTCACTGGAAACGCTGGCCTTTTGGCCCCACCTGAATCAGACCCAGCAGGACGCCCTCCGCCGGGCGACCCAGCCGATGCGCTATCAGGCCGGGGAGATCATCCGGGGGGTGGACCGGGACTGCCTGGGGGTGCTGCTCATCCGGGAGGGCATGATCCGGGTCTCCCTGCTCTCCGAGGACGGGCGGGAGGCCACCCTCTCCCGCATTCCCGCCGGGGAGGTGTGCGTGCTGTCCGCCGCCTGCTCCCTGTCCGCCATCACCTTTGAGGTGCAGGTCCAGGCGGAGAGCGGAACGGAGGCCCTGGTTATCCCCGTGCAGGTGCTCGCCGCCCTGATGCGGGAGAACCTGTATGTGGAGAATTTTGTCTATAAGTCCGCCGCCCAGCGCTTCTCCGACGCCATCCGGGCGGTGGAGCAGATGCTCTTCTTCACCCTGGAGCAGCGGGTGGCCGCCTATCTGGTGGAGGAGTCCGCCCGGCTGGAGACCGACACCCTGCGCGTCACCCAGGAACAGATTGCCCAGGCCATCGGCAGCGCCCGTGAGGCCGTCACCCGCACGCTGAAGAAGCTGGCGGAGGCCGGCCTGGTGGAGCTGTTCCGGGGCGGAGTGCGGCTGCTGGACCGGAAGAGGCTGCACAGCCTGGTGCCCTGACAGATATGCCCGCGCAGCATGGGCGCGCATTCCAAGAAAGTATTTGACGGGAGGCCAATCAGACGGTATCCTATATATTTGTGGTGAAGAAGCGCCTGTCCGGCGCCGGGCGCCGGCGGGACAGCACGAGACAGAAAGGGAGTTTTTGATATGATCTATAAAAAGTTTCAGGATTTGGAGCTGTCCGCCCTGGGCATGGGCTGTATGCGCCTGCCGGTGGTGGACGGCGACGACGCCCGCATCGACGAGGAGGCCGCCCTGCAGATGGTGGACGAGGCGATGGCCGGCGGAATCAACTACTACGACACCGCCTGGGGCTATCACGCCGGAAATTCAGAGACGGTGATGGGAAAGGCCCTGGCCCGGTACCCCAGAGAGAAATTCTATCTGGCCGACAAGTTCCCCGGCTATGACCTGGACAACATGCCCAAGGTCAGAGAGATCTTCGAGGAGCAGCTTAAAAAATGCCAGGTGGAGTATTTCGACTTCTATCTCTTCCACAACGTGTGCGAGAAGAACATCGACGCCTATCTGGACCCCCAGTACGGCGTCTATGACTATCTGATGGAGCAGAAGAGAAACGGCCGCATCCGCCATCTGGGCTTCTCCTGCCACGGCAATATGCCGGTGCTCCAGCGCTTTTTGGAGGCCTACGGCAAGGATATGGAGTTCTGCCAGCTCCAGCTCAACTATGTGGACTGGACCTTCCAGAACGACAGGGAGAAGGCGGAACTGCTGGAGCAGTACGGCATCCCCGTGTGGGTGATGGAGCCCCTCCGGGGCGGCCGCCTGGCCCGCCTCAGCGAGGAGGAGGCCGCCCCGCTGAAGGCCATGCGTCCGGAGGAGACCATCCCCGCCTGGGCCTTCCGCTTCCTTCAGACCATCCCCGGCGTGGTTGTCACTCTCTCCGGCATGTCCAACCTGGAGCAGCTGAAGGCCAATCTGGCCACCTATCAGACGGACGCCCCCCTCAGCGCCGGCGAGATGGCGGGCCTGCTGGAGATGGCCGGCGGCATGGTGAGCAAGACCGCCCTGCCCTGCACCGCCTGCCGCTACTGCGTCACCCACTGCCCCAAGGGACTGGATATTCCGGGCCTGCTGGCGCTGTACAACGAGCACTGCTTCACCGGCGGCGGCTTCCTGGCCCCCATGGTCCTCTCCACCGTGCCGGAGGACAAGCACCCCGGCGCCTGCATCGGCTGCCGGAGCTGCGAGAAGGTCTGTCCCCAGCAGCTGAAGATCTCCGAGGCGATGGCCGACTTCGCCGCCAAGCTGAAGGGCTGAGCCCTGCCGCGTTCAGAAAACAGAAAACATCCCGGCGCGTCAGACCGCGCCGGGATGTTCTGCGTTTTGGCCCCGCACCAGCAGCAGGACCACCGCCGCCAGAGGCAGACAGGCGGCCAGGGCGGTCCGCTGGGCCAGGAGGGGGGTGAGCAGGCTGCTGAGGACGGCCCCCAGGACAAAGCAGCCGATGAGGCCGAAGTAGAGCCGGAGCTTTGGCAGGGCCTGGGGGTCCCGGCGGACAAGCCAGTGAAACAGGTTCTCCGAGGCGCTGCGCAGCTTGCCGGTGCACATGATGGTGACGCAGCCGCAGCCCTGGATATTGCGGAAGGACTCCACCTGGAGGGCGCTGGTGAAGGAGATGACGATGTTGGCCAGAAAGTCCGGCCCCCCAAGGGGCAGAAAGGATACCAGCACAATGGCGGCGCACTCCGCCAGCAGCAGGGGAATCCGCCAGTGGACGCGGGTGACGGGCCCCTCCCCGTCAAAGCGGCGGCGGACCCACTCGGCGGCCAGAATGCCGGCGGCGAAGGCCAGCACGGGGAAGAGGTAGTGGAGGGCGCCGCTCCAGTCCCGCTGGGCGGCGTGCACCCCCAGAAGGACCAGGTTGCCCGTCTCCGCGGTGGAGAAGACCTCCCCCCGGTTTAAGTAGCTGTAGGCGTCCAGCAGCCCGCCGGTGAGGGCCAGCAGAAGCCCCACCGGAAGGGACTCTGAGGGCTGAACAGATTTCATGAGAAAAACCTCCCTTGTGACAGCGCTGTTTACCAGAATACCACAGACCGCCCCGCCGGGCAAGAGAAAAAACCGCGCCTCCGGCTTTTGTGCCGGAGGCGCGGTAGCGCTGTTTTGTCTGAGAGAGGGCTCAGTCCACCTTGGGACCGGCGGCCACCAGGGCCTTGCCGGCCTCGTTGGTGGTGTACTTGGCGAAGTTCTTGATGAAGCGGGAGGCCAGGTCCTTGGCCTTCGCGTCCCACTCGGCGGGGTCGGCATAGGTGTCCCGCGGGTCCAGAATGCCGGTGTCCACGCCCTCCAGCTCGGTGGGGACCTCCAGGCCGAAGTAGGGGATGGTCTTGGTGGGGGCGTTAAGGATGGCGCCGTTGAGGATGGCGTCGATGATGCCGCGGGTGTCCTTGATGGAGATGCGCTTGCCGGTGCCGTTCCAGCCGGTGTTCACCAGGTAGGCCTTGGCGCCGGACTTCTGCATCTTCTTCACC
>CALXGC010000012.1 GCA_944387755.1 uncultured Oscillospiraceae bacterium | reverse complement strand
AGATGGAGATCCTGACTCAAGATCACCGAATCGAAGCTCTGGAGGCTCATAGCGAAGACCTATCTCCTATGGAGTAAAAATATAATCGGCAGGACGCTTGCGAGTGGGCGAAGGCCGTGGCATCTATAGTGTTGCGATGTTCCACGCCGCCGCGGACGTCAACCGTCTGCGGCGGCTTTTTTAACCGCTGAAGAGAAGAAAACGCCCGGCAGCTTTGCGGCTGCCGGGCGTTTTGGCACATAGAGGAGAGTCAGAGAAGGGAGCGCAGCAGCTTCGTCTCCTCCCGCGCCCAGGCTTGGGCGCCAGCCTCTGTGGCCCGCACCGCCGCGGAGGCGGAGGGCTGGGCGTCCATCGCCTGCTTCAAGCTGCGCAGGCTGTCGAAGAAGGCGGTCTGCGCCGCATCGCTGTCCCAGTCCACGGCGGAGACCAGGTAGTACTGATAGGCCTGGAACACCGTCTGGAGCAGGGGAAAGAAGAGCTCGGCGGGCTCCTGCTCCGAGAGGTCCCGCAGGTTGAGGGTAATCGTCCAATCTGTGGGGTCAAAATAGGCTGAAACGTCCCCCTCAAGGGCCGTGGTCTGGAGAAGCGGGACGGCGTCCTCCGCCAATCCCAGCCGCAGACAGGAGAGCTGAATAAGCGCCTGCATGGCGTTCAGCTTTTCCTGGCGGGAATAGGCGCTCCAAACGTCTGACTGGAAGCGCTCCAGCAGCGCCGGGGGATAGGGGACGGCTTCGGCCTCCGCTTCGCCGCCGTCTTCGGCCTCGGACAGAATGTCAAGCCACAGCTCCTGCCGGGCGGTGTAATACGGGGCCTGCAGCTCATGGACGACGGCCCCGCCGAAGAAGCCGGGAAGAAACAGCGCGGCGGCGAACAGCACAACGGTAAACCGCTGCCACTTTCGAATCAGACGCCGGAAGGTGGGCTTGGGGCTGCGCCAGAGGATGATCTCCTCCTCGTTGGGCAGGCGGCAGGTGACGGACAGCAGAGCGCGGCGGGGTCCGCGCCAGAGCCGGACGCCGTAAGCGATGGAGGCCGCCGACAGAAGCGCGGCGGTGACAATGCTGGGAATCAGATGCCACTGGGCGAAATGCAGAAAGAGGACGGCGGAGACGGGGAGGAGGTAAAAGCAGAGCTTGGTTCCAAAGTTGACAGACAGCGCCTTGCGCAGGGCGCGCCGGTCCAGCCAAAAGAGGGAGAAAAACAGGGCGGCCATGAAAACTGTGTCGTCCGGGAGCCAGAGGCGAAGTTCCGGAATATAGATGGGGGAGGCTTTGATGTAGAGATACGCCAGGAAAAAGAAAGGAAGCAGCCAAAGGCAGTTCCCGTATATCTGAATCAGTTCCGAGAGAATATCCCGAAGGCGGATGCGGTCTGTATCTTGATCCATTGGGCGGGTTCCTCCCTGGGGTCAGCAGTACGCCCGCTGCTGGCGCTTGAGAAGCTCGTGGGCAATCTGAATGGGAAACCTGTGCCGGAGCGTCTCCGACGTCTCCTGTCCATGGAAATCCGACCCTGCGGAGACGCCCAGGTCAAACCGGCGGGCGAACGCGCGAAGGGTCTCCCGCTGTGTCCTGGAGTACTTGGCGTACTCTGTCTCCATTGCGGCGGCGGGGCCGCCCAGCTCCCGAAACAGGGCCAGCAGCTCCTCTTGTTCCGGTTCGGTGAGGGTGTTATAATAAAACAGATGGGCCAGAATGGGGATGCCGCGGTCCTGAATGGCGGCGGCGGTGACTTCGGCCAGAGAGACGAACTGGACCGGATTGGGGACGTAGGCCAGCGCCTGGCCGTGCGCGCCGATGAAGCGGTCAAAGGCCTCGTTTACGCTGGAGACAAAACCGCGCTGTACCATTTCCTCCGCGATGGTCATCCGGCCGATGCGGCGGATAGCGCTGTATTTTGTCCTCAGATACCGGTAGTTTCCCACGTCGATGCCGTGCTGCCGGAGCTTGTCCGCAATGGCGTTGATGTACGCCTCCCGGTCCAGGGACTGATTGTGCCGGGAAATTTCTTGCAGAGCCGGGGCCTCCTCTCTGTAGTTGAGGACGACGACGTGGAGTTCCACGGTTTTTCCGCTGGGAAAGGCGTGGGTGCAGCTCATCTCGACGCCCCGCAGCAGCGTGATTCCGCCGCCCGCCTCCTGAGCCAGCTGTTCAGGGTCCGGGGAGAGAATGTTGTGGTCGGTCAGCGCCAGCATTCCAATTCCGGCCTCTTTGGCCATCTGGACGACTTCCAGCGGCGTGTACGTCCCGTCGGACTGGGTCGAATGGCAGTGGAAGTCCATGAAAGCAGATAAGTTCATTTGAACGCCTCCTTGAAAAACGATAAGCGGTGGAAGGGATACGCCCAGTATACAACAAAACGGGAACGTTTGCACCTGTGAATTTTCCAGCCGGAAGGAGAAAGACGGATGGTTGAGATCAGCTCCAAGGGGGAATACCCCGCCTGCGCGCTCTCCAATTTTGCCCCCCACGCCTTTGTGCTGGACGGGGTAAACTGCGCCTCCATGGAGGGCTTTTTGCAGGGACTGAAATACCGGGACCCGGCCCGGCAGGCGGAGGTCTGCGCCCTGACCGGGAAGGCGGCCAAGAAGGCGGGCGGGTCGAAATATCTCTGGAGGCTTGCGGGCCGCGTCTGGTGGCGGGGCCGCGCCTACGGCCTGTTCTCCGACGAGCTGGAGCGGCTGAAGGACCGGGCTTACGGCGCGCTGTTCAGCCAGTGTCCGGAGTTCCGTCAGGCGCTGGCGGACTTGAACGGGGAGCCCATGGCCCACAGCATCGGGAAGGGGGATGCGCGGCGGACCATCCTGACAGAGTACGATTTTCTCCGCCGCCTGGAGCTGCTGCGAAGCCGGCTGTAGATCTGGAACAAAAAGAGCCGCCTCCCGGCGGCTCTTTTGCTGTTGTATGGTTGGACGGCTGTGTCCGGCGCTGCCGGTTACACGCGCTTCCAGACCGCGCCGCCGGGGACGTCGGTGATTTCAATGCCCTTCTCCTTCAATTCGCCGCGGATGCGGTCGGCCTCGGCGAAGTTTTTGGCCTTTTTGGCCTCGCCGCGGGCTTTGACCAGGGCGTCGATTTCGGGGTCGCCCTCGCCGGTGACGGTGTAGCCGGCCTGGGCCTGGGCGGCCTTCACCTTGGCCTGCTCCTCCCGGATGGCCGCGGCCTTGTCCAGCAGGGAGAGGGAGAGCACCTGGTCGAAGCTGTCCAGAATGGCCAGCTTGGTGGCTCCGTTGGCCTTGGCCTTCAGGGCGTCGTACAGCAGGGTGACGCCCATGGAGGTGTTCAGGTCGTTGCCCACCTGCTGGAGGAATTTCTCCTTGTACTCGCCCAGCACGGTCTCGTCCACCGGACCTTCGGGGTCCAGAGCGGCGATGCGGGCGGCCAGCTTCTGATAGGCCTGGGCGGCGTTGTCCAGGTTCTCCCAGGAGAACACCAGGCCCTTGCGGTAGTGGCTCTGGAGGCAGAAGAAGCGGTAGGCCAGGGGGTCGTAGCCCTTCTGCTCCAGGAGGGAGACGGTCAAAAACTCGCCCTTGGACTTGGACATCTTGCCGGTGGTGGTGTTCAGGTGATGGACATGGAACCACTGGCGGCACCAGGGGTGGCCCAGATAGCTCTCAGACTGGGCGATCTCGTTGGGGTGGTGGGGGAAGGCGTTGTCGATGCCGCCGCAGTGCAGGTCCAGGTACTCTCCGTTGTACTTCATGGAGATGCCGGAGCACTCGATGTGCCAGCCGGGGTAGCCCACGCCCCAGGGGGAGTCCCACTTCAGGGCCTGGTCCTCAAACTTGGACTTGGTGAACCAGAGGACAAAGTCGTTTTTGTTGCGCTTGTTGGGGTCCTCCTCCACGCCCTCCCGGACGCCCACGGCTAGGTCCTCCTCGTCGTGGTCGTTAAAGATATAGTACCGCTCCAGCTTGGAGGTGTCAAAGTACACGTTGCCCCCGGCCTGATAGGCGTAGCCCTTGTCCAGCAGGCGGGAGATGATGCCGATATACGCGTCGATGAGGCCGGTGGCGGGCTGAACGGTGTCGGGCCGCTTGATGTTCAGCTTGCGGCAGTCGTCGAAGAAGGCGTCGGTGTAGAACTGGGCGATCTCCATGACGGTCTTGTGCTCCCGCTTGGCGCCCTTGAGCATTTTGTCCTCGCCGGTGTCCGCGTCGGAGCTGAGGTGGCCCACGTCGGTGATGTTCATCACCCGGTTTACGTCATAGCCCGACCAGCGGAGAAACTTCTCCAGCACGTCCTCCATGATATAGGAGCGCAGGTTGCCGATGTGGGCGAAGTGGTACACCGTGGGGCCGCAGGTGTACATCTCCACATGGCCGGGGGTGTGGGTGGTGAATTCTTCTTTTTTGTGGGTAGCGGAATTGTATAACAGCATAACAGAAAACCTCCATTGTTCTTTTCTTTCGTAGGGGCGCACGGTGCGCCCGCGGCAATCGTTTGGCTTTGGGGAACGGGCGCACACTGTGCGCCCCTACGCTCTCTGTTTCAAAGGCTTCTCGTCCAGCAGCTTCTCCAGCAGCTCCACCCGCAGGGACAGGGCCTCCAGGTGCGCCAGGGTGGGGTTCTCCACGCTGGTCTGGTCCACGTCGTCGGCGTAGTGGGTGGTGCGGCCGGCGATGCGGACAATCTGGGCGGGAATGCCCACGGCGGTGGCGTCCTCCGGGACCTCGGAGAGCACAACGGAGTTGGCGGCGATGCGGGAATTATTCCCCACTTTGAAGGGGCCTAAAATTTTAGCTCCGCAGCCGATGAGCACGTTGCTCCCGATGGTGGGGTGGCGCTTACCGTGGTCCTTGCCGGTGCCGCCCAGGGTGACGCCGTGGTAGATGAGGCAGTCGTCGCCGATTTCGGCGGTCTCGCCGATGACGATGCCCATGCCGTGGTCGATGACCAGGCGGCGGCCGATTTTTGCGCCGGGGTGAATCTCAATGCCGGTCCAGAACCGGTTCCACTGGGAGACCACGCGGGCCAGGAATTTGTGGTTGCGACAGTACAGCCAGTGGGCCAGGCGGTGGTACAGCACGGCGTGGACCCCCTGGTAGAGCAGAAGAATTTCCAGCTTGCTCCGGGCGGCCGGGTCCCGGCGCTGATAAGATTCCAGTGTTTCGTTCAGTGACTTAAACATGGATTTCCCTCCTGCGGATGTACCGCCTTGTGAGGGCGGACCGGAAAAAAACGCCTCCTGCGCCCAAAAGGGCACAAGAGGCGATTGACCGCGGTTCCACTCTCATTTTTTGCTTGTCTGACCGGTAACGGGGTCAAGCCGGGCGGCATTACCCGCCGCGCTCCCGGACGCACTTCACGTCTTCCCGCCGCAGGTCCCCTTTCAGCCGGTGAAGGACCCTCTCTGTTCTTTGGAAAAAACGCTACTTTTCCGTTCACAGCGCCTTACAAGACAGTATATTAACATCCTCCCCGTGCCGTGTCAAGCGGAAGGGAGAAAATTATCGTTTCCGCTCCGCCGGGAGGGGCGGCCCTGGGGGAGAAAGTTTTGAAAAAGAAAATGCGGATTTCTCTTGCTTTTTGCAAAGAATTGTGCTATGATGCTAGTTGCGTTTACAGACGATCCTCCATGGAGAAAGAGGTGAAGATACAATGAAGGCAGGAATTCATCCCGACTATCAGCAGAC
>CALXGC010000011.1 GCA_944387755.1 uncultured Oscillospiraceae bacterium | reverse complement strand
CGTAAACTCCCGGTGGATGTTCCCCTCGCCGGTCAAAGAGGACTCCCCTCTGGACCCGGCCTACATCAGAACGCGGCTGCACCTCATTCTGGAACACGCCCAGTGTAAGCAAATTCGTTTCCACGATCTGCGGCATACTTTTGCCACCATCGCTCTGGGAAACGGCATGGACGTGAAGACCCTCTCCGCCATGCTGGGCCACGTGTCGGCGGCCACCACGCTGGACATCTACACCCACATCACCAACCCGATGCGGTCCGAGGCGGCGGCAAAGATTGACCAGAGAATCGGAAAAGCGGCTCCGCAGGAATCGCCTGCGGAGCCGCAAGAGAAACGGACTATGACCACATTCCAGCCCTATGTCGGAAGGAAACGGAAGCCTGGCACCGGATGTATCACGCAGATCAGCGAGAAATGCTGGGAGGGGCGCTACTCTCCTATGTGGCCAAACGGCAAGAAGCACTCCCGAAATGTGTACGCCAAGACGCGGGAAGAGTGTGAAGCGCTCCTGCCTGGACTGATTGAGCAGATGAAGGCGGAGATCAAGGCTATCAAGGAGAGCGGAAACCTGGAGGCTATCCCAGACGGGATCAGCGAGAAGAAAAAGCCATCGCCGCCTATATGCGTGAGCATCCGGAGGTCACCAGCAAGAGCGCCATTGCCAGGGCGGTACAGGTAGATAAAAACACGGTGAAACGGTATTACGATGAGATTCGGAGGGGAATAGGGCGGAAATAGGCTCAAAAATTGCACCACATAAAACAATAAAAAGCTCTCTACAGTAAACTCTCAAGAATTTTTATGTGTACTGTCAAAAAGATATTTAAAGCTAAGAACCTTATAAAAGAGCAATTGAATAATTATTAATAATTTGAACTATAGAGCAGATTGACTGTAATTCTCATAATTTTTCCAACTTTGCACTAAAAAGCAAAAAAACAAGCCCTCAGGAGCATTACTCCTGAGGGCTTGTGGTCCGAGTGGAGCGATTCGAACGCTCGGCCCCGTGAACCCAAATCACGTGCGCTACCAACTGCGCTACACCCGGATATTCAGTTTTTCTGCATAATACCATGCGGAGAAGGAAAAAGCAAGTTTTCCGTGTCTGTGGGCGGCGCTGTGGTCAAGACCGGTTTTACCGGAGTTTTTCAGCCGGGGGATTTCTGCCGCAGGCTACTGTCCCAAGGACTTCCGGGGTTCCGCTTTTGGGGGAATGGATGAGTCATCTATCCTCCCAAAGCAGGCGCGCTACCAACTGCGCAACACCCGGATATTGCCTAAGTAGTATAGTATATTTTGAAAAAGATTGCAAGAGGCGGATTAAGTATGATAAGATATTTCGAGCAAATTCAGAGAGGTGATCATGATGCGAATGAGAAAAAAGCCAAATTTAGGGCCGCGCATGGAGCGCTGCGCCCGATTTTTAATCGAGACTCCGGAGGCGCGCCGGGGCTGCTGGCGGGAGCTGAAGCCGGACGCCGGGGCGGTGTGGCTGGAGCTGGGCTGCGGCAAGGGCCGGTTTACGGCGGAGATGGCGGAGCGGAACCCGGAGGTGCTCTATCTGGCGGTGGAGCGTGTGCCGGACGCCATGATTGTGGCGATGGAGCGCTGTGCCGCCAAGGGTCTGTCCAACGTGTTTTTTGTGGACGGAGACGCCGCGCGGCTGCGGGATTATTTTGCTCCCGGCGAGGTGGACCGCCTGTTCATCAATTTCTGCGACCCCTGGCCCTCCAACCGGCACGCCCGGCGGCGGCTGACCCACGAGAATTTCCTGGTTTTATACCGGGGTATTTTGAAGGAGGGCGGCCAGATTCATTTTAAGACGGACAACCGCAATCTGTTTGAGTATTCGCTGTTCCAATTTCCCAAGGCGGGGTACAGCCTGTCGGAGGTGACGCGGAACCTGCATGAGCACGGCGTCCAGGGCGTGATGACCGATTATGAGGAAAAGTTTCATAACCTGGGTACGCCGATCAACCGGTGCGTCGCCTCCAAGGAGGCCATGGAGACGGAGCCGGAGTTTCAGCCCATCTCCGGTCCCAACCTGCGCCGGTAGGTCACATAGCGGAACAGAATGCCGTCCTGTTCCAATGGGGCGCTCTCTTCGGTTTTTTCCCAGGCGTTGTCCAGATCCAGATTGGGGAAGTAGCAGTCCGCCGGAAAGCTGCGGTCTATTTTGGTGAGGTAGGCGGTGCTGCACCAGGGGAGAAGCTGCCGGTAGACGGAAGCGCCCCCGATAACAAAGGCATCCTCCGGCGCGGCCTGCCGCAGCGCCTCCAGGGAGGAGAAGATCTCCGCGCCGCCGGCGGCGAAGCCCGGACTGCGAGAGAGAATCAGGTGCCGCCGGCCCTTCAGCGGGCGGCCTCCCGGAAAAGTAGCCAGCGTCTTTCGGCCCAAAATCACCGCATGTCCGGTGGTGAGAGCCCGGAACCGCTTCAAGTCCTCAGACAGGTAGACCAACTGGTCGCCGTCCTTGCCGAGGCCCCAGTTTTGATCCACCGCTGCAATGACGTTCATCGTTCTGCCTCCTCAGACGGCTTAGACAGCCACCGGAATTTTTACGTTCAGCTCGTGGGCCCGGTAGCCCTCCAGCCGGACGCTGTCCCTGGTAAAGGCGTAAAAATCGGTGACAGACGGGTCCAGAGAAAATTTAGGCGCGTCCATGGGCTCCCGCTTAAGCAGCTCCTCCACCACGGGCACGTGCCGGTCATAGATGTGGGCGTCTGCAATGACGTGGACCAGCTGCCCGGCCTCCAGGCCGGACACCTGGGCCAGCATGTGGAGCAGCACGGCGTACTGCATCACATTCCAGCCGTTGGCGGTGAGCATATCCTGAGAGCGCTGGTTCAGAATTCCGTTCAGGGTGTTTCCGCTGACGTTGAACGTCATGGACCACGCGCAGGGGTACAGCGCCATTTCGCTCAGGTCGTGGTGGTTATACAGGCTGGTGAGAATCCGCCTGGAGCCTGGATCGTGCTTCAGGTCCCACAGCACCTTGTCCACCTGGTCCATGTCGCCCTGGGGGTAGTGATGTTTGACGCCCAATTGATAGCCGTAGGCTTTTCCAATGGAGCCGGTCTCATCGGCCCAGGCGTCCCACACGTGGCTGTGCAGGTCGTGGATATTATTGGACTTCTTCTGCCAGATCCACAGCAGCTCGTCCACCGCCGATTTTAAATACTGCCTGCGGAGGGTGATAATGGGGAACTCCCTCTTTAAGTCGTACCGGTTGACGACCCCAAAGAGCTTAATGGTGTGGGCGGGGGCGCCATCCTCCCACCTGGGGCGGACCGGGCGGTCGGTATCCCATACGCCCCGGCTGAGAATTTCTTTGCAGGTTTGAATGAAGATCTGATCCGCGTAACTCATAGTGGGCGCTCCTTCTCTTGAGAGTATCTCTATTATAGCGGAAGCGGCGGCGGGAAACAAGCCTCTGTTTTCCGCCGCCGGCGCGTCTTAAACTCCTTTGTATTTTCGCCGGGTGGCCAGCCCGCCCCGGATGTGCCGCTGGGCCTTGTTTTCATCCAGAACCTGCTTTGCCTGGAGGTACAGGGTGCGGTTGAAGGCGGGAAGCCGCTCGGATAAATCCTTATGCACAGTGGACTTGCTGACGTTAAATTTCCGGGCTGCGGCGCGCACGGTGGTCCGGTTCTCAATGATGTACTGGGCCAGGCGGCAGGCCCGCTCCTCCATGTTTCCTTTCACACAGCAACATCTCCCTTTGGGTCTGCTGTGCTACTATATGCCCCAGTTTCCGGCCCTATGAGGAAGTTTTCAGACAGATGAAAAACAGGGGTTGCATTTTCAGCGGAAAGGATTATAATAGGGACTGGACAACTGAATGAATGTCTTCAGGGCGGGGTGAAACTCCCCACTGGCGGTATAGTCCGCGACCGGATGTTTTGCAAAACATCTGCTGACCCGGTGCAACTCCGGGACCAACGGTTAAAGTCCGGATGGAAGAAGATGTGTAAACAATATGCACGCGCCGGGCGCGTGCAGGCGCACCTCCTTGTTGTTTTACACCTGGAAGACATGGGCTTTCAGGTGTACCAAAACAAAAAGGAGTGTTTTTTATGTCCACAAACACCAAAAAACTGACCGTGCTGGCCATGCTCACCGCCCTCTCCGCCGTTTTGATTACGCTGGTTCACTTCCCGCTGTTTCCGGCGGCGGCCTTTCTTCAGTACGACCCGGCGGACGTGGTGTTCCTCATTGGCGCGTTTGCCTTCGGCCCCCTGGCCGGCCTGATGATCACGGTGATTGCTTCCGCCATTCAGGCGTTTCTGCTGGGCGGCGACGGGATGTACGGCTTTCTGATGCACGTCATTGCCTCCGGCGCGCTGGTGCTGACGGCCGGGTCCATCTACCGCCTGCTCCACACCCGCACCGGCGGCCTGCTCGCCCTGATTGCCGGTACCGTGGTGATGGGCCTGGTGATGATGGGAGCCAATCACTTCATCACCCCCTTCTACATGGGCGTGCCCACCGAGGTGGTGGACGCCATGCTGGTGACGGTGATTCTGCCCTTCAACCTGCTGAAGGCGGGCATCAACTCTGTGATTACCTTCCTGGTCTATAAGACCGTCTCCCGCACCCTCATTCACGGCGAGGGCTGGGAGCGCAAGGCCGCCCCGAAGGCGGGGAGCGAGGCTTAAAATTGAGCCGAAAAACGAGACCGGCGCGGCCTTTTTTGTACAGGCCGCGCCGGTTTTTTGCTATTCCCCGCCGGGGAGAAGGGTCAATTCGCCCCCTGTGTTGGCGTCGAGATGGTCAATTCCGACCGCATTGGTCACTTCCCCGTCCACCACGGTGAACTGGAACAGGGCGGGGGAGTTGGCGCTGGAGGTTCCGGTGAGAAAAGCCCGTACTTCTTCTGTGGAGGCGAATTCGTCCGCCAGAGGCAGAGTGTACTGGGCGTGGTCGGAATCCTGTCCAAATTCATTGCAGGGGTCCAGGCACACCGCCGCCCGGCCGTGGAGGAGCCGCACGCCCTGGCCCGCGGCGTACACCGTCCCGCAGTAGCCTGAAAAATCCAGGTCCGCCACCGTCAGGTCCAGGCGGGAGGGCGCGTCCAGTTGGATTGCGAAAACCTTCCCCGCGTTGGGACCGGTCTCCGCCTGTGCCAGCAGGCTGGGCAGCCCGGCCTGGGACATGTTCAGCGTGTAAATCTGGGCCGTGGGGTTCAGGGGGTATCGTTTCCCATCATAGGTGTGATACACACCGGCGTCCTCGGACAGAGGCAGGGTCTCCCGCTCCAAATCCCCCATCTCGTCCCAAAAGTCCTCCCGGTTGTCCCACTGCTCCGCCGTCATGGGGATATAGGTGACGGCGCCGCCCTCCCGGTCGATGCGCTCCACCCAGGCGTAGTGTACCAGAAATGCCTCGGACTCCCCCTTCTGGGGGGCGTCGGAGGCCGGCTCCGCCTCCTGGCAGGCCACCAGGGACCCGGACAGCAGGACCGCCGCCGCTGCCAGAGCCAGCAGGCCCCGGCCTTTTCCCCTGGGGGACAGGTCCATCATGGCCCGGAAGCGGAGAAAAATCTCTTTTTTGCGGCCGGAGAAGCCGGTGGTGAGGCCGGAGAAGCCCGGCTCTCTGCCGGTCATCTGCTCCAGAATGGCTCTCCCATAGGCCCGGCGGGCCGCCTCGTCCCGGTCCTGGAGCAGGTCGCCGTCACAGCACAGCTCCATGTCCTGCCGGGCGGTACGCACCATAAGCCACACCAGGGGATTGAACCAGTGGAAGCACCGGGCCAGGGTGAGAAACAGCATATAGCCGGTGTCCTTCCGCTTCAAATGGGTCAATTCGTGGTCCAGGGCGGCCTCCAAACTTTCCTCCGGCAGAGCCTCCGGCAAAAGAATCACCGGCTGGGAGAAGCCCATGAGCATGGGGGCGCGGAGCTTGGGACAGCGGTACAGCGCCGCCTCCCGCTTGCAGCCCACCCGCCGCCGGGCCGCCTCCAAAGCGGTCTGGTCCTTCTCGCCTGCCGGGGCGCTCCACAGGAGCAGGCGCTTCCGGCTCCGGCGGTAGCGGACCACCACCAGCGCAAAGCTGAGAACCAGAACCGCATAATATGTCCCCATGGCCACGCCCGTCCAGTGGACGGTGTACGTGGTATGGCCTCCCACGGTGACTTTCCGGAGAAAGTCGTTGTCCTCGATGCGCACCTCTTCTCCCGCCTCGTTCTCATAGCTGACACGGTGGCGGAGCCACTCCTGTTTCCCGCCGAGAATCGTTCTCGACGCGCCGCCTCCGCCGCCTCTGCCCGCTGCCTGTACCCGCTGCCAGTCCTGGGCCTGGCCGTTCACCCGGTCGTAGGCGTTTTCCGCCACGATTTGCGGCACCGGGAGCTGGATTGGGGCGGACGGAAGATTCTTCCACACAGATTGAAAACCGGGGTACGAGATCAGAACCACAGCCAACACCAGCCAGGCCTGGTACCGCCACCTGGGAGAAAATTTCCTGGCCAGCACAGGTCCCAGGGCCAGGAACAGCAGAATGCACGCGCTCCCGCCCAGGGTCGCCTCCGCCAGGGCCGTCAGATCGTTCAGCATTTATCTCGCCCCCTTTTCCAAAATCCGCTCTAAGGCGGCCACGTCCTCCTTGCTTAACTTGGTCTCCGGGTACAGGGCAGTCATGAGGCTGGAGAGGGAGCCCCCGTGCAGGCGCTCCAAAAAGGAGCGGCTCTCCTGGGCCAAATAGTCCTCCCGCTTTACCAGAGGGGTGTAGCCGTTGGCCCGGCCCTCCTTGGTCCCCGCCACGAAGCCGCGCTCCTCCAGCCGGGAGAGGAGCTTCAGCAGGGTGGGGGCCTTCCAGTGCTTGTCCAGCTTTTCCGCAATGTCTCCCGTGTGGGCGGGGTAGGTCTCCAGGGACCACAGGGCCTGCATTACCTCCAGCTCCGCATCGGGCAGGCGCGGACGGTTGGCGTTCATGGCGGATACCTCCTGTTTGATAAATTTAGACAGTTGTCTTTTTTATTATTTTACAACTGTCTAAATAAAATGTCAATAAAAAACGGAGGCCGCCGGAGCGGTCTCCGTAAATTGTTTATCCGTCGATGACCTCGCCGGTGAGCACCTGGCGGGTGTCCACCGTGAGCGCCCCGTTCCGGCAGTCCACCGTAATGCGGGAGCCGGGCGCCACCTGGTCGGCGATAATCTTTTTGCTGATGAGGGTCTCCACCGTGTGCTGGAGGTACCGGCGCAGGGGCCGGGCGCCGTAGATGGGGTCGTAGGCGTTCTCGATGATCTCGTCCTTGGCGGCGGGGGTGAGCTCCACCGTGAGATTCTTGTCCGCCAGGCGGCGGTTGAGGCCGGCGGCCATCAGGTCGATGATGTGGGTGACGTTCTCCTTCGTCAGCGGCTTATAGAACACAATCTCGTCCAGCCGGTTCAAAAACTCCGGCCGGAAGGAGCGCTTCAGCAGGTCGTTGACCTGATTCCGGGCCTCCTGGCTGATTTCGCCGTCCGCGCCGATGCCGTCCAGCAGGAACTGGCTGCCCAGGTTGGAGGTGAGGATGATAATGGTGTTCTTGAAGTCCACCGTGCGGCCCTGACTGTCGGTGATGCGGCCGTCGTCCAGCACCTGGAGCAGGATGTTGAACACATCCGGGTGGGCCTTCTCCACCTCGTCGAAGAGGATGACGGAGTAGGGCTTTCTTCTCACCGCCTCGGTGAGCTGGCCGCCCTCCTCATAGCCCACATATCCGGGAGGGGCGCCGATGAGCCGGGACACGGAGAACTTCTCCATGTACTCGGACATGTCAATGCGCACCAGGTTCTTCTCAGAGTCGAACAGGGCCTCGGCCAGGGTCTTGGCCAGCTCGGTCTTGCCCACGCCGGTGGGGCCCAGGAATAGGAAGGAGCCGATGGGCTTGTTGGGGTCGGCGATGCCGGCGCGGCTTCTCAAAATGGCCTCGCTGACCAGACGCACGGCCTCGTCCTGTCCCACCACCCGCTGGTGGAGGATGTCCTCCAGGTGCAGGAGCTTCTCCCGCTCCCCCTCCATAAGGCGGGCCACCGGGATGCCGGTCCAGCGCTCAATGATGCGGGCGATCTCCTCCTCGGTGACTTTGTCCCGCAGCAGGGAGCGGGCCTTGCCCTCATTGGCAATCTGTTCCTCCGCCTCCAGCTGTTTTTTCAGCTCAGGGATGCGGCCGTACTGGAGCTCCGCGGCCTTATTGAGGTCGTACTCCCGCTGGGCCTTTTCCAGGGCGGCGTTGGCGGCCTCCAAATCGGAGCGCAGCTTCTGCACCTTGCCGATGGCGTTCTTCTCGTTCTCCCACTGGGCCTTCTTGGCGTTGAACTCGTCCCGCATGTCGGAGAGCTCCTTCTGAATCTCCGCCAGGTGCTCCTGGGAGAGCTGATCCGTTTCCTTCTTCAGGGCGGCCTCCTCAATTTCGTGCTGGATAATCTTCCGCTGAATGACGTCCAGCTCGGTGGGCATGGAGTCAATCTCCGTGCGGATCATGGCGCAGGCCTCGTCCACCAGGTCGATGGCCTTGTCGGGCAGGAACCGGTCGGTGATATACCGGTTGGACAGGGTGACGGCGGCGATGAGGGCTCCGTCGGTGATTTTTACCCCGTGGTAGACCTCGTAGCGCTCCTTCAGCCCCCGGAGGATGGCGATGGCGTCCTCCACATTGGGCTCGTTGACCATGACGGGCTGGAACCGCCGCTCCAGAGCGGCGTCCTTCTCGATATACTGGCGGTACTCGTTGAGGGTGGTGGCGCCGATGCAGTGGAGCTCGCCCCGGGCCAG
>CALXGC010000010.1 GCA_944387755.1 uncultured Oscillospiraceae bacterium | reverse complement strand
CTCGAAGGGCTGCTTCAGGCCGTGGGAGGTGAAGTACTTCTGCCAGCGCGCCAGGTCCTCTGGCTCCATCTCCATGGGGTGGGCCACTTTGACCGGCTCCTTCCCCACCGCATAGGGCTGTCCGGCGCAGTCCGCCGTCCCCTGGGGCGTTATGGCGAAGGTCTTCTGGCCCTGAGACCACACCAGCAGGGAAGCCACCTGCCGCAGCACCGGATTGGTGAGATAGACCGCCTTCCAATCGGCGGCGCTCTGCTCCTTCCCGTTCAAAAACGCCTGGAAGAGCAGGTCGCAGCGACCCTTCGCCGCCTTTTTCAGATTCCTTTTCAGGTCGGCAAAATCAGCCATGGCCGCCTCATACTTCTCCGGACTGGCGCCCTTCTTGGGGATGGATTTGACCTCCTTTCCCGCCGCCTCATCGTAGAGACGCAGCGTCAGGTCGGACGCCATGGAGACCGTCACCTTTTTTCCGCCCAGGTCATAGGTCTTGCGGCCGTCCTCCTCCAGGCCGAAATCCATCAGTACCGTGTCCTGCAGAGTCTGCTCATCCGTCCCCCGCAGTTCGGCGGCGAACTCCAGAAATCCATTTTTGTCCGCCCAGAGGATGGCCTCCCGGCAGCTGCTCAGGCAGAGGGCATACTGGGCCAGATGCACCGCCTGCCGTCCGGGTTTTTCATATCTCCCCCAGTCCATCCAGGCGTTCATATTGGAGATCACCTTGCGAATCTGCTGCGGAGAACCAAACCGGCAGTAGGGGATCAGGAACTTTCGGGCCTTGAGAATGCCGGATACCTGAAGGGTCCATGTCTCGGTGAAATAGTGCTTCACGATGTCCAGCGTCTGGTTCTCAATGGTGGCGTACACCCTCTCCAGCGCCCGCTGAAGGGCTTCCTGATCTAGGGCAGAGGCAATTTCATCGGCGTTCTTGTGGAAAGATATTTCTTCCTCTATCGACCATTTATTTTTCTCCACTATATTTACATAATCGGCCAGCACGCATCCCAGCACAAAGGGCGGAGCGCTCTCCTCCCGGTCTTTATAGAGGACGGCGGGGAGGTCCTCCAAGGTCAGCCCACAGGCGCTCAGCAGGCGCCTCACCCAGACCTCTGCATAATGTGCCCGGCAAAACGCCTCGATGGGATGGCCGGCGGCTTCCTCCGGACGGCTGTCTTCCTCCGCCTTCCGCTGCGCTACCGCCTCCTCCAACAGCTCCGCCGCCTTTTTGGCCTTGGCTGCGGTCAGTGCGTCATAGAGGACAAAAAGCGTCTCCTTCCCCAGCGCGCCGCCGCACTCCAGGGCGAACTCCGCCGCCCGCTTATAGATTGTGGGCTTGACCTTCTGGGCAGACAGAAGGTCCGTCATCGCCGCCACGCTCTCGTTCTCATTTTGATGAAGCTGCAGTTCGCAGAGCGCTTTCGTTCCTTTCGCGGTGGAGGTCAGGTAGACGGCCGCCGCCGAGGGGATGTCGTTCACCGGCCAGTTTGTGCTTTTACAGCCAGCCAGAATCACCTGGAAAAGATTTCTGACATTCGTGTTTTGAAACGCATACGCTCCAAGTTTCTGAAGACCCAGAGGGAGGGTGACACTGGTCAGGCCCGTGCAGCCATCAAAAGCGCACCATCCAATTTCAGTCAAGCCGGCCGGGAACGTAACCTCCGTCAGGCCCGTGCAGCCATCAAAAGCGCCGTCCCCAATTTCGGTCACACCGTCCGGGAATACCACCTCCGTCAGACCTGTACAGCCCTTAAAAGCATAGCCCCTAATTTCAGTCAGGCTGTCCGGGAACACGATCTTCGTCAGGCCCGTGCAGCCTGCAAAAGCGCCCCCTCCAATTTCCGTCACCCCTTCCGGGACGGCCACCGCCCCGCCGGGACCGTTGTACTTGGTCAAAACACCGTTTTCAATGACAAACTCCTGGTTGCCGCTCATGGTTGTTTCCTCCTTGATTGTTATAGATTATTATTTTTGCGGCCGGGGCAAGCCCCGGCCCTACGGGGCTGCATCGTTTGCAGGGCGCGGCGGCCCCGGCGCGCCTGTTCTTGTAGGGGCGCACATTGTGCGCCCGTCGGCTTGGAATCCCCCTGCTCTCTTTCACAAGGGGGGCGGGCGGCCGCAAGGGCCGCCCCTACGGCAACAACGGGCGTTGTACGCTCCAAAGCCTTCCCCCACAGGGGGGAAGGTGGCGCGAAGCGCCGGATGAGGGGGCAAACGTATGTGTGGGGCGCGGCGGCCCGGTGCGCCTGCCGTTACAGAAACATTCAGCCGTTCGGATAGAGATACCGCTCCCGCTCTGCGGCGTACCGCTCCGCTCTGGACCCCGCCGGAGCGTGAATCACCAGATTCCGGCTGCACCCATAGAACGCATAGAGGTCAATTTCCTCCATTGCGGCGGGCAGGGTGATGTCCGCCATCTTCCGGCAGCCCTCAAACGTTGCTTTCTCCAGGCGGCGCACGCCGCCGGGAATGGTCATGGTCTCCAGCTTTCCACAGCCCAAAAAGGCGCCGCCGCCGATACGCTCCAGGCCGTCCGGCAGATAAATCCGGGTGAGCTTATTGCACCGGCAAAACGCCTGGGCGGCAATCTCCCGGACGGTCTCCGGGACGGTATATTCCCCCGCCTTTGCCGCCGGGCAGTACAGCAGAACCGTCATGTCCGCGCTGAACAGCACTCCGTCCGCCACGCGGAAGGCCGTGTTTCCCTCCGCCACGTTCACCTCCTTCAACGCCTTGCAGCCGCTGAAGGGCGCTGGGGGCAGCGTGGCCAGACTGGCCGGAAGCGCAATGGACTTCAGCTTTGCGCAGCCGGAGAAGGCGCTCTCCCCCGCTGCGGCCGGACCGGCGCTGTCTGCAACGCGCTCCACAGTCTCCGGGAGAGTATACGCCCCCTTTTTCCCCGCCGGACAGAACAGCATGACCTTCTTATCCGCCGTGAACAGCGCCCCGCCGTCGCCGGCATAGTACATACTTCCCTCCTCCACCGTGATTTCAGTCAGGGCGGCGCATCCGTGGAACAGTCCCTGGGGGAGACGGGCAAGCTTGGAGGGGAGATGGACCGAGGTCAAAACGGCGCAGTCCTCAAAGGCCCCCTCCCCAATCTCCGTCACAGTCTCCGGCAGGACGACGGAGGTCAGTTGATTGCTCCGGAAATACCGGTCGAGGCCAAGAAGCGGCTTCGCATTGGGGCTGAAGGCATAGGGGCCGATGGCCGTCACCGGATTCTTCCCGATGGCGTTGGGGACCAGAATTTGGCTGTCCTCCCCCTTGTAGCCCAGGAGAGTCAGGCCCCCGTCCTTGTTCTTCTCATACCGCCAGATTTTTTTCGCCAGATCGGGGGCGAGGACGTTGGAGAACAGCCAGTCCATCTCCGCCTGCTGGTCCCGCTCCTGCTTCTTCTGCTTCTCGCCGGCGGTGAACTGCCGCTCCTGGTAGTCCAGCAGCATGGCGGTGGCCTCCAGATTTCCAGACGCCTGCTTTAGCAGAGATTCCATATCCTTCAGGGGGATAATCTTCTCCTGAAGCATCCAGTGGAGCAGCTCCGGGGCATGGAGGGCGTCGAAGTACAGCAGGCTGCGCTGGCTGCGGATGTACTTCCGGTACTCGGCCCGCACGGAATCCCGGACAGGCTTGTTCTGGGCGCACAGGCGGGCGAAGCCCACCGCGGCCCGTCGGCGGAGCGGGCCGCCTGGGATCTGCTTCAGCGGCAGATTGGGGGCCAGCAGAACCGCGTCATACCGGCGGGAAAATTCCGAGTCAAAATCGGTCTCCAGAAGCTCCAGCGCCTCCCCCGGAATCACAACCTCCCGCAGGGCGGGCGTGTTGCCAAAGGAGGCTTTCTCTTTTCCTCCCAGCAGCTGCTTCAGGCCGGACGGGAGCGCCACACGCTCCAGATGTTCGCAGCCGGAAAAGGCCTGGGGCTCAATTTTTTCCACAGAATCGGGCAGCGTTACCTCCCGCAGCTGCGCACAGTACCTGAACGCGCCCTCGGCAATGGTCTTCAATTCCGCCGGCCATTTGACCGACGTGAGGGCGGAACACGCTTGAAAGGCAGTGCATGGAATTTCCTCTATGGCGTTTGAGAGCTCCGCCTGCGTCAGGCTTGTACAGCGGTAAAACGCGGCCCTTCCGATGGACTGAACGCTGTCCGGAAGCTTGACGCTGGTCAGGGAACACTCGAAGAAGGCGGCCTCTCCAATCTCTGTCACGCTGTCCGGAAGGTGGATTTCTGTCACGCCGGTTCGATAGAAGGCATAGGGTCCGATGGCCCGCACCCCGCCGGGGACCGTGTACGCCCCGTTCAAATCCCGGAGCGGCCGCACCAGGGTCTGGTCCGGCCCCATCAGCGCGCCGTCTTCCACCCAATACCTGGGATCTTCCCCCGCAAAGTACAGGGGCACATCGGGGAATCCGGCAAAGAACCGGCCGTCGAGGGTCCGCAGGCTCTTGGGAAGCGTGAGTCCGGTCAGGCCTGTGCAGCCCTCAAACACTCCCTCCCCCAGTTCCGTCACTCCCTCCGGAATCGCAACCTGCGTCAAGCCCGTGCAGCCCCGAAACGCACCGTCCCCAATCTGGGTCAGGCTGTCCGGGAGTATCGCCTGCGTCAGGCCCGTGCAGCCCTCAAAAGCGCGCGCCCCAATTTTGGTCAAGCCGTCCGGGAACACGGCCTGCGTCAGGCCAGTACAGCCCTGAAAAGCGCCCCGCCAAATTACAATCAAGCCCTTCGGGAATACCACCTGCGTCAGGCCCTTGCAGTCCTCAAAAGCCCCCTGCCCAATTTCAGTCAAGCTGGCCGGGAATACCACCTGTGTCAGGCCCTTGCAGCCCATAAAAGCCCAGTCCCAAATTTTGGTCAATCCGTCCGGGAACGTAATCTTCGTCAGGCCCTTGCAGCCCTCAAAAGCGCTGAACCCAATTTCCGTCACGCCGTCCGGGAGCGCAACCTGCCTCAGGCCTGCGCAGCCCGCAAAAGCGCCCCGTCTAATTTCGGTCACGCCGTCCGGGAACGCAACCTCCCTCAGGCCTGCGCAGCCCGCAAAAGCGCGCTCCCCAATTTTGGTCAAGCCGTCCGGGAACACGGCCTGCGTCAGGCCCGTACAGCCCTCAAAAGCGCCCCGTCCAATTTCGGTCACGCCGTCCGGAAATACCACTTCCGTCAGGCCCGCGCAGTCCTTAAAAGCCCAGTCCCCGATTTGGGTCAAGCTATCCGGGAATACCGCCTGCGTCAGGCCCGTGCAGCCTGCAAAAGCGCCCAGTCCAATTTCGGTCACGCCGTCCGGGAATACCACCTCCGTCAGAACGCCGTCTTCAATGGCAAACTCCTGGTTGTCGCTCATGGTTGTTTCCTCCTTGATTGTTACAGATTATTATTTTTGCGGCCGGGGCAAGCCCCGGCCCTACGGGGCTGCCTCGTTTGCAGGGCGCGGCGGCCCGCCGTTTCGGAATCCCCCGCCTCCTTCGCAAGGGGGACGGGCGGCCGCAGGCCGCCCCTACGGCAACGGACGCTGCACCTCCAAAGCCTCCCCCTTCGGGGGAGGTGCCGAGCGAAGCGAGGCGGAAGGGGTAAAAACAACTGTCTAAATTTCCTCCGGCTCCAGCACCAGCTTGATGGCCCAGGGGGGCACGTCGGGAATTTCATATTGGTCGTTGACAAAGACAAAGGCGGCGGGGTAGTCCGGTTTTTTCTTCGGAAACACGCCGAAGCCGTCGGTGAAGTAGATGAGCCCCTTCAGGTTGCGGAACTCCTTGGCCTTCCGCAGCTCCTCCACATAGGAGAACACCGGCCGGAAATCGGTGCCGCCGAACCCCCGGAGCTGCATGGTCTTCAAATACCGGTCGAACTCCTCCTGGCTGGTGATCTTCGCGTCCTCCTGAATCTCCGCGTCGCACTGGATGATGTGGAGGTTGATTTTGGAGAAAAAGCTCTCCTCCTGCTTGAGGATGTTATAGGTCTTCTGTATAAACTTCTGGACCAGATTTCCGGAGACGGAGCCCGACGTGTCGATGGCCACCACGAACTCCCGGATGCGCTTGACCTCTTTGTATTCCAGGGGCTCGATGAGGGGCATATTGCCGAAGAGCTTCATGCCATAGGTGTAGAAGATGTAGTCGAACTCGTCGTCGTTGACCTTCATCGCCTCTCCCAGGACGGCGAATTTTTTCAGGAAGGAGGTGTAGTCGTACTTCTCCCGGTTTACCGCCTGGAGGTTCTGAATCAGGCTTCCCGCCTGGTCTCCCCGCTGCTTGGAGAAGGTCTCCAGGTCGGTCTGCATCCGCTCCGCGATGTCCTTCCAGCGCTGAGACAGGGCGGATTTGGAGAACGCGTCCCCGGCGCCGTTCCAACTCCCGCTGGACGTTCCTTCGCCCTCTCCTTCCGAATTTTTGCCGCCATTTTCCGTCTCTCTGCCGCCTCCTGCCCCTTCGCCGGCGCTCCAGCCGGTGAGCTCCGCCGCCTGCTCTGGGGGCAGATACCAGATGCGGTGGTCGTCGGCGCACACCTGCTCCCGCAGCTCCCGCAGCTGCCGCGGCGTCATGTGCTGGTCCTGAAAATACCGGTACAGCTTCTCCGCCGTGAGCTGTTTTACCTCGCTTTTCAGCTTGGCGAGTAAATTCGCCTGCCTGTTCTGCCGCCTGGACAGGGTGCAGGACAGGTTCAGCTCCTGGATGATGCTCTCCACCGCCACGTCGCAGGCCAGGTCCCAGCAGTCCTGGTCCACCAGAGTACTGAGAAGCAGATTGTGGCGGAAAACACAGTGGAGCACCATGTGCAGATAGTCCCGCACCGGCTGTTCCTTCTCCGCCCGGTAGGCGTTCAGCACCCCAGGCGCGTCGTAAAAAATCCGCTCTCCGTCGGTGGCCAGAATCCCCGGCGCGGGGAGAAGGGTAAACTGACTCAGCGCCGCATCCAGAAACCGCAGGTTGACCAGCAGCGTATTCCGGGACAGCACCAGCACGTCCCGGGCCAGCTTATCCATTTTTTCCTGCCGTCCGCTCTTTCCGTTCAATTCAAGCATGGTCCTTTTTCCTCCTAACAGATAGAAAAACAGGCGCTTCCCCTCTCTGAAAGCCTCCAGAAAAAGGGACGTGCCTGCCGTTAAAATCCCATATTGCCCGCGCCGGAATAAAAAGCGCAGAAATACCCCCAGGTACATTGCCCAAAGGTCTTCCGCTTCTCCACAAAACCCTCCCCTTTCTTTTGGGAACCGCTGCTATTGTACCATAAAATCCAGTCCGGGACAATCCGTTCCATGTCCCGTTTATCGGACTATTCCGCCGTTTTTGCAAGAAAAATCGTGCAAAACAGCCGTGGATTTCCTCTCCGGACAATCCACGGCCACATTCTGTCTATGTTCAGTTCTGCCGCCCGGCGCTTTCGTCCTCCTCCCCCAGCCGCCGCACAAGCTCCTGCACCAAAATTTGAAACATCCACCGCTCCAGCGGCTCCGTTCCGGCCAATCGCTCCAGACGGCGCAGCAGCTGGCTCATGGGAAGCTGAACGGACTGCTTCAGATACACCGCCGCCAGCGCCTCATTCATGGTCTGTTGGTCCACAGCGTCGGTAAATTCCATACGGTCGTCCAAAAGCATGAGGGGCGGCTTCGGTTTTTCCATCAAAATCAGCTCCTCTCCCGGCCTATATCAATCCTATCTTTATTTTAATCGGAATTTCCGATTAAAACAAGTGGAAATCTCCCTATAATCAAACATACCCGGTGATTCAGGAGGTGCCACATTGTGAGGCCGCGGAAAAAATATGGCACAAAAAACTGTATTGGCCGCCAAGTTTATCTTTTTCGGATACAAAAAAATATGAAGCAAAAAGATTTGCTCGCACAGCTCCAAATCAAAGGTATTGATATAACCCAAGCTTCTTTGTCCGATTTAGAAGGTCAGTGGCGCTGTGCAACAGACCGTGAAGTGAAAGCTCTTGCTGAAGTTTTTCATATTGCGATGGAAAGCTTATTTCCGCCATAGTCGGACAGAGCTTTCCATATTTTCTTTTTATTCGGCCAGTTTACCCGATAACTGCATAAATTTTGCAGGTTTTTCATTTATAATCCTCTCAGTGTAACTGATGGGGAGAGATTTGGTTGTTGTCAAAACAAAGTGAGGGTTCTGCAAATTTGATTGGAGGGAACGTTGTTCGCCTTAGAAAAAATCTTGGAATGGACCAGCAGGCATTGTTGGCTCAACTTCAAGTATTTGGAATCGACATCAGCCAGTCCAGCCTTTCACGTTTGGAACGGCAGCAACGCGCCGCATCAGATAGGGAATTGAAAGCTCTGGCTGAAATCTTCCAGGTTTCTATGGAACAGCTCTTCACGCCGTGACCGGTCAGATGGGACCGGCCGCGGCGTTTTTTGCGCAAACTTATCTGTGGGGCGCGACGACCTGGCGCGCCCATCTTTGTAGGGGCGCACATTGTGCGCCCGCTCACCAGGGCCAAACAACAAACGTTTGCGTGGGGCGCGACGACCCGGCGCGCCGCCGTTTCGGAATCCCCCCGCCCCCTTCGGGGGCACTCCCCTTTCACAAGGGGGCGGCTCCTCTGGCACGCTCCTGTCTTTACGGCCCCCTTGTGAAAGGGGGCAAATGGCGGACGTGTCCGTGGGGCGCGACGACCCGGCGCGCCCGCCATTGATGGCTGTCCGGCTATGCGCGCTCCAGCTGTGTGCGGATGGCGTCGAATACCACGTCCTGATCCTGGCACATGACCAGCAGGACGGTACCGTCCTCCAGGGTCTCCAGGCGGGCGTCCTGGGCGATCTGGTACTGGTCGGGGAGATAAAATTCAAAGCTGCTCTGCTGGCGGCTGATATAGCCCTGAAGGGCCTCCCGCACCGCCTCCTCTCTGCCCTGGGCGGGCTGGACGGCGGCGATGGCATAGGCCCTGGTGTTCATCACCGACGCGCTGACGGCGAAGGCCGCCATGTCCGCCTCCTCCAGTCCAAGGGACTGCAAAACCAGCTCCGCTGTGGCGTCCTCCGGGTCAATTTGGGTAAAAATTGGGTTGTACGCCACCATTTCACCGCCGTGGGCTGTGATGGCCTCCTGGTACAGCCTGGTCCACTCCTGCGCCGTGCGGTCCTCCCCGCCGGAGCAGCCGGGCAGCAGCAGGCACAGGGCGGTCAGCCATGCGGCTGCGCTCCGTCTCATACACATTCCTCCTTTTTAAAACAAAAGGGCCGCCGGACTGGATGGTCCGGCGGCCCGCTGCCTACAGGTTGCCCTGTTTGTTCTGTTTTATTCACGGCGCTGGAAACAGAAGACGGATGGATGTGCCCCTTCCCACCTGGCTGTCCATGTGGAGCTGGGCGCCGTGCAGAGCGGCTCCGTGCTTGACGATGGACAGACCCAGTCCGGTGCCGCTGATGGCCTTGGAATGGCTCTTGTCCGCCCGGTAGAAGCGCTCGAACACTCTGGACTGGTCCTCCGCGGGAATACCGATGCCGGTGTCCTCCACGGTGAGCTCCGCCCCTCCGTCCCCGGTGGGGGCTACGGTGAGGCTGACGGAGCCGCCGGGGCGGTTGTACTTGATGGCGTTGTCGCAGAGATTGTACACCATCTCCCCCAGCACGCTGGGGATTCCGCTGACCTCCACAGAGCGGCCCATGACCTTCAGGGTTACATTGGCCTTCTGGGCGGCGGAGTCCAGCCGCCGGGCCACATCCTGGGAGAGGGCGAGGAGGTTCACCGGCTCCCGCTTCAGGGTCTCCGCCCCCTCGTCCAGTCTGGACAGGCGGATGATGTCCTCCACCAGGGCGATGAGCCGGTGGGCCTCCTGGTAGATGTCGTCGGCAAAGCCCTGGATGTCCTGGGGCTTTACCATGCCGCTGCGCATAATCTCCGCAATGCCGGAGATGGAGGTGAGGGGGGTCTTCAGCTCGTGGGAGACGTTGGCGGTAAACTCCCGCCGCAGCTCCTCCCGCTGCTCCTGCTCCGTCACGTCCAGCAGCACCAGCACCGCGCCGGCGGGCTTTCCGTCGGCCAGCACCGGGTTGGCCAGCAGCTTGCAGCACCGGCCGTTGATGTGGAGGAGCTGCTGGCTGCGCCTGCCGGCGATGGCCTCGTCCACCGCCTGGCGGAAGGGCTCCTCCCGGTTGAGCACCAGCACGTTGACCTCTCCCTCCGGGGCCTCCACCCCCAGCAGGCGCAGCGCGCCGGAGTTGTGAGAGAGCACGCGGCTCTGCCGGTCCAGCAGCAGAAAACCCTCGGACATGTTGTCCGTCAGCGCGGCAAACTCCGTCTGCCGCTGCTTCAGCAGGTCCATCTGCTGCTGGATGGTGTCGTTCTGCCGCTTCAGCCGGGAGAGCAGGGGGGTCAGCTCCTCATAGGTCTCGCACTCCTCCGGGTGCTCCAGGTCCAGGGTGAGAATGGGCTTAATAAGCCCCCTGGCCAGCTTGGAGGAGAGCGCCGCGGAGAGCAGCAGAGACAGCAGCAGGATAATCAAAATCGGCTGAATCATAGAGATCAGCAGAAGGCCCACGGCCTTCTGGGCGCTGGCCAGGCGGATCACCGTGCCGTCCTCCAGACGCCGGGTGACGTACATGGTCTGTTCCGCCAGCGTGGAGGAGTAGCGCTGGGCCGTGCCCTTGTCGGAGGCCAGCGCCTCCCGAATCTCCTCCCGGCCGGCGTGGTTCTCCATGGAGGCGGCGTCCGCCTGGTTGTCAAACAAAACCGTGCCGTCGGCGGCCACCCAGGTAATCCGGTTTTCCGAGCGCAGGCCGTCCAGATAGTCCATCCCGTTCAGCTCCACACCCTGGGAGACCAGACGGGTCTCATTCTCCAGCTCCTGCATCATCTGCTCGCTGAAGTACTGATACAGCATTCCCAAAAACAGGCCGATAGACAGCGCCATAACGGCGGCCACCACCACCATGGAGGAACGAAAGAGTTTTCCCGTCATGCCTGCTCCTTGCCCTCCGCGGCCGGAGCCGCGAAGCTGTCCGTACTGATTTTATAGCCGATGCCCCGCACGGTCTCAATGCAGTCCCCGGAGCGGCCCAGCTTCTGCCGCAGGGTGCGGATGTGCACGTCCACCGTGCGGCTGGCCCCGTCGAACTCATAGCCCCAGATGGTGTTCAAAAGCTGGTCTCTGGTAAAGACGGTCCCCGCCCGCTCCAGCAGCAGGCACAGCACCTGAAATTCCTTCAGGGTCAGCGTCACCTCCCGGTCTCCGTCCCGGACGATGTGCCGGGCCGGGTCCACAAAGAGCGGCCCCAGAGAGTAGGTCTTCTCCCTGGAGGCCCCCTGTCCGCCGTGGCGCAGCCCGGCCCGGATACGGGCCATCAGCTCCATCATGCCGAAGGGCTTTGATACATAGTCGTCCGCCCCCTCGTCCAGGCCCAGCACCTTGTCGTACTCCGTGCTCTTGGCCGTGAGCATGATAACAGGCGTGGCCTTCGTGGCCGGCATGGAACGCAGGCGCTTGAGCACCTGAAGGCCGTCCTCCTCGGGCAGCATAATGTCCAGCAGCACCAGCTCCGGCGTCCGCTGGTCCACCGCCTCCCAAAACTGAGAGGGGCGTTCAAAGCCGGCCGCCTCCATGCCCTGACTCTGGATGGTGTAGACCACCAGTTTGCGGATGCTCGCGTCGTCCTCCAGGATATAGATCACAGTTTCTTCCCCTCCTATTGAGAAGGAGCGGGCGTTGTCCGTCCGCTCCAAGCTGTTCTGTTCAGTCCGCGCTGTGCTGGCCTGTGAGGGAGTACTCCACCCACTGGGCGATGTTCACCGCGTGGTCGCCGATGCGCTCCAAATACTTGGCGATCATCAGCAGGTCGATGCAGGCCTCTCCGTCGTCGCCCTGGCCGATGCGGTGGATGAGTTCGTTTTTCACGTTCAGGAACATGGCGTCAACCTCGTCGTCCTTCGTGACGACCTCCTGGGCCAGCTTCAGGTTTTTGCGCACATAGGAGTCGATGCTGTCCGTCACCATCCCAATGACGTTCCGGGCCATCTCGGCCAGGGGAACCCGGCTGGTAACGGGGCTGTTGACGGTAAAGCGGGTAATCTCAGCGATGTCGGCGGCCTGGTCGCCGATGCGCTCCATGTCGGAGATCATCTTCAGAGCGGCGGAGATGGCCCGCAGGTCTCTGGCCACAGGCTGCTGCTGAAGCAGGAGCTTCATGCACAGATTTTCGATGTCCCGCTCCTTCTGGTCGATCTCCCGCTCGGCGGCGGCGGCGGTCTCCCGGAGGGAGGCGTCCTGGTCCAGCATGGCCTTGGTGGCGGCGGAGATGGCCTCCTCGCACAGGGCGCCCATCCGGATCAGCTCCACATTCAGCTGCTCAAGCTGCTCGTTGAATTTGTCCCGCATGATTATCCAAACCTCCCGGTGATGTAGTCTTCCGTCTTCTTGTTCTTGGGCATGGAGAACATCTGCTCGGTGTCGCCGTACTCAATGAGCTCGCCCAGCAGGAAGAAGGCGGTTTTGTCCGAGATACGGGCAGCCTGCTGCATATTGTGCGTCACCATGATGATAGTATAGTCTTTTTTCAGCTCCATGGCAAGGTCCTCGATTTTGGAGGTGGAGATGGGGTCCAAGGCGGAGGTGGACTCGTCCATCAGCAGCACGTCGGGCTTCACCGCCAGGGCGCGGGCGATGCACAGGCGCTGCTGCTGACCACCGGACAGGCCAAGAGCGGACTTCTTCAGGCGGTCCTTCACCTCGTCCCAGATGGCCGCCCCCCGGAGGGACTCCTCCACAATCTCGTCCAGCTTCACCTTGCTGCGGATGCCGTGGGTGCGGGGGCCGTAGGCCACGTTGTCATAGATGGACATGGGGAAGGGATTGGCCTTCTGGAACACCATGCCAATCTGCTTGCGCAGCCAGGTGGTGTCCACGTTGGGGTCGTAGATGTTCTGACCGCCGTAGTTGATTTCCCCCTCGATGCGGATGCCCTCCACCAGGTCGTTCATACGGTTGAGGGTCTTCAGAAAGGTGGACTTGCCGCAGCCGGAGGGCCCGATGAGGGCGGTGATCTCGTGCTCCGGAATTTCAATATTGACATCCAGCAGGGCGTGATGGGCCCCGTACCACAGATTGAGATTTTTGGCTTCAATGACGGTGGACATAGTTCAATTCTCCCTATTCCGAAATTATTTCTTTAACTTCTTGCCCACCAGGCTGGCAGACAGGTTGATGATCAGCGTCAGCACCATCAGAATGGTAGCGATGGCAAAGGCCACGTCGCTCTCGCCCCGCTCGCTGGCGTAGACGTACAGGGCTACGGTCAGGCTGGCGGAGGAGGACTGGAGGGACCCAATGAAGTCGTTGAGCACCAGGCCGAACCCGGCGGTATAGAGCAGGGCGGCGGACTCGCCCACAATGCGTCCCACAGCCAGAATGCAGCCGGTGACGATGCCGTCGATGGCGTTGGGCAGAACCACGGTGCGAATCATGTGGAACTTGCCGGAGCCCAGGGCCAGAGAGCCCTCCCGATAGGCGTCGGGCACCGTCTTCAGGGACTCCTGGGTGGTGCGGACAATGGTGGGCAGAATCATCACCACCAGGGTGAGGCCGCCGGCCAGCACGCCGGTCTTAAAGCCCATCATCTGGATGAAGAACAGCATACCCACCAGGCCGAAGATAATGGAGGGAATGCCGGTGAGGGTCTCAGTGGCAAACTCAATGACGGACACCAGCTTCCGGTTGGAGGCGTACTCGGTGAGGTAGATGGCCGCCCCCACCCCCAGGGGCAGGACGATAATCATGGCCAGCACAACCAGATAGATTGTGTTCAGAATATTGGGCAGGATGCCGATGGTGTCTTTGATATAGCTGGACTCGCTGGTGAGCAGGGGAATGGTAATGTACGGGACGCCCCGGTAGAAGATATAGCCGATAATCAGCACCAGCAGGGCGCAGGTGAGAAAGCCGCACAGGTACAGCAGGACCCGCAGGCCCCGGTCATAGAGGCGGCGGCTGGGGGAGAGCGTTTTGCTTTCCATGGCTCAGGCCTCCTTCTTTTTCTTGATGAACACGTTGAGGAACACGTTGATCATCATAATGAACAAGAACAGCACCAGGCCGATGGAGAACAGGGCGTCACGGTGCAGGGAGCCCACGGAGGCGTAGGACATCTCCGAGGCGATGGCGGTGGTGAGGAAGCGCACAGGGGTGAGCAGGCCGGGCATATTGGCCACGTTGCCCGCCACCATGATGATGGCCATGGCCTCGCCGATGGCCCGGCCGATGCCCAGGACGATGGCGGTGGCGATGCCGCTGCGGGCGGCGGGGACAGTGACCCGGAAGACCGTCTCGATGTGGGTGGCGCCCAGGGCCAGGGAGGCCTCCTCATACTCCCGGGGGACCGCCCGCAGGGCGGTCTCAGACACGGAGATGATGGAGGGCAGAATCATAATAGACAGCACAATGATGGCGGCCAGCAGCGTCGCGCCGGAGGGCAGGCCAAAGGCCACGCGGATGGCGGGGACCAACAGGATCATACCCACCAGGCCGTACACCACGGAGGGGATGCCGGCCAGCAGCTCCACGGCGGTATGGACCACGGCGGCCAGCTTGGGATGGGCCACCTTGGCCAGGAAGATGGCGGTGAGAAGGCCGATGGGCACGCCGATCAGAATGGCTCCCGCCGTGCCGGCGATGGAGGTGAGAATGATGGCGAAGATGCCGAAGTCCTCCGTAGAGGCGTACCACCGGGTCCCGAACAGGAAGTTGACCGGCCCAATTTCCAGAATAGCGGGCAGTCCGGAGATGACCAGATAGACGCTGATGAGCAGCACAAAGGCCACGGCCACCATGCCGCACAGGAAAAAGATGGCGTTCATCACCACCTCCAGAGGTTTGCGCTTGGACTTCACTTTATACTTGGGCTGACCCACAGCGGACCCGTCCACGGCGGCGCCCACGGTCTCGTATTCCATAAAAAATCTCCTTCTATGTGGGGACCCAACGGAAGCCCCCTCCTCAATTCTAGAGAAGCGGCCGCCGCTCCAGGGGAACGGCGGCTGCTCCGCGCATATATTTTGAGCTGCGCTCAGGCCGCGTCGGAAGCGGCGTCCGTGCCGGCCACAGGCACAGCGCCGGCGCCCTCGATGAGCGCGTTGGCGTCCGTGGAGGTAGCCCAGTCAAAGAAGGCCTGAGCGGCCTCGGACAGGGCCTCGTCGGTGCGGGTGGCGAACACGAAGGGACGCTGAATCTGATAGGTGCCGTCCAGCACGGTCTCCTCGGAGGGAGCCACGCCGCCCACGGTCAGCACAGTGATGCCCTCCTGGTCCTCAACAGCGGACAGGGAGGCGTAGCCGATGGCGCCGGGGGTGGTGCGCACGGCCTCAATGACAGCGCCGGTGGAGTTCAGCTCCTGGGCCAGGACGCAGGCGTCCTCGGTGCCGGTGATGGACTCAAAGCCGTCCCGGGTGCCGGAGCCGGACTCACGGCCGATGTTGGCGATGGCGCCGGCCTCGCTGCCGAACTCAGACCAGTCCGTGACCTCGCCGGTATAGATGGAGGCGATCTGGTCCAGGGTCAGGTCGGTGACGGAGTTCTCGGCGTTGACGATGATGGCGATGCCGTCCAGAGCCACGATGGTCTCCGTCAGGCCGCCCTCCTTCTCCTCGTCCTTCAGGGCGCGGGAGGCCAGGCCGATGTCGCAGCTGCCGTTGGACACGGCCTCGATGCCGGCGCCGGAACCGGTGGGGTTGTAAGTAACATTCACGTCCGGGTTGTCCGCCATGAACTGCTCGCCCAGCACGCCGATGACAGACTCCATGGAGGTGGAACCGTCGGTGGCCACGTCGCCGCTCAGGGAGGTGGTCTCAGAACCGGCGTCCGCAGGCTGGGAAGCGGCGGCGTCGGGAGTGGAGCCGGCAGGCTCGCTGGTGCTGGCGTCGTTGCCGCCGCAGCCGGCCAGCAGGCCGAGGGCGAGGACCATGGACAGGCCAAGGCAGGTAATCTTTTTCATTTTCATCGTTCTCCTTTATGAAGTGGTTGTGTAGTTGCCTCTTCGGATTACGGTTGCCAGTGTACTGGAGAAATGTAAAATCAAAAAGATTTAGAATGTTAAATACATGTAAAATGAAATTTTATTTTGTAAAATCAGTGGTTTCCTCACAAAAACAGAGGTCTTTTCACACTATCCTATGTAAAATAAGACGGCTGGACCCCCATTGGCGCTCCAGCCGTCTCTCTTATGCCCGCTTGTCCGATGTGTCCCGAAACAGCAGGGTGACGCACCAAATGGCGGACAGCCCCACAACCGTATAAATAATCCGGCTGATCATACTGGCCGACCCGCCGCAGGCAAAGGCCACCAAATCAAACTGAAACAGGCCCACGCCGCCCCAGACCAGTCCGCCGACAATCAGCAGGGCCAGGGCGATCTTGTCGATGACCACAGTTTCTTCCCTCCTCCAATTTTGGATACAGGGGTAGTTTCCCCCGGAGGGAAGAAATCATGCGGAAAAAAATTATTTACAGCGCCTCCGGCCGCTCCAGCAGCCGCTCCCCGGCCAGGTGGATGTCCCCCGCCCCCACGGTGAGGAGCAGGTCGCCGGGCCGGGCCAGCTGGGAGAGGCGCTCCGTCACGTCCTCCAGGGTGGGGCAGTACTCCGCCCCTGGAATGCGCTCCGCCAGCTGCCGGGAGGATACCCCCAGGGTGTCCGTCTCTCTGGCCGCAAAAATTTCCGCCAGCAGCACCTTGTCGGGCAGCTTCAATACCTCCACAAAGCCGTCAAAGAGCTCCTTTGTGCGGGAGTAGGTGTGGGGCTGGAAGGCACAGATCACCCGGCCGTACCCCAGGGTCTTCGCGGTGGCCAGCAGAGCCCGCAGTTCTCCGGGGTGGTGGGCGTAGTCGTCATAGAGCACCGCCCCGCGGTACTCCCCCTTCCGCTCGAAGCGGCGGCCCGCCCCGGTGAAGGCGTGGAGGCCCTCCTGAACGGCGGCGAAGGGGACCTTCAGCTCCAGGGCGGCCCCGGCGGCGGCCAGGGCGTTGCGCACGTTGTGGACGCCGGGCACCTGAAGGGAAATCCGGCCCAGATTTTCCCCCTGGTATACCAGGTCAAAGCGCCCCGCGCCCCTCTCATAGGTCAGGTTTGCGGCGTGGACGTCCCCATTTTCCAGCCCGAAGGTCTTCAGAGGCCTCTCCAGACCCTCCAGGGCGTCCATGGTGTTGGCGTCGTCTCCGTCCGCGATAACCGCGCCCCCCTCCGGCACAAGCTGGGCAAAGCGGCGGAAGGAGCGCTTCACGTCCTCCAGGTCTTTGAAAAAGTCCAGGTGGTCGGCGTCCACGTTCAGAATCACCGCCACGGTGGGGAAAAAGGACAGGAAGGAGTTGCAGTACTCACAGGACTCCAAAATGATGGTATCCCCCTTCCCCACCCGATGGCCCTTCCCCAGGGCGGGGAGGGTTCCGCCGATCATAACCGTGGGGTCCCGCTGGGCGGCCAGGAAGATCTGAGTGCACATGGAGGTGGTGGTGGTCTTTCCGTGGGTGCCCGCCACGCACAGGGCGTTCTGGTAGTGGCGCATGATGGCCCCCCAGGCCTCCGCCCGCTCGAAGACGGGGATTCCGGCGGCCCGGGCGGCGGCAATCTCCGGATTGCCGTCGTGGACGGCGGCGGTGCGGATGACGCAGCCCGCCCCCTGGACGCTCTCCGCCCTGTGGCCGATGACCACCGGGATTCCCAGGGATTTCAGGTGCTCCACCGTCTCGCTGTCGTGCATGTCGGAGCCGGTGATGACCACCCCCGCCCCGTGGAGCACCTCGGCCAGGGGGGACATGGACACGCCGCCGATGCCCACCAGATGGGCGTGAGCACCGGGGCGGATATACGCGCGAATATCAGGTTTCATAACAATACACCTCAAATAATTACCATTCAGTCCACTTATTATTATAGTACGCCTGAAAGCAGAGGGCAAGAGCAAACTCACTCCGGCAGACAGGAGAGAGGCCCGATGAATACTCACCGGGCCTCGCCTCCTGATAAAGAAGGAATTATTCCGAGAATGTCAAATCTGTGATGATATAGCCGAACATACAGTCTCTGGGGAGCAGCGTGACCTGAAACTCCCGCAGAAGGCTGCCGTCCTCCAGTGCCTCCAGGGCGCCCTGCAGGACAATTGTGCCGTCCCGCAGGCAGATGGGCGGCTCCAGCGTCACCTGGGAGAGGGCCTCGTCGCCGCGGGCCAGACGGTAGACGCCGTTTTCCGTCCCGGTTATGCGTTCGGAGATGGGGGCCGGGATGTCGGGCAGGCTGGACACGTCCGGATAGAGGGCGGCGGCATAGTCCTGAATCATCTCGCCGGGGAGGAGCATCTCGCTGTCGGTGAACTCCGCCCGCTCGTCCATCTGGCCGTACAGGCTGAGCATGTAATAGAGGCTGGTCCACAGAAATTCCGGGTCCTCCGGGTTGTACTCCAGGTGGTTCTCCGTCATGGCCATCACCAGAGCGTGGACGGCGGGGTACATGGACTGGGACGCATCCCCCTGCGCCGGAGCGCTGGCCAGCATCTCTTCCGCGGAGGGGCTGGAGAGAGGCTCCTGCCTGGCCTGCGCAAACGCCGCGCCGCCCAGCAGAACCGCCAGCGCCAGCACCAGCGACAAAGAAAGAATCCGCTTCTTCACAGCAGACCCCCCTTTCCCTTGTTCTTAAGGACAGTATAACACATGCCGCGGCAATTCTCTTGTCAAACCGGTGACACAAAAATGAAAAAACGGTAACAAACAAATTGCAGCCTGGAGTCAAATTTTTTTATTTTTCTTTGAACGGTGCAGAATTCCATCGCAAGTCCTGCAAAACCAGGGAGCTCAGCACTTCAGCGACTTCGGCCCGAAGCCGTGGGGGAGCAGCGCCTCCAAAGACGCGGCCTGAAAGGTCCCGTCCCCCCTTGCGGCCAGAATCCGAAGTTCCGGAGCAAATTCATAGAGCATCTGCCGGCAGCTCCCGCAGGGCCAGCAGAAGTCCTCTCCCTGTCCGGCGATGGCCAGCGCAATCCAGCCCTCCCGGCGCCCCTCGCTGACCGCCTTGAGCAGCGCCGTGCGCTCGGCGCAGATGGTGGAGCCAAAAGCGGCGTTTTCCACATTGCAGCCGGTAAACACCGTTCCATCCCTGCACAGCAGAGCCGCTCCCACCGGAAAATGCGAATACGGCACATAGGAAAACTTGTGCATAGCGAAGGCGCGCTCCACCAGCTCCTGATCCGTCATGGGACCTCTCCCCTTTCCATTGATCTTCATGACGTAATTATAAAGCCGTCTTCTCCGCTGCGCAAGAGGCGGGAAGGATTCCCGCCTCCCCCTACATCTTCATCACGTCTGTGAGGGACTCCACCGCCTCCGTGACGTGCTGGGCCGCCTTGTGGGCCGCCCGCTTCACCTGCCGCCGGGAGGGCGACATGGTAAACCCAAGGGCCGTCCCGGCGGTCATGCCGGCCGTCATGCCAAGCATAAATTTCCCAAATCCGTTTCCGTTCATCCTCTGTCCGCTCCTTTCCTGTCCTGCCGGTCCCGCGCCGGCCTGTTTTTATTCTTTCCCCTTCTGTGGAAAAATCCGTTGCTAAATCCTGCTGGTTCCGCTATAATTTAACGAAGGGTAAATTCTTTATTTTACAGTCCGAAAAAACCGGACGACGGAGGAACCAGATACCATGAAACTCTTGATTCAAAACGGCCGGGTGGTGGACCCGGTCAGCGGAACCGTCTCCATGCTGGATCTGTATGTGGAACAGGGCCGCGTCCTTCAGCTGGAGCGGAATATCCAGGCAGAGGCCGACCGGGTGATTGACGCCACCGGTCTTGTGGTGTCTCCCGGCCTGGTGGATATGCACGTCCACCTCCGCGATCCCGGCCTCACCTATAAAGAGGACATCTTCACCGGGACTGCCGCCGCCGCCCGGGGCGGCGTCACCGCCGTGGCCTGTATGGCCAACACAAAGCCCGCCGTGGACACCCCGGAACAGGTGCAGTATATTCAGGAGAAGGCCGCCCAGGCCTGCGGCGTCCACGTCTATCCCATCGGCGCGGTCTCCATGGGCCTTCAGGGCATGGAGCTCACCGACGCCGGCGCTCTGAAGGAGGCTGGGGCCGTGGCCCTGTCCGATGACGGGTGCAATGTGGACAACGCCAATCTGATGCGGGACGCCCTCATTCACGCCAAGCGGCTGGAGATCCCAATTCTCTGCCACTGCGAGGACACCTCCATGGTGGAGGGCCGGGCGGTAAACGAGGGCAGCGTCTCCCGGCAGCTCTGGATGGAGGGCCGTCCCGCCATCGCGGAGGAGATTATGGTCATGCGGGACGCCATGCTGGCCGAGGAGACCGGGGCCCACGTGCACATCTGCCACGTATCCACCGCTAAGTCGGTGGACATCATCCGCCGGATGAAGAAGCGGGGCGTCGCCCTCACCTGCGAGACCTGCCCCCAGTACTTCACCCTCACAGAGGACGAGATTTTGACCCAGGGCGCTCTGGCCCGCGTCAATCCCCCCCTGCGCACCGCAAAGGACATCAAGGGCATTATCGCCGGGCTGAAGGACGGCACCATTGACGCCATCGCCACCGACCATGCCCCCCACTCCGCCGAGGAGAAATCCCGCCCCCTGGCCAAGGCCCCCAGCGGCATGATTGGCCTGGAGACCTCCCTGGCCATCACCCTCACCGAGCTCTATCACACCGGACGGATGAAGCTGCCTGAACTCATCCGCCGCATGACCTATAACCCCGCCGCTATTCTCCGCCTCCACGCCAAGGGCCGCCTCTCTCTGGGCAGCGACGCCGACATCGTCATCTTCGACCCAGAGGAGGAGTGGACCATCGACCCGGAGCAGTTCGCCTCCAAGGCCCGGAATACCCCCTTCGCCGGCCGGAAGGTGAAGGGCCGCGTGAAATATACCATCGTGGGCGGGAACATCATCTACCAGGAGCGCTGAGATAGGGCGTGTCCGCCGGGCGCCGCCCCTTCATAGGCGCGCCGGGCCGCCGCGCCCCACGGGGGCCGAAATCCTACCCTTGCAGGGCGTGACCACCGGGCACGCCGCGTCCCACGGAACGAGTTTTAGAAAAAAGGAGCAGCACTATGTCTTTTGATGTGTTACAGGAAAAAATCATCGAGAAACAAAACCCCACCGTGGCCGGGCTGGACGCCCGCATTGAGTATGTGCCGGAGCACATCCGCAAGGCCTGCTATGCGCAGTACGGCCTGAACCTGCGGGGAGCCTGCGAGGCCATCTGGCAGTTTAACGTGGGACTCATCGACGCCCTGTGCGATGTGGTCCCCGCCGTGAAGCCCCAGTCCGCCTACTATGAAAACCTGGGCTGGCAGGGGATGGAGCTGCTAGAGCGCACCATCCGCTATGCCAAACAAAAGGGGCTGTTCGTCATCGCCGACATCAAGCGGGGAGACATCGGCTCCACCGCCGCTGCCTACGCCGAGGGCTGGCTGTCCGGCGTGCCTGTGGAGGGCCAGGTCTTCAAGTCCTTTGACGCCGACTGCGTCACCCTCAACGGCTACATGGGCTCCGACTCCATCAAGCCCTTCCTGGAGGCGGCCAAAACTGAGGACAAGTGCGCCTTTGTGCTGGTGAAGACCTCCAACCCCGGCTCCGGGGAGCTCCAGGACCTGAAGCTCTCCGACGGCCGCGCCATCTACGAGGCTATGGGCGAGCTCAACGAGTCCATCGCCGCCGGCACGGAGGGCAAGTACGGCTTCACCATGGCCGGGGCCGTCACCGGGGCCACCTATCCGGAGCAGATTCAGGCGCTACGCGCCCGGCTGCCCCACACCTTCTTCCTGGTACCCGGCTACGGGGCCCAGGGAGGCACCGCCGCCGATGTGAAGCACGCCTTTGATGAAAATGGCCGCGGGGCCATCGTCAACTCCTCCCGGGGCATCATGTGCGCCTGGAAGAAGACGGGGAACAACGGCCTGGACTTCGCCCAGGCGGCCCGGGACGCCGCCATCGCCATGAAGGAGGACATCGGGCAGTTCGTGACCATTCAATAAGACTCTTTGGGAACCACAATCCCCACCGCCCTTCGGGCGGAGCCCCTTTCAAAAGGGGCCATAAAGCGGAGCAAGCCTGAAAAATGGCCCCTTTTGAAAGGGGCTGTCGAGCGAAGCGAGACTGGGGATTGTCCTCTCAGTTCGCCAAACCGTATAGACAGGAGGAGATCCTCGTTGGAATTTCTTCCCCGAAATAAGAAACTGCGTCCAAATGCAGTGAAGCTCCGAAAAGACATGACGCCGCAGGAACGCCATTTATGGTACGACTTTTTGCGTCAGTATCCGATTCAGTGGAACCGGCAGAGAGTCATCGGAAATTATGTCGTGGATTTCTTTTGTCTAAAAGCCAAATTGGTGGTTGAAGTAGATGGTGGACAGCATTACGAAGCAGACGGCCTCTGTCAAGCGGATAGAGTGCGCACAGCGTATTTAGAAAATTTGGGATTGAAGGTCCTGCGCTTTACCAATCGTGAGATCGGAGAAAATTTTTCCGGGGTTTGTGAGCAAATTCACACCGAGGTGGAACGGCAGGCCACAATCCCCACCGCCCTTCGGGCGGAGCCCCTTTCAAAAGGGGCCAATAGAAAGCGGTGACTGATAGGTTATGAAAGTAGAACGCAAGTGTAAAATCGTCTCCAAGGAACAGCTGGGAGACGCGATTTCCATGACGCTGGAGGTGGGGGACATGGTCCGCGCCTCCTTCAGGGGACCGGGCCAGTTCGTCCATATCAAGTGCGGGGACACCCTGCTGCTCCGGCGGCCCATCTCGGTGTGCTCCTGTCAAGAGGGCGACCCCAGCGGCCTGCTGACCGTGGTGTTTGAGGTCCGGGGGGATGGAACCCAGTGGCTGGCCGGCCGGGAGGCCGGGGACACCCTGGATGTGATGGGCCTGCTGGGCAACGGGTTCGATATAAAGCCGGAGGGCCGCTATCTTCTGGTGGGAGGCGGCATCGGCATTCCCCCCATGGTGGGCTGCGCCCAGTACGCCCAGGGCCGCTCCACCGCCGTCCTGGGAGGGCGGTCGGCGGACAAGATCATTCTGAAGGACCGCTTTGAGGATGCGTGCGCTAAGGTGCTGGTGTGTACCGACGACGGCTCCCTGGGTTTTCACGGCTTTGTGGACGCTCTGGTCCGGCAGGAGCTCTCTGAGGACAAAAATTACGACGCCGTCCTGGCCTGCGGCCCCAAGCCCATGCTGCGGAACGTGGCAAAGGCGGCGGAGGAGTCCGGCGTCCCCTGCCAGGTATCCATGGAGGAGCGCATGGGCTGCGGCGTGGGGGCCTGCCTGGTGTGCGCCTGCGATATGGCGGACGGGACCCGGAAGCACGTGTGCAAGGACGGACCGGTATTTGACGCCAGGGAGGTGAACTGGGATGCCTAAGGTAGATATGCAGATCAATCTGGCCGGCGTCACCCTGAAAAATCCTGTGGTGGTGGCCTCCGGCACCTTCGGCTTTGGCCGGGAGTACAGCCAGTTCTATGACCTGGGTGAACTGGGGGGCATCTGCGCCAAGGGCCTCACCCTCCACCGCCGGGAGGGCAACCCCGCCCCCCGCATCGCGGAGACGCCCATGGGAATTTTGAACTCTGTGGGTCTGCAAAACCCCGGCGTGGACGCCTTTATCGAAGAGGAACTGCCCTTCCTGCGGCAGTTTGACACCAAGGTCATCGCCAACATCTCCGGCAACACCCCGGAGGAGTACGGCGTCATGTGCGAAAAGCTGGACGCGGCCGGCGTGGACATGATTGAAGTAAACATCTCCTGCCCCAATGTGAAGGCGGGGGGACTGGCCTACGGCACCCGCCCGGAGCTGGCCGCCGAGGTGACACGGGAGGCAAAGGCCCACGCCGGGAAAACCCCTGTAATGGTTAAGCTCTCCCCCAATGTCACCGACATCACTGAGATTGCAAGGGCTGTGGCCGATGGGGGGGCGGACGCCCTGTCCCTCATCAACACCCTGCGGGGAATGCGCATCGACGTGAACACCGGCCGCCCCATTTTGAAGATGAACACCGGCGGCCTGTCCGGCCCCGCCGTGCTGCCCGTGGCGGTGCGGATGGTGTGGGAGGTGGCCTGCGCCCTTCCCGGTATGCCCATCCTGGGCATGGGCGGGGTGTCCAAGGGGGAGGACGCGGCCCAGCTGATGCTGGCGGGGGCCTCCGCCGTGGCGGTGGGCACAGCCCTGTTCGCCGATCCCTACGCCCCCCTCACCGTCCGGGACGGCCTGGAGCAGATCGCCGCCCGGAAGGGGCTCTCCAAGGTCTCTGAGCTTACCGGCGGGGTGAAGCCCTGGTAACGCATACTTGGCTTTGAGACGAAGGACCACCGCACTTGACAGTTCCGGGCGGAGGGGCAGCTCCTCCGCTCCGGCCGTACCCCTGCACTGACATAGAGAACTGGAGTTCCACCGTCAAAGGGAGGAGTGCGTATTATGACTATGTACCGGCGCTGGTGGGCCGTGCCCGGCCTTCTGTTTTGTATCTCCGTCCTCTACATATTTCTGGCGGAAGCGGTGTTTCCCGGAGGGGGCGCGGGTGGACCCAGGGCCGCCCTCTGGCTGCTGGCCGCCGCCCTCTTTGTACTGGCGGGGCTGGCATTGCGCAGGCTGTGCACCAGAAGGGCCATCCTCCTGGGCGCCGGCGCCCTTTTTATGGGTCCCCTTCGGCAGGGCGGAGCTGCGGCCTTAAAAACGACAAAGGACTGGAACGCTTATGACCACACTTTATCTCATCCGCCACGCTGAGGCGGAGGGAAATTTATACCGCCGTATTCATGGGTGGTACGACTCTCTCATCACCGGCAACGGCTACCGCCAGATTAAGGCCCTGGAGGGCCGCTTCGCCGGCGTGGCCGTGGACGCGGTGTACGCCAGCGACCTGTTCCGCACCCAGACCACCGCCAGAGCCATCTGCGTCCCCAAGGGGCTGGAGCTCCGCACGGACCCCGGCCTGCGGGAGGTCCACATGGGGGACTGGGAGGACCACCCCTGGGGCGAGATCCGGGAGACCGACGGAGAGCAGCTCTCTCTGTTCAACCGCAGCGACCCCGCCTGGCGGGCCCCCAACGGGGAGAGCCTGGCACAGGTGGGGGACCGCATGGAGCGCGCCATCCGGGCCATCGCCCAGAAGCACCCGGACCAGACGGTGGCCCTGTTCAGCCACGGCACAGCCATCCGTCAGTTTCTGGCCAATGCGCGGGGGGTAAAGCCGGAGAGCTGGCACAGTCTTCCCCACGCGGACAACACCGCCGTCACCTGCCTGGCCTGGGACGGGAACTCCTTCCATGTGGTGTTTGAGGGGGACAACTCCCATCTGGACGAGTCCGTCTCCACCCTGGCCCGCCAGTCCTGGTGGCGCAAGGGCGGACAAAAGCGGGAGGACGTCAATCTGTGGTACCGGCCCCTGGACCCGGAGACGGACCGTGAATTCTACCTCTCCGCCCGGCGGGACGCCTGGATCTCCCTCTACGGGGCGGACGTGCCCTTTGACGGTCCCGCATTCTGGGACGGAGCCCTCCAGCTTATCTCCCAGTCCCCCTGGGCTGCCGCCGTGGTGATGCAGCAGAAACAGCCGGTGGGGCTGCTCCAGCTCTCTCCGGACAAGTTTGCGGCGGAGAAGGCCGGATTTCTGTCGCTGGTCTACCTCTCCCCCGCCCTCCGGCGGCGCGGACTGGGCGTCCAGCTTCTGGGACAGGCCGTCTCCTTCTACCGCCCCCTGGGGCGGACGGCCCTGCGCCTGTACTGCTCCCCTGTCAACGAGCCTGTCCAGCGCTTCTGCGCCAAATACGGCTTTCAAAAAATCGGCGAGGAGCGCTTCGGCGGCCGTACCTCCGCGCTGCTGGAAAAGAACATCGGCTATTCCTACCCGGATTAACCGGCGCAGATCATGTAAATCGCAGGCGGTTTTCACAGAAAACCGCCTGCTTTTTCCATCTGCTCCAGCAGCTGGACGTTTCCGGCCAGCCGCGGGTCGCCGGGGGAACAGGCCAGGGCGCGCCGCGCCTCCTCCAAAGCCAGCGCAAGCCGGCCGGTGTGGTAAAAGGCCTGACAGCGCAGGTCGTGGGGCAGGGCGCCCCAGGCCTCCGCCTCACAGATATAGGTGCGCGGCCGCTCCTGGAGCTTCAGCGCCTCGCCGGTGCAGTAGAGGACGCCGTCCCAGGCCTGTTCCTCATAGAGCAAGCCGGCCAGGTCCACCCACGGCTCCCGGAGATAGGGCGCCTCCGCCGCCGCCCGCAGGCCCCAGGCCAGGGCCTGCCCCCGCTCCCCCTTGCAGGCGAAGGCCTTTGCCATGTACCGCATGGAGGCCGCCCGCTCGTCCCTCCACGCCCCCGGCAGGGCCAGGTGCCTGGTCAGGGTGCGGATACAGTCGTCCCACCGGCGGCGGTATAAATACTCCCGCCCCAGATAGTGCAGATTCCGGTCGTCCTCCGGGTCCTCCCGGACGGACAGCTCCAGCAGAGCCAGGTACTGGCCTCTGGACTTGCGCGGGTCGGGATGGTGGTCAAGCTGGACGCCCTCCGCTGTCGCCACAGCTGGGGCTCCCCCGCCGGTCCACTGGAGCACCTCATGGACCGGGTGCGTCCACCGGAATCCCCGGCGGGCGTGTATTTTCTCCTGCCAGAACACCACGCCCTCAGAGCCGTCCGCCTGAAAACTCCAGGTGTAGCGGTACCGCGCCTGACACGTGCCGGGAAGCCAGGCGCGCTCCAGGGCGGCCCGCCATCCAGGCCGGAACACCTCGTCCAGGTCTGTACACACGCAGACGTCCGCGTCCTCCGGGACCAGCTCCAGAGAGCGGTTCCGTGCGGCGTCAAACCGCCAGGGCTCCACCCGCTCCGCTGTCACCGCCACGCCCTTTCCCCGCAGGCGCTCCACAGTATCGTCCTCTGAGCCGGTGTCCAGCGCCACAATCTGGTCCGCCTCTGACATGGAATCCGCCCAGCGCTCCGCAAAGGCCGCCTCATTTTTTGCAATGGCATACACCACGATTTTCAACTCCGGCGCCTCCTGTCCGGCGGGGCGGGGGCAAAACCCCCGCCCCGGCTGAGATTTACGCAGTGGGCACGCTGCCCAGACGGGTGACGTTCAGCGTCATGGAGTTGGCCAGGTAGCCGCCTCCCTCCGCCGTCACCTGAAGGGTAGCGGGGACTGTGGAGACGGGGAGCAGCACGGAGAACGACTGGGGAATCGTCTCCGCGGCGCTCTGGAACGCGTGGGGCACAGATGCGCCGGGCACAATGTTTCCATCCTGCTCCAGAGAAGTGACAATTGTCACCGGGAACGTGTTGGTGGGCGCGGCGGACAAAACCCCGTGGTAATCCACCTGGTAGAGTCCGGGCTGATTGATGGTAAAATCTCCGCTGCCCGCCGTGTGGGACACCGCGGTCCCATAGCTCAGGGCGTTCTGGTCGAAGAGCATGGGCGCTCCGGAGGCCCCGGCCTGAGATGGCGTGGAGTACGCAGACACCAGGTCTGTGGGACTGGCGGACGGCCCCGTCGGACCTGTGGGGCCAGTGGGACCGGCGGGTCCCTGCGCCCCAGTTGCCCCGGTGGCTCCCGTGGGACCGGTGGGGCCGGCGGGACCCTGCGCTCCCGCCGCCCCGGCGGGGCCTGTGGGGCCGGTGGGTCCGGCAGGACCCTGCGCCCCAGTCGCCCCGGTGGCTCCCGTGGGACCAGTGGGTCCGGCGGGACCCTGCGCCCCCGCCGCCCCGGTGGCTCCCGTGGGGCCGGTGGGGCCGGCGGGACCCTGTGCCCCCGCCGCTCCGGCGGGGCCTGTGGGACCGGTGGGGCCGGCGGGTCCCTGCGCCCCGTCGCTCCGGTGGCTCCCGTGGGGCCGGTGGGTCCGGCGGGACCCTGCGCCCCCGCCGCTCCGGCGGGGCCTGTGGGGCCGGTGGGTCCGGCGGGTCCCTGCGCTCCCGTCGCTCCGGTGGCTCCCGTGGGACCGGTGGGGCCGGGGAGGCCGTCAGGACCGGGAATTCCCTGAGGCCCGGTGGGGCCCTGGGGACCGTCTGGGCCTGGAATACCCTGAGGGCCGGTAGGACCGGTGGGACCCGGAAGACCGGCAAATCCCTGGGGACCTGGGATACCCTGGGGACCGGTTGGACCGGTGGGGCCCTGGGGGCCGGTGGGCCCGGTGGGACCGCCTGCCGGCGGACAGGGCCAGGGCGGCGGACAGGGAGGCGGGCAGCAGCAGTCCGCGGGACGCGGCGTGGTCAGATAGGCGACCACCTCTCCCCCCGGCCTGCGCCCGCAGTCGGATGGAAGGTAATGATTCATAGCAGGATACGCTCCTTCTCCTCGCATCGCTTAAGGTCTGATGTGGCCTTGCCACATACCAGCCTATGCGCCGGGGCAAAAAATGGTCCCCGCCTCTTGCCTGTTGGGACAGGTTGTGGTAGAGTTTTTTTAGAATAAAATTTTTAATTGGAAAGCAGGTGCCGTTGATGAAGCGCTGTATTGCCGCCCTGGATCAGGGAACCACCAGCAGCCGGTGTATCCTCTTTGATGAAAACCAGACGATTCTTGGCTCCGCCCAGAGAGAACTCACCCAGACCTGTCCCAAACCCGGCTGGGTAGAGCAGGACCCCATGGAGATCTGGTCCACCCAGTACTCCGTGCTCACCGAGGTCCTGGCCCAGACCAGCATCTCCCCCCAGGAAATCGCCGCCATCGGCATCACCAACCAGCGGGAGACCACCATCGTCTGGGACAAAAAAACCGGCCGTCCCATCTGCAACGCCATCGTCTGGCAGTGCCGCCGCACGGCCAAGCTCTGCGAGACCCTGAAGACCGACCTGGAGTTCTCCAGCTATGTCCGGGAACACACCGGCCTGCTTATTGACGCCTATTTTTCCGCCACAAAGCTTAAGTGGATTCTGGACCATGTGCCGGGGGCGCGGGAGCGCGCCCAGGCCGGGGAACTGCTCTTTGGAACGGTGGACTCCTGGCTGGTGTGGAAGCTCACCGGCGGGGCGGTCCATATCACCGACTGCACCAACGCCAGCCGCACCATGCTCTTTGACATCCAGCGCATGTGCTGGGACGAGTATATCTGCAGCCGGCTGGACATCCCCATGAACATGCTGCCCCAGGTACAGGACTCCAGCCAGGTCTACGGCTCCGCCGTCCTCCAGGGGGTGGAGATCCCCATCGCCGGCATGGCCGGAGACCAGCAGGCCGCCCTCTTCGGCCAGGCCTGCTTCTTCCCCGGCGAAGCGAAAAACACCTATGGCACCGGCTGTTTCCTGCTGATGAACACCGGAAACCAGCTCTGCCGGAGCCAAAACGGCCTGCTGTCCACCATCGCCGTGGGGCTGAACGGCCAGGTACAGTACGCCCTGGAGGGCTCCGCCTTCGTGGGAGGCGCGGTGATCCAGTGGATCCGGGACGGCCTGCGCTTCATCGGGGAGTCCAGAGACGCAGAGTATTACGCCTCCAAGGTCCCGGACACCGGGGGCGTCTATCTGGTACCCGCCTTCACCGGCCTGGGGGCCCCCTACTGGGACATGTACGCCCGGGGCGCTCTGGTGGGCATTACCCGCGGCACCAGCCGGGACCACATCATCCGCGCCGCGCAGGAGTCCATCGCCTATCAGAGCTGGGACCTGGCAGACGCCATGGAAAAGGACACCGGCATCACCCTCAAACAGCTCAACGTAGACGGCGGGGCCAGCCGCGACAGCTTCCTGATGCAGTTCCAGGCCGATATTCTGGATAAACCGGTGTGCCGGCCCAAAATCCGGGAGAGCACCGCCCTGGGGGCCGCCTGCCTGGCCGGACTGGCCGTGGGCTTCTGGAGCGGCCGGGAGGAGCTCCGGACGCTGCGGCAGCTTGACCGGCTCTATCAGCCCGACATGGACGCCGGAACCCGCAGCCGCCTGCTGAATGGGTGGCACAAGGCGGTGGGCCGCTCCCTCCACTGGGCCGAGCCGGAGGAGTAAGGGGCTGAACAAATGGAGTACTTTCACATCTGCAAAGAGATCTGGCAGCGCTGGGTCCCCAAAATGGGAACCTCCAAGGTGCTGCAGGGGGAGCTTCTGCGGCAGATCGAGAAGCTGCGCTTTGAGGCGCAAAACAACCGCAACCAAAACTGGGACGACAGCTTTCTCGCCTGCTGCGATTTCCTGCGGGATCACCTGTGCCAGGCGGACTGCCTGACGCCGGAACAGCGGGCGCGCGTCCATTCCGCCCTGGTGCGCCTGCGCTCCAGCGGAGAGGTGGCCTACCGGTACTACCACGGCGAAATCTCGGACCGGGCCCTGGAGGAGGACTACAACGGCGAGCTGGCTTATACCAACGACGACCTCTACGACCAGGTGTGCGCCGCCATCGCGCTGTTTTACCGGGCCAACCCCGACCCCATCCCCTGCAGGCGCCGCCGGAACGGCCGGCGCTGAGCGTTCAAAAAGGAGCCTTGCTGCATGGAATCCATTTTTATCCCCACCATGTCCTTTTGGGAGAACAAAAATTCCTGGTATGGAAGCCTGGGCCAGGCCCGCTTCTTCATCCAGCCCCAGGAGGACGCCCTCCAGGTCCAGCTCTGGCGGGGCCCGCTGACCAGGGAACTGAGCGAAATTTTGGAGGAGACCGCCTTCCCGCTCACCGAAGAGGGCCTGGAGAGGCTGGCCGGCTGGCTGAACCAGCGGGCCGCGTCTCTGAACGCCTGACCGCACAGCCTTCGAAAAACCGGCCTTTTGGCCGGTTTTTCCATTCACATTTTTGTCACAAAGTCCTTCTTTTTCTTTTTTTAGGGCATTACTGCACAATTTTAATACCGGAATCCGGCGGTTTTTCCTCCTTTCTCCGCCGTTAAGAAAGCGTTAAAAATGTTGTTTTTCTCTCTGGGGGGAAGTATCATATACTAAAATAGAACTGATTTTGGGAACACGAACAGAGACATGAGGTGCATTTTCATTTTATGAGCCTGCGCATTGGAATCGACATCGGCTCCACCACCGTCAAGGTCGTGGTGCTGGACGAACAGAATAAGCTGCTGTTCCGCTCCTATGAGCGGCACTACTCCAAAACCCGCGAGCGGGCCTGCGAAACTCTGCGGTCTATCTCAGATATGCTCTCAGGCCAGCAGATCAAGATGGTCATCACCGGCTCCGCCGGACTGGGCGTGGCCAACGCGTCGGGCATCGACTTCGTGCAGGAGGTCTATGCCACCGCCGCCGCAGTCAACACCTACATACCCGGTACGGACGCGGTAATTGAACTGGGGGGCGAGGACGCCAAGATTATCTTCTTCGGCGGCGCCCTGGAGGAGCGGATGAACGGCTCCTGCGCCGGCGGCACCGGCGCTTTTATCGACCAGATGGCCACCTTGATGAATGTGACGGTGGACGAGCTGGACGCCCTCTCCCTGAAATATGAGAAGATCTATCCCATCGCCTCCCGCTGCGGCGTGTTCGCCAAAAGCGACATCCAGCCCATCCTTAACCAGGGCGGGCGGAAGGAGGACGTGGCCGCCTCTATTTTCCAGGCCGTGGTGGACCAGACGGTGGCCGGCCTCACCCAGGGCCGGGAGCTGAAGGGCAAAATCGTCTTTCTGGGCGGCCCCCTCCACTTCCTCATGGGCCTGCGCCAGCGGTTTGTGGAAACTTTAAAACTGGACGAGGAACACGCCGTCTTCCCGGAGGACGGCGACTGCTTCGCCGCCATGGGCGCCGCCCTGTGCTCCACCGACTACGGCACCATCCTCTTTGAAGACGCCCTGAAAAAGCTGGAGGAGAGCGTGGACACCACCACGCTGGTGGACACCATGCCCCCTCTGTTCCACGACGTGGCGGAGTACGGCGCTTTCTGCGCCCGGCACAACGCCAAAAAGCCCCCTCAGGCGGACATCCGGACCTATGAGGGCCCCGCGTGGCTGGGCATTGACGCAGGCTCCACCACCACCAAGCTGGCCCTGATTACCGGGGACGGCGGACTGCTGTACACCTATTACCACTCCAACGAGGGCAACCCGGTGGCTATTTTGCAAGAGCAATTAAAAAATATCTACGCCCAGTGCGAAAACCGGATTACGCTCAAGGGCGTGGCCGTCACCGGCTACGGCGAGGATTTGATCAAAAACGCCTTCTCCTGCGACCTGGGCCTGGTGGAGACCGTGGCCCACTACAAGGCGGCCGCCCACTTCGAGCCCAGCGTGGATTTCATCATCGACATCGGCGGCCAGGACATGAAGTGCTTCAAAATCCGCAACCGGGCGGTGGACTCCATCATGCTCAACGAGGCCTGCTCCTCCGGCTGCGGCTCCTTCATCGAGACCTTCGCCAAGGCGCTGGACTACTCCATCGCCGATTTCGCCAAGCTGGGCCTGTTCGCGGAACACCCGGTCAACCTGGGCTCCCGGTGCACCGTGTTCATGAACTCCAGCGTGAAGCAGGCCCAGAAGGACGGGGCCAGCGTGGAGGACATCTCCGCGGGCCTGTCCATCTCCATTGTCAAAAACGCCATCTACAAGGTCATCCGGGCCGCCTCGGCGGACGACCTGGGCCAGCATATTGTGGTGCAGGGCGGCACCTTCCTCAACGACGCCGTGCTCCGCGCCTTTGAGCAGGAGCTTAACCGGGACGTGACCCGCCCCACCATCGCCGGAATCATGGGCGCCTTTGGCGCCGCCCTGGCCGCCAGAGACCTCCACCTGGAGAAGAGCGCGGTGCTGAGCCCACAGGAGCTGGAAAAATTCACCCACACCGCCAAACCCGCCACCTGCGGACTGTGCACCAACCACTGCTCCCTCACCGTCAATACCTTTGACGGAGGGCGGCGGTTTGTCTCCGGCAACCGCTGCTCCCGCCCCCTGGGGGAGGAGCCCACTCACCTGCCCGCCCTGATGCGCTATAAATACCAGAAGCTCCGCGCCCTCCAGGGGAAGGGTCAGGGAGACGGCTCCCGGGGCCGCATCGGCATCCCCTTCGGGCTGAATATGTATGAAAACCTGCCCTTCTGGTTTGAAATGCTCACCCGCCTGAATTTCGAGGTGGTCCTCTCCCCGGAGTCCAGCCGGAAGCTGTATGTGAAGGGCCAGCGCACCATCCCCTCAGACACGGTGTGCTATCCCGCCAAGCTCCTTCACGGCCACATGGAGGCCCTGGTGGAGGCGGGGGTGGACGCCATCTTCTACCCCTGTATGCCCTATAACTTCAACGAGGGCCTCGGCGACAACAACTACAACTGCCCTGTGGTGGCCTACTATCCGGAGCTGCTGGCCGCCAATGTCCCGGCGCTGAAGAAAACCCGCTACCTGTACCCCTACTTCGGCCTGCACCGCCCCAAGGACTTTGAAAAGCACGCCGCAAAGTGGTTCGCGGAGGAGTTCGGCGTCCCCAGGCATGAGACCGTGGCCGCCGCCCGCGCTGCCTATGGGGCCTATGACGCCTATAAGCAGGACCTGCGGGAGACCGCCCAGCAGTACATCGCCCAGGCCAGAGCCGAGGACCGGCCCATTCTGGTGGTGGCCGGCCGGCCCTACCACATGGACCCGGAGATTAACCACGGCATCAACGACCTGATTACCAACTTCGGCTTCATTCTGATTACAGAGGACTCGGTGGCCTACCTGGAGGACAAAGCCCCCCGCCATGTGCTGAACCAGTGGACCTACCACGCCCGGATGTACAACGCCGCCCGGTATGTCTGCACCCAGCCGGATATGGAGCTTATCCAGCTGGTGAGCTTTGGCTGCGGCATTGACGCCATCACCGGCGACGAGATGCGCGCCATTTTGGAGGGCGGCGGAAAGCTGTACACCCAGCTGAAGATCGACGACATCAGCAACCTGGGGGCGGTCAAAATCCGCATCCGGAGCTTGATGGCCGCCATTGAGGCCCGCAAGGAGAATTGACATTGCAGGGGCGCACATCGTGCGCCCGAATCCTGTGAAAGAGCGTCTGATTCCGCGGGCGCACGCTGTGCGCCCCTACATTCGATTGATGCAACATCGAAAAGGAGTTTTTATGGCAAAGCTTATATACGACGAGACCGGCCGGTTATTGTTCACCAAGGAGATGAAGGAGGAGTACACCCTTCTGATGCCCCAGATGCTGCCGGTCCACTTCGGCATGATGCAGAAGCTGCTCCAGAACGCCGGGTACAAGGTGGATATGCTCACCACCAACCACCGCGGCATTGTGGACGAGGGCCTTAAGTATGTCCATAACGACACCTGCTACCCCGCCCTGCTGGTCATCGGCCAGCTTATCGACGCCGTGAAGCACGGGGGCTACGACCCCCATAAAGTCGGACTGCTCATCACCCAGACCGGCGGCGGCTGCCGGGCGTCCAACTACATCCACCTGCTCCGGAAGGCGCTGGAGAAGGCGGACATGGCCTATATCCCCGTGGTCTCCGTCAACCTGTCCGGTTTGGAGAAAAATCCCGGCTTTAAAATCACCCTTCCCCTGCTGCGGAAGGTCATCTACGCCATGATGTACGGAGACATCATCGTCAACGTGGCCAACCAGGTCCGCCCCTATGAGGTAAACCAGGGCGAGACGGACGCCATGGTGGAGGCCTGGTCCCACAAGCTGGTGGACGGCTTTGAGAAGGGCCAGGGCATGAGCCGCGGTCAGATGCGCCGCCTCTTCGCCCAGATCTGCCGGGACTTCGCCGCGATTCCGGTGGAGGGAGAGCCCAAAATCCGGGTGGGCATCGTGGGCGAAATCTATGTGAAATTCGCCCCGCTGGGCAACAACAACCTGGAGAAGTTCCTCCTCAGCGAGGGGGTGGAGCCGGTGGTCCCCGGCCTCACCGACTTCATCATCTTCAAAATCTATAACCGGGTGGCCGATGTCAACCTGTACGGCGGCAAGTGGCTTAAGAAAGCGGCGTGCAAGCTTTTCATGGGCTATGTGGAGTCCTGCCAGAAGGACATGATTCAGGCGCTGAAAAACTCCAACCGCTTCCGCGCCCCCGGCACCTTCCAGGAGCTCCACAGCCTGGTCCACGGCTATCTGGGAGACGGCAACAAGATGGGCGAGGGCTGGCTCCTCACCGCCGAAATGCTGGAGCTCATCCACTCCGGCACCAACAGCATTGTCTGCACCCAGCCCTTCGGCTGCCTGCCCAACCACATTGTGGGCAAGGGTATGATCCGGCGTCTGAAGGAGGATTACCCCAACTCCAACATTGTGGCCATTGACTACGACGCCAGCGCCACCAAAATCAACCAGGAAAACCGGATTAAGCTGATGCTGGCCAACGCCAAGGGCATGGCCCATCAGGAGGCCCAGGCCGCTGAGCCTGTCTCCGCCCCCGCCCATCCCCTTACCCACGCGGGCGCCCATGCGTAAATTTCCTTTCTGCCGCAAAAAGAGCAGAGGTCCCTGACCGGACCTCTGCTCTTTTTTGCGCCTATCCGGGGTTCTTCATGTCCTCCGCCCTTGGGTAGCCGCACAGTTCTTCGACTCCGCCCTCCGGCCCGCCGCTTCCAAAATGGAGGTCCGTCCACTGTGCGCCGTCCCACTGGTAGACGACCTGCTCCCCCACAATTCCGGGGAAGGCCGTCTCCCCGTCAAAATAGACGCCCTCATACCGCAGATAATCCACCACCAGATCCGCCGCTCCATCGCCGTCCCAGTCGTACCACGCAACCTTCGGGAGCAAGTCCAGATCGGTCCAGACGCCGCTTTGCGAAAACGCCTGGAAGTGCGTCCCATATCGGAGATAGACCTGGGTCCGCTCCTCCGCGTTGTCGCAGTACAGCCCAATTTCGCCTTCCGCCGCCTCTCCCAGGAGCAGATAGCCGCCCTCTCCTGTCAGGTCCGCTTCCGAGGCCAGCGCCGTGGGCAGGTCCGGCGGAAGCTCCCCTGCGTCAGACGGACCTGCCGGATTCACCGCACACAGCCTCTCCTCCCCGTCCGGAACCAGGCCGGCTTCCTCCCGCCCGCATCCTGTCAAAAGCAGCGCCGCAGAAAATATCCAGGCACAGATTCTTTTTTGCCTGTTCATATTTATCACCTCTATTTTCTTAGACGCAAAAAGCGCCGCTCTGTTGCGCCCTCCGATTCCGCTCTCTCCAGCTTGTCAAAAAAACGGCAATCTGCTATGATAGAGGGACAAGACAGGAGGTATTTTTGTGGAAACGCTTCAAATTATCCAGGCCTGCACGGCGGAACACTTTGCCGCCCTCTCCCGCATTCACGCGCTTTCCTGGCGCTCCGCCTACCGCGGCCTGCTTTACGTCCTGCGGGAAAACGGACGGGCGCGGGATTTTTATGAGAAGCATCGCTTCCGGTGGACCGGCGAGGCGATAGACGTACCCCTGCCGGGTACGGTGTGCGTGGACCTGCGGTATCTCCGCACGTTTTCCGGGAGGGAATGTCTGTGAACCGCCCGGCAAAAGAGGACAATATCCTGGGGACGCTGCCGGTGAACCGGCTGGTGCTGGTCATGTCGTCCCCCATTATGATCTCCATGCTTATCAGCGCCGTCTACAACCTGGTGGACAGCATCTATGTGGCGCAGGTCAGCGACCTGGATTTCCTGGCGCTCTCCTACGCCTACCCGGTCCAACTGATGATGGTGGCGTTCTGTACCGGCGTTGGGGTCGGCTTCAACGCCCTGTTTGCCCACCGGCTGGGGGAGAAAAACGGGGATGAGGCCAACCAGGTGGCCTGTCACGGCTTTCTCTTCTATACCCTCTGCTGGCTGCTCTTCCTGCTCTTCGCCCTGGCGGGCACGCCGCTGTTTTTCCGCCTGGCCACAGACAACCCGGCGGTGGCGGAGGCCGGAACAAGCTATCTGACCATCTGCTGCGGGCTGTCCATCGGAATGTGTATGCAGTTTCTCACCGAGCGGCTGCTTCAGACCACGGGCCATCCCTCCGGATTCATGATCGTTCAGGGCTCCGGCGCGGTGCTGAACATCATTCTGGACCCGGTGTTCATCTTCGGGCTGGACATGGGGGTAACGGGGGCCGCCGTGGCCACGGTGCTGGGGCAGATCTCCGGGGCCTGCATTGGCTTTTTCCTGCTCTGGCGCATCCGGCGGGAGTTCACAGTCTCCTTCCGGGGCTTCCGCCCCAGCGCCGCCCTCTCCGGAGAAATGCTCCGCATCGCGGCGCCCGCCATTGTGATGCAGTCCCTGTCCAGCTTTATGTCCATGGGTCTGAATCAGCTGCTCACCCTCTGGTCCCAGACGGCGGTCTTCGTCCTGGGCGTCTATTTTAAAATCCAGACCTTTGTGTTCATGCCCATTTTTGGGGTCAGCAACGGGCTGATTCCCATTCTCAGCTATAACTATGGCGCGCGCGCCCCGGAGCGCCTCACCCGCGCCGTCCGGTTCAGCCTGTCCCTGGCGGTGGGCACCGGCCTGGCCGGCGGCGCCGTCCTGACGCTGGCCGCCTCTCCCCTGCTCCGCTTCTGCTTCCGGGCTGGAACCGCCGCTGTGGACATGGGCGTCCCCGCCCTCCGGATGACCGCTCTGGCCTTTCCCATCGCCGCGGCGTCCATCATCCTCTCCGCCTCGTTCCAGGCGCTGAAGCGGAGCGCCGTCTCTCTTCTGATCTCCCTGCTGCGGCAGATTGCGCTGCTGCTCCCCATCGCGGCCCTTTTCCTCCGGACCGCCCCCGAATGGGTATGGCTGTCCTTCCTCTGCGCGGAGCTTCTGGCCTGCCTGGCGGCGGCCGCCCTCTACCGCGCCATCATACGGCCCAAAATCGCGGCGCTTCGGTCTTAAAAAAGGCGGACCCTGTGGGGGGTCCGCCTTTTGGCGTATTCAGGCGTTTTTGTCCCGGCGTCCGAAGAGCCGCTTCCAAACGGGCTCTTTCCGGACCGGCTTGGCCGCGCGGTCCGGAATGGACTGCTCCTCCCTGGCGGCCTCCTCCTGGAAGACCTCCTGGCTGCAGCAGGGAGCCCCGTCCGTCTTTCTGGCGCGCCACTGGCCGTCGGGCCCAAGCTGGCGGGCCTTCACATTGTCGGAAATGAGCACGTCAATGATGTGAAATACCTTTTTGCGGATTTCCGGCGCAAGCACCGGGCAGGCCACCTCCACCCGCCGCTCCGTATTCCGGGTCATAAAGTCGGCGGAGGAAATATACAGCGCCGCGTCGCTGCCCCGGCCGAAGCGGTAGATGCGGGTGTGCTCCAGATAGCGGCCCACGATGGAGAACACGGTGATATTGCTGGTGAGGCCCTCAATGCCGGGCAGCAGGCAGCAGATGCCCCGCACGTTCATGACCACCTCCACCCCGGCCTGAGAGGCCTGGGCCAGCTTGTCAATGAGCTTCCGGTCGGTGATGGAGTTGAGCTTGAGGAAGATATACCCATCCTTGCCCTTGGCAATCTCCCGGTCGATGTGCTCCATGCACCGGTCCCGGAGCTGGTAGGGAGAGACCAGCAGGTGTTTATAGCTCCCCTCCATGTTTGCGGTGGCCATGTTGCGGAACAGGGCGGCGGCGTCCTCGCCGATCTCCGGCCGGGCGGTGATGAGACACAGGTCGGTGTACTGCTTGGCGGTCTTCTCGTTGTAGTTGCCGGTGCCCACCTGGGTGATATACTGGATTTTGCCCTTCTCCCGGCGGGTGATCAGGCACACCTTGGAGTGTACTTTGATGTTCTCCGCCCCGTAGAGGATGGTGCAGCCCGCCTCCTCCATGCGCTCGGCCCACTGGATGTTGTTCTGCTCGTCAAAGCGGGCCCGCAGCTCCATGAGGGCGGTGACTTCCTTGCCGTTTTCCGCGGCGGCGCACAGGTACTCGGCCAGCTTGGCCTTGGAGGCCAGGCGGTAGATGGTAATCTTGATGGACAGCACGTCCGGGTCGGAGGCCGCCTCCCGTACCAGGTGCAGGAAGGGGTCCATGGACTGGAAGGGGTAGAACAGCAGCACGTCCCGGCGCAGCGCCTGGGGCAGCACCTTCTCCCCCGGCACAAGGGAGCCGCTGGCCCTGGGCGCGTAGGGGGGATAGCACAGGGCGGTCTTACTCTCCGGGGGGAGCTGGCCCTCCAGGGAGAAGACGTAGTTCATGCGCAGAGGGGCCTTGGAGAAGAACACCTGCTCCCGGCTGAGGCCGAGCTGCTTGCAGAGAAAGTCGATGGCCTTGTCGTCCCGGCTCCCCTGGAGCTCCAGGCGGACGGGGGCCAGGCGGTTGCGCTTCTTGACGATCTTCCGCATGTGCTGGCGGAAGTCCTCGTCAATCTCATAGGCCTCGTCCTCCGGGCTGATGTCCGCGTTGCGGGTGACGGAGGCCACAGCTCTGCCCTGGACGCTGAAGGAGGAGAACAGGCGCTTGGCATATTCCAGCAGCACGTCCTCCGTCAGGATGTACCGCAGGCCCCGCTCCCGGAGCACAAAGTAGGGCGGCAGGCTCTGGGGAATGGGAATCAGACCCAGGCAGCTCTGGCCCTCGCTCTCCAGGCGCAGGACAATGTTCAGCGCCTTGTTGGACAGGTGGGGGAAGGGGTGGCGGGCGTCCACCACCTGGGGGGACAGGATGGGGCGCACCTCATCCTGGAACCAGTTCTCCACCTGCTTGCGCTCCTTGGTGTCCATCTCGTCCATGGACATGCGGCAGATGTTGCAGGCCCGCAGGCGGTTTTCAAGCTGCTCCACCACCTTGTCCCGCTGCTTGTACAGGGGCGTCACCGCCTTGAAGATGGCCTGGAGCTGCTGGGCGGGGGTCTGACCGGTGCGGCAGTCGATATGCTCCTCCTTCACCAGGCTCATATCGTACAGAGACCCCACGCGGATCATAAAGAACTCATCCAGGTTGCTGGTAAAAATGGCGGCGAATTTCAGCCGCTCCATCAGGGGCGTGCTCTCGTTCTTGGCCTCCTCCAGGACGCGCTCGTTAAAGCGCAGCCAGGACAGTTCCCGGTCCTGGGTATAACGGGTATCCACTTGTTTTTCCATGGTCATATCCTCTCTTTTCTCTTTTCGCCGTGGATTGCAAAAGGGTATATGTAATATTTAGTATATCATATTTTTGTTAAAAAGACATCGAATCCGTGTAAAAACAAAGGTCGTTTTTTGCGGGCAAAAATATCCGGCCCATCTGTTAAATGCGGGTAAAATGTTCGAAAATCCTACTTTAAAACCCCTTGAACAGAACTTTTTTCGGTGTTATACTGTGCCGCGGAATCAGGAGCCGGCGTCCTGCCGCGCCGGCTGCGTCCACACCAAACCGAAGAAAGAGGGAGTAAAACAATGCGCAGAACCCGAACTGTGCTGGCTTGTTCTTTGACCGCGCTGGTCCTGGCGGGAACCTGTATCCCCGCTCTGGCCACCCCGTACAACGACAGCAGCGCCAGCGGCGGCTCCGAGGCCTGGAACCAGTGGGTCCAGGAGTGGGAAACTGTCGCCACCGACTATACGAAGGTCTCTCTGACCCCCGGCGAGAACGAGACTGAGCTGAACTTTGCCTGGTACAGCCAGGACAACGGCTCCGCCGCCACCCCTGTGGTGCACTTCGGCGCCGACCGGAACAATCTCACCGCCTTCACCGGAACTGCCGCCGCGGTGGACAGCAGCCTCACCGGCGGCGCGGCCTATGACTACAACCACGTCACCGTCACTGGCCTCCAGGAGAACACCACCTACTACTACACCGTGGAGAAGAACGGCGTGGAGACCGAGCCCGTGGAGTACACCACCGGCAGCTTCTCCACCGTGAAGATGCTCTATGTGGGCGACCCCCAGATCGGCGCCTCCAAGGGCCAGACCCAGGGCAGCGAGTCCCTGACCGCCGACTCCGGCGCGGCCAACACCGCCGCCCGGAACGACAGCTTCGGCTGGAACCGGACTCTGGAGGCCGCCGTGGCTCAGACTCCCGACGTGAACTTCATCATCTCCGCCGGCGACCAGGTGAACAAGACCGGGCAGGCCAAGGAGGAGGAGTACGCTGGCTATCTGGACCCTGAAGTGCTGGCCTCTCTGCCTGTGGCCACCACCATCGGCAACCACGACTCCCTGAACCCGGACTATATGTACCACTTCAATAACCCCAACGCCACCGATTACGGCGCCACTCAGGCCGGCGGCGACTACTACTACTCCTATGGTCCCGGCCTGTTCATCGTGCTGAACACCAACAACTACAACGCCGCCGAGCACGACCAGGCCATCGCCGAGGCTGTGGCCTCCGACCCGGACGCCCAGTGGCGGGTTGTCACCATCCACCAGGACATCTACGGCTCCGGCCTGGACCACTCCGACACCGACGGCATGATCCTCCGCACCCAGCTCACCCCCATCTTTGATAAGTACGACATCGACGTGGTGCTCCAGGGCCACGACCACACCTACAGCCGCTCCAAGCTGCTCTACGGCGACGGCCAGGTCCACGGCTCCTACGAGTTCCGCCTCAACAGCGAGGGCACGGACTACGACTGGGACCACGCCTACAACGTGGACACCGACGTGCAGATCCCCCTCTACCCTGAGGAGGGCGACGCCGCCGGCGCTGCCGCGCAGGCCGCTTTCCAGCAGGACAACCTGTGCTACACCATTGAGGACGCCAGCGGCTCCACTGTGGTGAACCCCAAGGGCACCCTGTATATGAGCGCCAACTCCGCCTCCGGCTCCAAGTTCTATGAGCTCATCGCCAACCAGCAGGACTACATCGCCGCCCGCAGCCAGAACTGGCTGCCCAGCTGGTCTGTCATTGAGATGGACGAGGATTCCTTCTCCATCGACACCTATCAGATCACCGCCAGCGGCGCTGTGGAGGCCATTGACCAGACCTTCACCATTCAGAAGGATGAGAACGCCGCCGAGACCCCGGTGGAGTCCCAGCCCATGACCCGCGCCCAGGCGGTGCAGGCCCTGTACGAGGACGCCGGTTCCCCCGCCGCCTCCGGCAGCGCCTTCTCCGACGTAGACGCCGGCGCCTCCTATGCCCAGGCCGCGGCCTGGGCCGCTGAGAACGGCATCGCCGCCGGCTATGGCGGCGGCATCTTCGCCCCCGACGCCCCCGTCACCCGCGAGCAGCTCGCCGTGATGCTCAGCGAATACGCCGCCCTCCAGGGCCGCGCGCTGTCTGACAGCCAGGCCGCTCTGAACGCCTGCACCGACGCCGCCTCCGTGTCCGCCTGGGCCCAGGCCGGCGTGGCCCAGGTTCTGAACGGCGGACTGCTCACCGCCAAGAATGGGCTGTTCAATCCCCAGGCTGCCGCCGGTTCCGGCGAGCTGGCCGCCGCTCTGGCCCAGCTTTAAGTCAGATTCTTTCCGCAAACCCATAACGGGAACCCCCCGGCAGGCGCTGGGGGGTTCCTGCAGTTTGCAGGGGCGGCATTTCGCACCCTCAAAGAAAAGAGGAACAACATGGAAAAACAAACTTTGCGCCCCCAATCCCTGCTGAAGCGGTGGGCGCCGCCTGTGGTCCTGCTGCTGGCCTTCCTGGCCTTTACGGTATGGCTCAATCAGGTGGACAAGGTCCCTCTGGTCTCCCGCGAGGGACAGTCTTTTGAAAAGGCCGTGGTCACGGAGATTTTACAGGATAACCTCATGCCCGACGGCACCCGCGTGGGCGAACAGCGGATTGTGGTCCGTATGCTCACCGGACCCAGGGAGGGGGAGGAGCTTGAGACCACCAGCAGCTCCGGCTATCTCTTCGGCGCGGGCTGCACCGTGGGCATGAACGTCGTGGTCATGCAGAGTATTGCCGGGGACACCGTAATCACCTCGGTCTACACCCAGGACCGGGAGACCGTCATCTATCTCTTTGCCGCCCTCTACCTGCTGGTCCTCTGTCTGGTGGGTGGAAAGCAGGGCGTAAAGGGCGCTTTGGGACTGATTTTTACCTTCCTGTGCATTCTGTTTGTCTACCTTCCACTGGTGTACCGGGGACACTCCCCCTTCTGGGCGGCGGTGTTCGTGTGCATCATCACAACCCTTGTCACCATGTATCTCATCGGCGGACCCACCCGCAAAACGCTGGTGGCAACCGGCGGGACCATCGCCGGCGTCATCATCGCCGGGCTGTCCGCCACCCTGTTCAGCATTGCCTCCGGCATCTCCGGCTGGAACGTGTCCGATATTGAGAGCCTGCTGACCCTCTGGAACGTCAGCGGCATTCAGGTGGGCGGCCTGCTCTTCTCCGGCCTGCTCATCTCCAGCCTGGGGGCTGTGATGGACGTGGCCATGTCCATCGGCAGCGCCATCGGGGAGATTCACGCCCAAAACCCCTCCATCTCCCGAAAAGAGCTGTTCAAGGCGGGAATGCACGTGGGACGGGACATGATGGGCACCGACAGCAACACCCTGATTCTGGCCTTCGCCGGGGGCAGCGTCAGTATGCTGGTGCTGGACTACGCCTATGACCTGCCCTATCAGCAGATCATCAACTCCAACAACATCGGCATTGCCATTATGCAGGGCCTGTCCGGCAGCTTCGGCATCGTGCTGGCCGTGCCCGTCACCGTGCTGCTGGCCGTTCTGCTCTATACCTATGACGACGCTCACAGCTAAAAAAAGCCGCCCGAAGGCGGCTTTTTTATTATTTTTCCCGCTTCTGGGACAGTTCCGCCACGGCGGTGTAGAGCACGTCGGTGGAGGAGTTGATGGCCGTCTCGCAGGAGTCCTGAATCACGCCCACGATGAAGCCCACGCCCACCACCTGCATGGCGACGTCATTGGAGATGCCGAACAGGGAGCAGGCCAGGGGGACCAGCAGCAGGGAGCCGCCGGCCACGCCGGACGCGCCGCAGGCGCTGACAGCGGACAGGACGCACAGAATCACAGCGGTAAAGAAGTCCACGGGAATGCCCAGGGTGTGGGCGGCAGCCAGGGCCAAAATGGAGATGGTGATGGACGCGCCGCCCATGTTGATGGTGGCCCCCAGGGGGATGGACACCGCATAGGTGTCCTCGCTCAGCCCCAGCTCCTCGCACAGCTTCAGGTTTACCGGGATATTGGCCGCGGAGCTGCGGGTGAAGAAGGCGGTCAGGCCGCTGCGCCACAGGCACTTGAACACCAGCGGATAGGGGTTGCGCCGCAGAAACAGAAAGGCGATAAACGGGTTGACCACCAGGGCCACAAAGGCCATGGTCCCCACCAGCAGCAGAATCAGCCGCCCATAGCTGAGCAGGGATTCCACGCCCAGCTGGGAGATGGAATCGAAGACCAGGCCCAGCACGCCGAAGGGGGCACAGCTGATGATCCACCGGACAATCTGGGAGACGGCGTCGGCAATGTTCTCCAGCGCATGTTTTGTACCGGGAGCGGCCTTGCGCAGCGCAATGCCCAGCAGCACCGCCCAGGCCAGAATTCCGATGTAGTTGGCGTTGAGCAGAGCATCGATGGGGTTGGACACCAGATTCATCAGCAGGGTGTGCAGCACGTCTCCAATTCCCCCCGGCGCCGCCGTCTGCTCCTCCGCCACAGCCAGCTCCAGCGTGACGGGGAACAGAAAACTGGTAATCACCGCCACACAGCCGTCAATAAACGTTCCCAGCAGGTACAGCACAATGACGCGGGACATATTGGTCCGCTGCCCCTCCTGATGGCGCGAGATGGCGGTCATCACCAGAAACAGCACCAGCAGAGGGGCCACCGCCTTCAGCGCGCCGACAAACAGATCGCCCAGCAGGGCGATGGGGGCGGCCTGGGGCGCCGCCAGTCCCAGTACAATGCCGATGGCCAGGCCGAGAATAATCCGCAGCACCAGGCTGGTCTCATTCCAGCGTTTCAACAAATTTTTCATGGATTTCCCTTCATTCCGTCTATTTTTATTGGTGGAATTTAGTATACCATACTTTGACGCAGACCGCCAATCTCAATTTTACAAGAACAGATGTCTTTCATACAGGGACGTTTCCGGCAAGTGTCACAAAACTGTTAAGAAATCTGTCCCCCGCTATCCCCGAAACAGGCACAAAAGGATTCCGTATACCACGCTGGCGCTGATGCCGAACACCAGAACCGGCCCCGCCACCACGAAGAGCTTGGCCGCGGTTCCGGTGATCAATCCCTCGCTCTTAAATTCCAGGGCGGGCGACACCATAGCGTTGGCAAATCCGGTAATGGGCACCAGCGTGCCCGCCCCCGCCCGTTTGGCCAGCTTGTCAAACAGGCCCAATCCGGTCAGCAGCGCCGCCGCAAAAATCAGCGTCACCGATACCGCCGTCCCCGCCGCCTCCTGGTCCAGGCCCCAGCTCTGGTACAGATTCCGGAGGGCCTGGCCCAGGGTGCAGATGCTCCCGCCCACGCCGAAGGCCCAGAGCAGATCCTTCCAAAGAGGAGACGGCCTGGCATGGGCCTTGACCAATTTTTGATACTCCTGACTGCTGTACTCCACCAAAATCCCTTCCCTCTCCATTTTCCATAGCTTGGGCTGTTTTTTCTGTTTCTATACCGGAACGCGGCGTATGAACGGCCCCCGTCCCGCATACCATTTCTCTGCGCCTGAGCACAGTTTGGAAAGGGTGGTATGGATATGGTATTCTCCAAAAAACAAGTCTTTTTGGCCTTTCTGGCCGCAGCTCTGGGGGGCGCTCTGCTCCACTTTTTATACAGCGCCTGGCCCAACGCGCTGACCGCGCTGCTCTCTCCCGTCTGTGAGAGTCTGTGGGAGCATCTGAAAATCATCGTCTGGCCCTATCTGGCCGCCGCCTTCCTCCTCACCCGAAGCCGGCCCACAGGGCTCCGCCCCTGGCTGCTCAGCCTGCTTGTCATGTGCGCCGCCATGCTGGCCCTGGGATACTGGTACCACATTCTTCTGGGGGGCGAGGCATTTTTCTTTGATCTGGGCCTCTATCTGCTGGTTATGGTCTTCGGCTTTTGGTTCCCCCGGCGGTTCTCCGGCCCCTTTGACGGCCTGCGCTGGAAGCTCCCCGCTCTGGGAGCGGCCGCGCTCTTTGTGCTGCTGATTCTCTTTACCCTCTCGCCGCCGGCGCGGCTGCTGTTTGCCGATCTCTCCGGCGCGGACACCTGGAGCCAGCTCCCCTGCTGATTTTCCTTTCCTTCCTACGCCCTCTCTGATATACTGAGAGCTATGGGGAGGGAGACGCTATGGTCTTTTTATACGGCGCAGAGGGCCTGACAGAGCGGAAACAGGCTTACCGCCTTCTGGAGGAGGCGGTCCGGCTCCGCTGGGGGCTTGACGCCCTGCCGGAGCTGGGGCGGGAGGCGCGGGGCAAGCCTTTTTTCCCGCGCTATCCGCAATATCAGTTCAATCTGTCCCACAGCGGGAGCTATGCCCTGTGCGCTCTGTCCAGCCGGCCGGTGGGGGCGGACCTCCAGATTCTGCGCCCCTCCTGGTCCCCACGCCTGGTCAGCCGCTCCTGCACCCCCGCCGAGCTGGCCTGGCTGGCCGCCCGCGGCGGCCGTCCGGAGGAATTTGCCGCCCTGTGGGCCTGCAAGGAGAGCGTGGGAAAATACAGCGGCTACGGCCTGCCCTATCCGCCCTCGCGGCTGGAAATTCCGCTTCCAGAGGCCGGCCCCCTCTCCCCCGGCCTTCTCCGCCGGGACGGCCTGTTTCTCCGAACCCTGTCCGGGCCGGACTGGCGGGGCGCGGTGTGCGCCCAGGAGCCCCCGCCGGAGGAAATTCTCTGGCTCTCTCTGTTTTGAGAGGACAACAAAAAACCGAACTCCCTGCCTGCCGGCGCGGAGTTCGGTTTTTTGTTTGTGGCGGAGAGAGAGGGATTCGAACCCTCGAACGGGTATTAGCCGTTACACGATTTCCAATCGTGCGCCTTAGACCAGCTCAGCCATCTCTCCAGACGGCGCTGTCACAGGTCACTCGTGACAGCGAAGTATATTATACCAGATATTTTTCTTCCGTCAAGAGTTTTTCAAAAAAATTTTTTTGATTTTTTTCAGGCCCGCTGCGGCGCGGCGTGATAAGCGGAATTATAAGAAAAGCGCCAGAACCGATGTGAAAATTCCGCAGACACAGATGGCAATGGAGCTCATCGCCCCCTGCACCTCTCCAATCTCCAGCGCCTTGGTGGTGCCCAGCGCATGGCTGCACGCTCCGATGGCCAATCCCTCCGCCACCGGGTCATGAATCCGGAACCACTTGGCAAACAGGGGGGCGAACACTGCGCCCACCACGCCGGCCAGCACCACAGAGGCGGCGGCAATTCCAGGAATGCCGCTGTGGCTCTCCGCAATGCCCAGGGCGATGGCGGTGGTGACGCTCTTGGGCAGCAGCGAGGCGGTCAGCGTCTCATCCAGTTGAAACAGATGGCACAGCGCCATCACGCTTCCCAGGCTGGCCAGGCTGCCCGCCAGGCAGCCCGCCAGAACGGGCAGAAAATATTCCTTCAGCGTCTCCTTCTGACGGTAGATATTCAGGGCCAGCACCGCCATCACCGGCCCCAGCATCATCGTAATCAGGCTTCCGCCCTGGTCGTAGCCCTCCAGCGGGATGTCAAACGCCGCCAGAACGGCGATAATCAGCAGTCCCGCAATGACCAGCGGATTGCACAGCACCCATTTGGTCTTCTTCTGCACCCACAGGCCCGCGCACCAGGCGGCGGCGGACAGCGCCAGGCCAAAAAACGGAGAGGCCAGCATTGCGTCAAGCACGGGGACTCCCCCCCTTTCTCTTCTTTTCCCAAATCATCAGCAGCCGGACCGTCCACCCCGCCGCCAGATAGACAACCGGGGTGGTCAGCACCACGATCAGAATCAGCGGGAGGGCGTAGCTGCGTATCAGCTCCACATGCTCAATCATGCCCACGAAGGACGGGAGAAAGAAAAAGGCCATATTGGCCGTCAGAAAATGCGCCGCCGTCCGGATGTACCCCTCTTTGATGACGCCGGTAAACAGGAGAAGCATCAGTAAAATCAGGCTGACGACGCTGGCCGGGAAGGCCACCGGCAGCAGCGCCTCTACCCCCACGCCCACCAGACAGACGCCGAAAATAAGAGCCAGTTCGCCCATGATGTTCATGTTTGGAATCTCTCTCCTTATTTCTTATTTTATTTTTCCAGCGTTCCCGCCCCCTGCGGGACGCAATTTTGTGGGGGCGGATACCCTCCGCCCCCACGCCGGTTTATTCCCAAATCGCTGTGGCGAAGTAATCCTCCGGGGTCTCGGCTCTCCGGATGAGGCGGGCGGAGCCGTCCTCGCACAGGAGCACCTCGGCGGAGCGCAGGCGGCCGTTGTACTGGTAGCCCATGGCGTGGCCGTGGGCGCCTGTGTCGTGGATCACCAGCAGGTCGCCAATTTCAATCTCCGGCAGCATCCGGTCAATGGCAAACTTGTCGCTGTTCTCACACAGGGCGCCGGTGACGTCGTACTTGTGGCCGCAGGGGGCGTCCTCCTTGCCCATGACGGTGATATGGTGGTACGCCCCGTAGATGGCCGGGCGCATCAGGTTGGAGGCGCAGGCGTCCACCCCGATATACTCCTTATAAATGTGCTTCTGGTGGAGCACCCGCGTCACCAGATGGCCATAGGGGGCCAGCATAAACCGGCCCAGCTCGGTGCAGATGGCTACGTCGTCCATACCGGCGGGGACCAGCACCTCCTCATAGGCCTTCCGGACCCCCTCGCCGATGACGGCGATGTCGTTGGCGGGCTGCTCCGGGCGGTAGGGAACGCCCACGCCGCCGGACAGGTTGATGAAGGTGATGTGGCAGCCGGTCTCCCGCTTCAGCTCCACCGCCAGCTGGAACAGGATTTTCGCCAGAGCGGGGTAGTAGTCGTTGGACAGGGTGTTGGAGGCCAGGAAGGCGTGAATGCCGAACTCCTCGGCCCCCATCTCCTTCAGGCGCTTGAAGGCTTCGGCGATCTGCTCCCGGGTCATGCCGTATTTGGCCTGGCCGGGGTTGTCCATCACCTGGAAGCCCTCTTTGCTCTCCCCCAGCTGGAAGGTGCCGCCGGGATTAAACCGGCAGGAAATCTTTTTTGGAATATAGCCAATTGTATTCTTCAAAAAGTCCACATGGGTGATGTCGTCCAGGTTGATGGTGGCCCCCAGCTTGGCGGCCAGCACAAACTCCTCCGCCGGGGTGTCGTTGGAGGAGAACATGATGTCCTCCCCGTGGAACCCGCAGCGGTCGGACATGAGCAGCTCGCACAGGGAGGAGCAGTCCACCCCGCAGCCCTCCTCCTTCAGAATCTTCAAAATCTGGGGATTGGGGGTGGCCTTTACGGCGAAGAACTCTTTATAGCCCGGATTCCAGGCAAAGGCGGCTCTCAGAGCGCGGGCGTTCTCCCGGATGCCCTTCTCGTCATAGAGATGAAAGGGCGTGGGGTACTGCTTCACAATCTCCTGAAGCTGCTCCAGGGTGACAAACGGTTTTTTCATTGGCATTCGCTCCTTCTGCGTTTTCTTTCTCTTGGGGGCCCTCCGGCCTCCTTGGAAAAATCAAACTTAGTTTATCCAGTTTTTCCGTGAAAGTCAACCCAAACCGGAGTCTGATACAGAAATCCGGCGCAAATACAGACAGATTTGTCAAACATACGCATTGTCTTCCCGGTTAGGACGTGCTAAAATATTACGATAAATATTTTGGCGGATACGCAGTTTTTCAGGAGGGAAATCCCATTGAAAATTGGTTTGGATGTAGGCTCTACAACCATTAAATGCGTCGTGCTGGACGACGGGGATCATCTGCTCTACCAGACTTACCAGCGGCATCTCTCCCAGATTACGGCCAAAACCGTCGAGCTGCTGGAGGATATTTTACAGCGCTTCGGCGGAGAGGTCCCCTGCCGCCTGGCCATCTCTGGCTCCGCCGGCATGGGCATGGCGGAAAAGTGCGGCATTCAGTTCGTCCAGGAGGTCTATGCCACCAAGGTCGCCGCTGACCGCTGCGCGCCGGGCACGGACTGCATCATCGAGCTGGGGGGCGAGGACGCGAAGATCCTCTTCCTGAAGGGCGGCATGGAGGCCCGCATGAACGGCACCTGTGCCGGCGGCACCGGCGCCTTTATCGACCAGATGGCCAACCTGCTGGGCGTGGGGACGGAGGACATGAACGGCCTCGCCGAACAGCGCGAGCGGGTGTATACCATCGCCTCCCGCTGCGGCGTCTTCGCCAAAAGCGACATTCAGCCCCTTTTGAATCAGGGCGCAAAGAAGAGCGACATCGCCGCCAGCATTTTCTACGCGGTGGTCAACCAGACCATCGGCGGTCTGGCCCAGGGGCGGCCTATGCGGGGCAACCTGCTCTATCTGGGCGGTCCGCTTACCTTCATGCCCATGCTGCGCCGCTGCTTTGACGAGGTGCTGCACCTGAAGGGGCTGTGTCCGGAGAACTCCCTGTACTATGTCTCTCTGGGAGCGGCCTTCTGCGCCTCCCAGGACTGCCGGCTGCCGGAGACCATCCGGCGTCTGTCCGGCTATGTCTCCCACTGGGAGCGGGAGACGCTGCCCCCCCTCTTCCAGGACGAGGCGGAGTATGAGGACTTCCGCCGCCGCCACGCCGGGGCGGACGTCCCCAGAGGGAACCTGCTGTCCTGGGACGGGCCGGTCTTCCTGGGGATTGACGCCGGGTCCACCACCATTAAAGCCGCCGCCGTCGCACAGGACGGCACGCTGCTCCACTCCCTGTATCAGAGCAACGTGGGCAACCCCGTTCCCGTCATCAAAAAGCTGCTGGAGGACCTCTATGCCCAAAAGCCGGACTTGAACGTGGCCGCCGCCTGCGTCACAGGCTATGGAGAGGACATCATCCGCCACGCCTTCCATGTGGACTACGGCCTGGTGGAGACCGCCGCCCACTTCACCGCCGCCAAGGCCTTTATGCCGGACGTGGAGTTCATCATCGACATCGGCGGACAGGACATGAAGTGCTTCCACATCCGGAACGGGGCCATTGACAACATCTACCTCAATGAGGCCTGCTCCTCCGTCTGCGGCTCCTTCCTCCAGAGCTTCGCCAGCACGCTGGGCTACGACGTGGAGACCTTCTCCAAGCTGGGGCTGTTCTCCACCGGCGCGGTGGACCTGGGGTCCCGCTGCACCGTATTTATGAACTCCTCTGTGAAGCAGGCCCAGAAGGACGGGGCCACCACCGGGGACATCTCCTCCGGCCTGTCTGTCAGCATTGTCAAAAACGCCATCTACAAGGTGATCCGCCCCTCCAGCCTGTCCGACCTGGGGCAGCGCATTGTGGTCCAGGGCGGGACCTTCCTCAACGACGCGGTGCTGCGGGCCTTTGAGCGGGAGCTGGGCGTCAACGTCGTCCGCCCTGCCATCGCCGGGCTGATGGGGGCCTATGGCTGCGCCCTCTACGCCCGAAGCCAGGCAAAGGCCGGCCAGCACAGCACGCTGCTCAGCCCGGAGGAGCTGGCCAGATTTCACCACGAAGTGACCGGCGTCATCTGCCAGGGGTGCAGCAACCACTGCCGCCTCACCGTCAACACCTTTGCGGACGGCTCCCGGTATATCGGCGGCAACCGCTGCGAGCGGCCGGTCACAAAGAAGAACACCCAGGAGGACCTGAACATCTACCGCTTCAAGCAGACCTATATGGCCGGCCTAACCCCTGTGGAGGGCAGCAGAAAGCTCCGGGTGGGCATTCCTATGGGCCTGAACATGTGGGAGATGGCCCCCTTCTGGCACGCATTCTTCACGGAGCTGGGCTTCACCGTGGTGCTCTCCGCCCCCTCCACCCGGGAGACCTTCCTCAAGGGCCAGGCCACCATTCCCAGCGACACCGTCTGCTTCCCCGCCAAGCTGCTCCACGGCCATGTGGAGGAGCTGATGGACCAGGGGGTGGACGCCATCTATTACCCCTGCATGAGCTTTAACTTCGACGAGGGGCTGGGAGACAACCACTATAACTGCCCGGTGGTGGCCTATTACCCAGAGACCATCGCCGCCAACGTGGAGATGCGCCGCGGCGTGCGCTTCATCAACGACTACGCCGGTCCCCACCGGCACGCGGCCTTCCCCGGCCGGATGAAGGAGATGCTGGAGCGCCACTTTGAGGGCTCCTTCCCCCTCTCCGAGGTGCGCCGGGCCGCCGGCCGGGCCTATGCCGCCCGGGACGCCTATTTGGAGGCGGTGCGGAAGAAGGGCCAGGACATTGTGGAGCAGGCCCGCCGGGAGGGCCGGCGGATTATCTGTCTGGCCGGCCGGCCCTACCACGCCGACCCGGAGGTCAACCACGGCATTGACATGCTGCTGACCTCCCTGGGGCTTGCGGTCATCTCGGAGGACTGTCTGAGCGGCTCGGTCAAAAAATTCCCCGTCCATGTGCTCAACCAGTGGACCTACCACTCCCGGCTCTACGCCGCGGCCAAGTACATGGGCGCTCAGCCCGATATGGAGCTGGTGCAGCTCATCTCCTTCGGATGCGGCCTGGACGCCATCACCTCGGACGAGACCCGCGCCATTCTGGAGCGGGCGGGGAAAATCTACACCCAGATTAAAATCGACGAGATTACCAATCTCGGCACGGTCAAAGTACGCCTGCGCAGCCTTCTGGCGGCGCTGGAGCAGCAGAAGGAGAGATAACCACAACGCCATGGCGGAGCTCAAATACGACAAAAACGGACGTCTCCTCTTCACCAGGGAGATGAAACGGGAGTACACCATTCTGGTCCCGGATATGCTGCCCATCCACTTCAATATCATGCGCCACATCTACCAGAACGAGGGCTATAACATGGTCCTTCTGGACAACGCGGGGGAGCGGGTCAAATCCCTCGGCCTGAAGTACACCCACAACGACATCTGCTACCCCGCCCTGCTGGTGACAGGGCAGTTTCTGGACGCCCTGACCTCCGGCAAATACGACCCCCACAAGGTCGCCCTGATTATTATGCAGACCGGCGGCGGCTGCCGGGCGTCCAACTATATCCACATCATCCGAAAGGCCCTGGCCCGCTCCGGCTTCTCCTATGTGCCGGTGATCTCCTTCAACCTCTCCGGCACGGAGCACAACCCCGGCTTCCATCTGTCCTACTCCATCATCCGGCGTATGCTGGCGGGGGTTATCTACGGCGACCTGATTATGCTCCTGAGCAACCAGACCCGCCCCTATGAGATTGAAAAGGGGGAGACGGACCGGACCCTCAACCACTGGGTCAGCCAAATCGGCGAACAGTTCCGGCACGCCAGAGGCTACAGCCTCCGGGAGATGGGGCGCAATTTTCAGGACATCATCCGCTCCTTCGCCGCCATCCGCCGGGATATGAGCCGGAAAAAGGTGCGCGTGGGCATTGTGGGCGAGATCTACGTCAAGTACGCCGCCTTTGCCAACAACAATCTGGAGCAGTTCCTGGCCGAACAGGACTGCGAGGTGATGGTCCCCGGCCTGCTGGGCTTTCTGATGTTCAAGGTGGACGCCCGCATTCAGGACCACCGCATCTACGGCGGGCGGAAGCTGGTCTCCCTGGCCGCGTCCAAGCTGATGAACTATCTGGAGAAGATTGAGAAAGTCTTTATGGAGGCGGTGGACCAGTACTCAGACTTTGTGCAGCTCTCCGCCTATCAGGACACAAAGCCCCCCATGCAGGACCTGATCGGCCTGGGCAACCGCATGGGCGAGGGCTGGTTCCTCCCGGCGGAGATGGTGGAGCTGATTGTCCACGGCTATGAGAATATCATCTGCACCCAGCCCTTCGGCTGTCTCCCCACCCACATCTGCGGCAAGGGGATGGTGCACAAAATCAAGGACCGCTACCCGGACTCCAACATCGTGCCGGTGGACTATGACCCCGGCGCCACCCGCGTCAACCAGGAAAACCGGATCAAGCTGATGCTGTCCGTGGCCAGAGAGAAGCTCTCTGAGGAACCGGTCAATCAACTGAGTTAAGCCTTCCCTGCCTGGCAGGGACATAAGAAAGAGGTGTGTGCGACGAAAAAACTGGGCGTCATTCTTACCGCAGTTCTGCTTCTGGCTCTGGTCTGCACCACCGCCTTTGCGCACGGACACGGCTGGTCCCGTGGGCAGACTCCCGCCGCCAGCTGTGAATACAGCTGCCAGTGGGATACAGACGGCGACGGCATCTGCGACTATGCCTGGGGCGGAAGCCACGGCTACCACGGCCACCACGGCCACCACGGCTGCGGACGCTGACAACAGACAGAGGGTCTGGCAAGACCAGGCCCTCTTTTTCTTTCTGCGGTGAAGGGGGGTAAAATCACCATGTCTGCAAACAACCGCTTTATCACTTCTGCGGAGAGCCTTGTCACCACCCATGAGGAGACCAGGAACGGGTTTCTGCACATTGCACTGGAGAAAAACCAGCTGTGCGACTTCTATATCCAGAACGCCTCCGCGTTCAAAGACGCAGCGGCCCACACAAAGACGCCGCAGGACCTGCTCTCCATCCCGGAACTGCGCCCGTTTCTGGTGACGGCGGCGGGCATCTCGGACAAAGCGCTCTCCTATCTGGATACGGCCGGCCAAACCCTGGCCATTCAGGAGCTGATTGAACGGTTTTTGAAGCCGGCGGGGAGCGCTTATCTCGACGCCAAAATTCCCACGGTAAATAAAAACGTGGACCTCTCCCTGTTTTCCGGCGATCCCGGCAGCTATAACAGGGGGCGCATTGTCCGCCAGGATGCGCGGGCCATCATGTTCGGCGAGCTGAAGGGCAGCATCGATCCCGCCGGAGCGGATGAACACTGGAAGACCGGAAATTCCGCCCTGACCCGCATCCGAACCAGCTTTGCCGCCGCCGGATACCCGGCCATCCAAACCTCCTTTGTCGGAGCCGCCATTGAACGCTCCATGGCGGAGGAAATTTACCGGCAGCTGGAGAACGGAACGCTGTCCAACGCCGCCAACCTGACCAATCTAAACCAATTGACGGAATACTGCAACTGGTTAATCGACCTTTGAGGAGTTTTGAACACATGAAGCAATCGACACCGGTTCCCGCTGCCAGGCCGGAAAAGGCCGGCTACATCGTCGGCCAGTTCTCCGCCGGCGGCCTGTGCTGTGAGGACGCCCGCCAGGGTTTGGAACGGCAATATGAACCCATCCTGGAGGTGACGGAAAAATTCGACCGGCAGAGCGTCAGCTATCAGTTGAGCAAAAAAGAGGCGCTGCACAGCTGGCTGAAGTACAAGGAGGGATTTTCTGCCAGCCTTGTGAACACGCTTCCGGACGACATGGGGGCCGTCCCCGGCGACACCATTCTGGACCCCTTTATGGGCTCCGGAACCACGGCGCTGGTGTGCCGGATGCGGGGCATCAACAGCGCCGGCTATGACGTCCTGCCCATCTCCAGGGTGGCCATCGCCGCGAAGGCCAATGTAATGGACTACGACATCCGGGAGCTTGAGGCTCTGGCCGGGGCGTTCCGGCAGCTCGCTCTGCCGGAGGACTATGCCAAAAAGACGCCGTACGTCACCATTACGGATACCGCCTATCCGGAGCAGAACGAGCGCTTCCTGGCCTACATCAAGGAGTGGATTGCAGATTTCCCCTGCTCTGAGGCGGCCAAGAATCTGTTCACCCTCTGCGTCGTCAACTCCCTGGAGCGGTGCAGCTACACAGAGAAGAGCGGGCAGTATTTAAGCTGGGACTCCCGCTCCAAAAAGGTGGAGAACGCCAACGTCAAGCGCAGGGAGACCGGGCGCAGGCTTCTGCCCCCCCACCGCTGCCGCGAGGTCATTGAGGACGTCCAAAGCGCCGTCTCCGAGGAATTCACGCGGGTTTTGTCCGACATCCAGGCCATCCAGGCCAGCGGCGCTCCCCAATCCGGCGGAAAAATCCACTTTCAGCAGGGCAGCGCCCTGTTCTGCCTGCCCCAGGTTCCGGACAACAGCTTCAGCGGCGTCATCACTTCGCCCCCCTACTGCAACCGCTACGACTACACCCGGACCTATGCCCTGGAGCTGGTCTATCTGGGATTTGGGGAACAGGCGCTGAAACAGCTGCGGCAGGAGCTGCTCTCCTGCACTGTGGAGAGCAAATCCAAGCTGGACCGCCTTCAGGCGCACTACCAGCACGCCGGCGCCCCCGGCCGGTTCAGCGCCATTTGCCGCGCAATTCAGGACAACGCCGCGCTCCAGGAGACGCTGGCGGCTTTAAACCAGCGCCGGGAGCACGGGGACCTGAACAACAGCGGCGTCATCCGGATGGTGGAGGGCTATTTCACCGAGCTCGCCTTCCTCTACGCGGAGCTGTACCGGACCTGCAAAAGGGGCGCTTTTGTGGCCTTTGTCAACGACAACGTCCGGTACGGCGGGGAGGTCATCCCCGTGGACACCCTGTCCACCAGCCTGGCGGAGCAGTTCGGCTTCACGCCGGTGAAGCTATACTGCCTGCGGCAGCTCAAGGGCAACAGCAGCCAGCAGATGAAAAAATATGGGCGCGTCCCGCTGCGCAAAAGCGTCACCATCTGGAAAAAAGAGTGAGGCTTTGGGGCAGACTAGAGGGCGAAAGGAGTGTTGCACATGATGAACGTCCGAAAAGCGGCGGTAATCGGCTGCGGCTTCGTGGGGTCCTCCATCGCCTTCAGTCTCATGCAGCGGGGACTGTTTTCCGAGCTGGTGCTCATCGACGCCAACCAGGCCAAGGCCCAGGGGGAAGCCATGGACCTGAGCCACGGTCTCCCCTACGCCGCGGCCATGCGGATCTACGCCGGAACCTATGACGACGCGGCCGACTGCGCCATGGTCATTCTCACCGCCGGGGCCAGCCAGAAGGCCGGGGAAACCCGTCTGGACCTGATTGACAAAAACGCGGCGATTCTGAAGCACATTATCCCGGAGCTGACCCGGCGGCTGTTTCAGGGCATTCTGCTGGTGGTCTCCAACCCGGTGGACGTGCTCACCTACGCCGCCTGGCGTCTGTCCGGACTGCCCGCCCGGCATGTCATCGGCTCCGGGACTGTGCTGGACACCGCCCGCCTGAAGTACCTGCTGGGACAGTATTTCGGCGTGGACAGCCGCAACGTCCACGCCGCCGTCATCGGCGAGCACGGAGACAGCGAGCTGGCCGTGTGGAGCAGCGCCAATGTCTCCAGCCTGGACCTGGAGCACTTCTGCCAGCTTCGGGGGCTGCAAAACTACCGCGGGGAGCTGGAGCGCATCTACCGCGAGGTGCGGGACAGCGCCTATGCCATCATCGAGCGCAAAGGGGCCACCTATTACGGCATCGCTATGGCGGCGGCCCGCATTGCGGAGTGCATTGTCAAAGACGAGTCCGCCATACTTCCTGTCTCTGTGGCGCTGGACGGGCAGTACGGCCTGCGGGACATGTGTCTGAGCGTCCCCGCCATTGTGGGACAGGACGGCGTGGAGACCGTACTGGAGATCCCCCTGGCCCCCGGCGAAAAAGCCGCCCTGCTCTCCTCCGCCGCCCAGCTGGAGGCAGTCATCCGGCGTCTGGATCTGCCGTGACAGCAAAATATCCCTCCAGGCCGCGCCTGGAGGGATATTTTTTGTGCTGCCCTCTGTCAGTCCGAGAGCAGAATCCGGTCGTTGTCCAGTTCCTTTCCCGCTCCCGCCCGGAAGCGCTCCAGCAGCTTCGGGACGGTCATGTGCGCCCGCTCCTCGCCCCGGACGTCCAGGACGATGTTCCCATCGTCCATCATCAGGGTCCGGTTGCCCAGGTCCAGGGCGTCCTGCATGTTGTGGGTAATCATCAGTGTGGTGATGTGGTTCTCCGCCACCACATCCCTGGTGATGTCCAGCACCTTTTCCGCCGTGGCCGGGTCCAAGGCCGCCGTATGCTCGTCCAGCAGCAGCAGCCAGGGGGGATTCATGGTGGCCATCAGCAGGGTCAGCGCCTGCCGCTGCCCGCCGGAGAGCAGGCCCACCGGCTGTTTCATCCGGTCCTCCAGGCCCATACCCAGCAGGGCCAGCTTGTCCCGGAACCGCGCCCGGTCCTTTTTGCTCATGCGGGAGAACCACCCGCCGCTGCCGGCGGCCAGGGCCAGGTTCTCCTCGATGGTCATGCCCGGCGCGCTGCCCCGCATGGGGTCCTGAAACAGGCGGCCGATGTGCTTGGCCCGCTTGTACTCCGGCATATAGGTCACGTCCCGCCCGTCGATCACCACCGAGCCGCTGTCCACGAAGAAGCTCCCGGCGATGGCGTTGAACAGCGTGGATTTTCCCGCCCCGTTGGAGCCCACAATGGTGACGAAGTCTCCCGCCTCCAGGGTGAGATTCAGGCCGGAGAGGGCCGTTTTTTCATTTACGGTGCCGGGGTTGAAGGTCTTGGAGATGTTCCGCAGTTCCAGCATGCCCATGTTACCGCCCCTCCTTTCGCGCCGCCAGCGCCCGGCGCTTCCGGGCCTGGAGGGCGGCCCACTCCCTCAGGGTGGGAGCGGCGATGGCCAGAGCCACCACAATGGCAGTGACCAGCTTCAGGCAGTTGATGTCAATGGGAGACCGGAGCACCAGTGCATAGACAATCCGGTAGAGGATGCTGCCCACCACCACGGCGATGGCCCCCCGGTACATGGCTCCCCGGCCCACAATGGTCTCCCCAATGATGAGGCAGGCCAGACCGATGACCACGATGCCGGTGCCGCTGTTGATGTCGGCGCTCTTCTGGGCCTGCCCCACCACCGCCCCGGACAGGCCGGTGAGGGCGTTGGCGCTGCACAGCCCCACGGTGATGGTGAAGTTGGGGTTGATGGAGGAGGCCCGCACCATGTCCGCGTTGTTTCCGGTGGCACGGATGCTCAGACCCAGGCGGGTGCCCAGAAACAGCACCAGCAGCACCCCCGCCGTCACGGTGATGGCGGCGGAGAGGAGGATGTCCCCCCACTCCCCGCCGATGCCGGTCTGGGCAAACAGGGTGAAGATGGTGTCCTGCTTCAGCAGGGACTGGTTGGACTTCCACCCCATGGCCATCAGGTTGACGGTGTACAATCCTGTATTGGTGATAATTCCGGCCAGAATCGCCGGAACTCCCAGCTTCGTCTGGAGAAAGGCGGTAACAAATCCGGCGCAGGCCCCGGCCAGCATAGCGGCGGGGATGGCCAAAATGGGGTGGCCGGCGGCGGTGACGGACACCGACACGGCGCAGCCCAGGATAAAGCAGCCGTCGGTGGTCAGGTCGGCGATGTCCAGCACCCGGAAGCTGAGGAACAGGGCCATCGCCACCAGGGCATACTGAAAGCCCAGCTCCAGGGCGGTCTGGGTCACAAAAAGCATAGCAGGTACGCGCTCCTTTCACAGGGCAAAGCCCCCGGCTCCGCCGGGGACTCTGCCGTTTGTTCTCCTGGATGCAAAATCAGTCCTGGGTGGTGGTCACGGGGACCAGGTTCTCCGCCATGCCTTCGAAGATGGAGTAGTCAATGCCCAGGGCTTCGGCGGTCTCGCTGTTCACGGTGATGGTGTCGCCGGGGAGCTGGTAGTAGTCCTCCATGGCGTCCATCCCCTGGGTGATGGCCTGGTAGGCCAGGCCGGCGGTCTCAAAGCCCAGGTTGGTGTAGTTCACGCCGCAGGCGGCGAAGGCGCCGTTGCGGGCGAAGGAGTCGGCCCCGGTGTAGTGGGGGATGCCCGCGGCGATAAAGTCCTCATAGATGGCCAGCTCGGCGGCCATGATGATGTTGTCGGTGGGGGTAAACACCGCGTCCACCCCGTCGGCGATGAGGGAGCTGGCGGCGGCGATGACCTCGTCGTTGGTGTTGGCGGTGGCCTCGGTATAGGCGATGCCCTTCTCCTCCAGATAGGCCTTGGCATCGGCGATGGGCACCTCGGAGTTGGGCTCGGACAGGGAGTACAGCAGGCCCACCTTCTCCACGTCCGGGTTCTGGGCCAGCATCATGTCCAGAATCAGGGCGGTGTCCAGGGCGTCGCTGGTGCCGGTGACATAGTCGATGCCGGTGAGGTCGGCGGTCTCCGGGTAAGAGATGGCGGCGAAGACCACCGGGGTCTGGCTGTCCGAAGCGGAGACGGCGGACACCTGGGCCGCCACAGTGGCGATGGGGATAATCGCGTCCACCCCGTCGGCCACGGCCTGGTCGGCCAGCTGGCGGAGGATACTCTGGTCGTTCTGACCGGAGGTGACTTCGTATTCAATGGTCACGCCGTTTTCCGCCTCGATCTCCTCCAGGCGGGCGGCAATGGCGTTGGCAATCTCGTCCAGGGAGGCGTGGTCCATCTGCTTGATGATGGCCACTTTATAGGCGTCCTGGTCCGCAGGCGCATTGCCGGCGGAGCTGGACGCGCCGCCGTTGGAGCCGGCGCTGGACGCGCCGCCGCAGGCGGCCAGGGACAGGGCCGCGGTCAGGGACAGGGCGGCGGCCAAAAGCTTCTTCATAGTGTTGGTTTTCATACTGTTACCTCCATAGTGTGCCCGGTTTGGGCTGAATTTTGTTTGGGTGGGTGATGGAGGGACCGCTGCCGGCGGCCTTTGCTTCGGAACATAAAAAAACAGCTCCTCATCCCACATGGGACAAGAGCTGTGCTCCTGCGATACCACCCAAATTGACGCTGAAACGCGTCCGCTCGCTTCACGCGCCATCACGCGTGCCCGATGGATAACGGGTGGGTCCCCGTCGGCATCTACTGGGCGCTTCCGCGCCGTTCAAGCCGCCCTCGAAAGTCCATTCGCCCGGCCGCTCCCCGCTCTGATTCCACCCTCCAGAGCTCTCTGCAGGTTCGCCGCGCCGGCTACTCCTCTTTCTCACAGGTTTGGTGCTGTTTGATTGATGGGCCTATTATAGCCGCCCTCCCCTCTCTTGTCAAGAGCAAATTTTCCGCATCAAAACGGGGGCGCGTCCGCGGACGCGCCCCGCCTGTCACCAGGCCCGCTGGGCCAGCGCATTGGAAGCCCGGCTCAGATAGCCGATAAAATAGAACTCCGCCACAGTGGCCAAAATCAAAAGGGGGATGGAGACCGCCAGAAATACCACCATCATCTCGTCGCTTCCCACGGGAAACACGGCGACCAGCGCCGCGCCCACCGCGGAAGCCAGGCTCAGCAGCCAGACGGTTCTGCCCCGCTGAAACACGTCGTCCCGCTCCAGCTCCATCATCAGGCGGCCTGTGGCCTGAATCACCAGCCAGGTGACAATCAGGGACAGAATGGACTGCGCGGCGTCCAGCAGTATATAGAGCATGGACCCCTCCTCCGTCAGATTGGACACAAGGCCCAGCACAATTCCGGCCACACTGTACAGAAAGGCGGTGTTGTACTCCGGCTGAATGTCCCGCAGGCCATACAGGCCCACCATGCAGATAATGGCGCCCACCAGACTGGCAACCGCCCCGGCCAGGGCCAACAGCAAAGTAAGGATTACCCCTCCGCCCACATAGAAGGAAAGCGGGCTGGCAAGCGCCACAGCCAGGGAGAGCAATATCATCGCCAGCGTGAAGGCCAGAGAAGCAATCGTCACGACCTGGCCCTGCCACATGGTGTGCAGCTTGCGGCTGGCACGCATCCACCGCTCGGACTGCTCAAACATATATAACGCGCCTCCTCTCTTTTTGTCAGGTTCAACATAACCCATTTTAGAGGGCTTGTCAATATCGGGCGGTAAAACTTTTCAGAATTTTTCAAGAAAAAGCCCGGACGCTCGGTCCGGGCTTTTTGCATGTTTGTCTCTGAACGTTACATGGCGGCAGGCACATGAATGACGCCCACAGGGCACTCCTTCACGCACAGCTGGCAGCCCACGCAGAGGGACTGGTCGATGTAGGCCACGTTGTTCTCCACGGTGATGGCCTGCTTGGGGCAGGCCTTGGCGCACTTCATGCAGCCGATGCACCCGGCGGTGCAGGCCTTCCGGGTGAGGGCGCCCTTGTCCTTGTTCTGACAGAGGACCACGGGCTTGCGCTTGTGCTCGGGCACCACTTCGATGACGTGGTTGGGGCACACGGCGGCGCAGGCGCCGCAGCCGGTGCACTTCTCCCGGTCCACCTTGGCGATGCCGTCCACAATGTGGATGGCGTCAAAGGCGCAGGCCCGGGTGCAGTCGCCGTAGCCCAGGCAGCCGTACTGGCAGGCGCCGTCGCCGCCGTACAGGCCCTTGACGGCCTGGCAGCTCTGGACGCCCTCGAAGGTATAGCGCTTGGAGGTCTTCTCACAGGTGCCGGAGCAGGCCACAACCGCCTTCATGGGGGTGACGGAACCGGCCTCCACGCCCATAATCTGGGCGATGGCCGCCACGCACTTGGCGCCGCCGGGGACGCACTTATTGATGTCGTTGCCCTCTTCCACGATGCTCTTGGCATAGTCGGCACAGCCGGCGCAGCCGCAGGCGCCGCAGTTGGCCCCGGCCAGCACGCCGGTGATCTGCTCCACACGCTCGTCCACCGGGACGTACATGACGATGGAGGCGGCCACCAGAATCACAGCGCCGATGAGACCAATCACTGTGACCAGAATGATTGCCATTAAAATCGGATTCATTTTCTACTCCCCCTCCTATCTCACGCGCCGAAGATGGACTCGACGATGCCGCCGAAGCCCATGAAGGACAGGGCGGTGATGGCGGCGGACACCAGGGTGATGGGCAGGCCCTCAAAGCACTTGGGGGTCATGGCCTCCTCCACCTTGCGGCGGACGCCGGAGAACAGCACCATGGCCGCCAGGAAGCCCAGGCCGGCGCCGGCGGCGCAGACGATGGACTCCAGGAAGTCATAGCCGTTGTCGATGTTCAGAATGGTCACGCCCAGGATGGTGCAGTTGGTGGTGATCAGGGGCAGGTACACGCCCAGGGACTTATACAGGGCGGGGATGTACTTCTTCAGAATACTCTCCAGCAGCTGCACCAGAACGGCGATGATCAGAATGAACACGATAGTCTGGAGGTAGCCCAGATCCCACGCGTCGCTGGCGGGAGTCAGCAGGAACATCTGGATGGGCCAGGTGGCCGCAGTAGCCAGAACCATGACAAAGGTGACGGCCAGGGACATACCCACGGCGCTGTCCAGCTTCTTAGACACGCCCAGGAAGGGGCAGATACCCAGGAACTGAACCAACACGTAGTTGTTCACCAGAATCATGGTGAAGAAAATGCTGGCAAGATGCATGGCGTTCATTACGCATTCCCTCCTTCCGCAGTCTCAGCGGGAGCGGAGGCCTTCTCCTTCTTGGGGCGGGTGGTCAGCCAGGTGGCCGCAGCCATCATCACGCCGAAGATGAAGAAGCCGCCGGGGGCGCTGGTCATAATGGTGAAGGGATCGATGGACTCAGGCAGAACCTGAATGGCGAAGCCCTCCGGCAGGAAGGGGAACAGGCCGTCCAGGCCGGACATCCAGGTGCCGGAGCCCAGGATCTCACGGATGGTGCCCATGATGGTCAGGGTAATCATAAAGCCGATGCCCATGCCCAGGCCGTCCAGAGCGGAGTCAACGATGCCGTTCTTGGAGGCGAACATCTCAGCGCGGCCCAGGATGATGCAGTTCACCACGATCAGGGGCAGGTACACGCCCAGAGCGGAGTCCAGCGCCGGCACAAAGGCGGACACCAGCATCTGCACCACCGACACAAAGCCGGCGATAACGGTGATGTAGCAGGGGATGCGCACCTGGTTGGGAATCACTTTCCGCAGGGCGGAGATGACAATGTTGGAGCACACCAGCACGAAGGTGGCGGCCAGGCCCATGCCGATGCCGTTGGAGGCCATCGTAGAGGTGGCCAGCGTGGGGCAGGTGCCCAGAACCAGCACCAGCACGGGGTTCTCTTTCAGAAAACCGTTGGTTAAAATTTGCAGCTTATTATTACTCATCTCAGCTCACCGCCTTTCAAGGAATCTGGTTATAGGCCGCGATGGCGTTGTTCACCGCGTTGAGCACCGCGGTACTGGAGACCGTGGCGGAGGTATAGGCGTCCACGTCCTCATTGAGCACCAGGGGCTCGGCGGCGGACAGGCCGTTGTAGTTGGCCAGATATTCCGCGTTGTCCACCACGTTGGAGCCGATGCCCTTGGTCTCGGCCTGCTGGGTGACGGTGATGGCCTCGATGCTGCCCTCGGCGTTGATGCCCACCATGACCACCACGCTGCCGCCGTAGCCCTTGGCAGAGGCGGTGATGGCGGCGCCGGCGCCGTTGTCGGCGGTATAGACGGCG
>CALXGC010000009.1 GCA_944387755.1 uncultured Oscillospiraceae bacterium | reverse complement strand
GTGAAAGGCGGCGGGGGGATTCCGAGACGGCGGGTGCGCCGGGCCGTTGGCTCTTACCCCTTCCGCCTCCCTTCGCTCGGCACCCCCCCCGGGGGGGGGGGCCCTGGCGCGCGCGCCGGCCGGCGTTTGCGTAGGGGCGGCCCTTGCGGCCGCCCGCCCCCCTTGTGAAAGGGGGCGGGGGGATTCCGAGACGGCGGGCGCGCCGGGGCCGTCGCGCCCCACGCCCACGTTTGCCCCCTCATCCGTCACAGCCTTCGCCCGGGCCGCCTCCCCCCCCCCCGGTGGGGGGAAGGCTTTTTTTGCGGCAAAAGCGGGGTTGTCAAAGCCGGTTTCCGGTGATATAATAGGTCAGCTTGAATCCGAAATTCACAGAAGGGAAGATATTCATGTCCGGACATTCCAAGTGGCACAACATACAGAAAACCAAGGGCGCGGCAGACGCCAAGCGTTCTCAGATTTTTACGAAAATCGCCCGTGAGATGATTGTGGCGGTGAAGACCGGCGGCAGCGGCGACCCGGCCAACAACTCCCGGCTGGCGGCGGTCATCGCCAAGGCCAAGGCGGCCAATATGCCCAACGACAACATCAAGCGCACCATCGACAAGGCCCTGGGCGCGGGCAACACCGACAACTTCGAGAGCGTGGTGTACGAGGGCTACGGCCCCAACGGCGTGGCCATCATTGTGGACGCCCTCACCGACAACCGCAACCGCACCGCGCCGGAGGTGCGCCATCTGCTGGACAAGTACGGCAAGGGCCTGGGCGCCGCCGGCTGCGTCTCCTGGTCCTTCGACCGCAAGGGCGTCATCGTCCTGGACTCCGAGGACCTGGACGAGGACACCGTCATGATGGACGCCCTGGAGTGCGGCGCGGACGACATGCAGGCCGACGACGAGGTGTTTGAGATCTACACCGACCCTGACGCCTTCAACGACGTGGTGGCCGCCCTGGAGCAGAAGGGCTACACCTTCCTGGAGGCCTCTGTGCAGATGGTCCCCCAGACCTATGTCAAGCTCACCGACGAAGAGGACATCAAGAACATGGAGAAGCTCCTGGAGTTCCTGGAGGACAACGACGACGTGCAGAACGTCTATCACAACTGGGAACAGGACTGAATCATTTCCCTTCCATAAAGACGCGAACGCTCCGCCCGGCATGTTCCGGACGGAGCTCTTTTTTTCCTCTCTCTCAGCCGCCGCGCCGGGAGCGGCACAAATTACAAATGACAGATAACAAATTACTTTTTTCAATTTACTATTTACAGTTAACTAGTTACAAATAACCCGGCCCTAATTGCACGGATATGTCCCACAAATTCCCGCCTTTCCCGGAGAGGGTGAGGAGGAATGTTTGATGAGCAACGCAAAAAAAGGCTTTGTCCTGTACTTTGACAGCTGCCCCATGCTGGAGGCCCTCCCGCCGGAGCAGCGGGGGTGGCTGCTGTCGGCGGTCTACTCCTATGCGGACCGGATTTGGCGGGAACCGTCCACGGAGCTGGGGGAGATTCTGGACCTGTACCCCATGCTGACAAGCCAGGCCCGCGCGGTCTTCGGCTTTCTGGCCTCAAACCTGCGGCGGGACACCCTGCGGTGGCTGAAGCAGCAGGAGACCTTTGAGCAGCGCCGCCAGCCGCCCAAAAAGGGCGCGCCCAAGGAGCCCGCTCCGCCCACAGAGAAGGAGCGGGCCGAGATGAGGGCCTACTTTGAGAACCTGCGCCACGTGCTGGCAGATATGGACAGGGTCAGCGAAAATCCTTAAAATCGTTCAAAAAACCTGTCGAATTTGGGAAAAGTCTGGTATACTGGACGGGACAGGGCGCATCAGCACGGCGCACGCAGGGACAACAGCGTGCACATAGACAAGCTCTGTCACTGCGCGGTTTTTCCGCGACAACAGAACAAAGGAGGCCCCCTTGCTATGAGCGACCAAGTCCAGTTGATTCCTTATCCGTCAGACCCAGAGACGCCCCCTCCCCCGCCAGATCCAGAGACGCCTCCCACTCCGTCAGACCCGGAGCCGCCCCCCACTCCGCCGGACCCGGAGCCGCCCAAACGTCAGAGCACATTTCAGATGGTTCTTCAGTTCATGACGGCGGCACAGCGGCTGCTTACCGTGCTGGCTGTCCTGGTTCTGGCAGGCGCAATTCTCTTCGGCGTCATGTGGCTGAGCGGGGCGTTCACCCCGGAAGAGGAGGAAGAACCCACTGTGGAGACCACAACCGTCAAGCTGAACCTGGAGGACATCGGGGTGCTGGCCACCCAGTCGGCCTACTGCACCATCGTCAATGTCCTGGAGGACGACCGGGACCTGTTCGGAATTTCCATCCCCTTCACCCAGAGCAAGTACATCTACAGCTACAATGTGAAGGTCAACGCGGGCTATAACTTCGGGGACATCGAATACGAGCTGTACGAGGACCGCAAGACCATCCGGGTCCAAATGCCCGAAGCCAGGGTGCTGGACAGCATACTGGACAAGGAATCCCTTCAGATCTACCACGAGGAGGAGAGCGTCTTCCGCCCCATTACCATGGAGGAAATCAACGCGGCCCAGGCGGAGATGGAACGGAGCGCCGAGGAAACCGCCATTGCCAACGGTATCCTGGAGGAGGCGCGGACAAACGCGGAGACCATCCTCAAAACCTTCTTCGGTCAGGCCTTTGACCCTGCGGAGTACGACATTGTCTTTACGGACAAGTGAGGAGAACATGAAGAAGATTTTGATGATTGTGTTGATTGCGCTGGCAGTCCTCGCCGCCGCCGTGGTCCTGCTGTACCTGGGATTGTTCCTCACAGCCTGAAAAAGCAAAGGCCCCCCTCTTTGAGGGGGGCTCCTGTATTCTCCCTCCGTCACGGCTCCGCCGTGACACCTCCCTCTTTGGCGGCGGGGGCAAGCCCCCGCCCTACGAGGGAGGCTTTGTAGGGCGGGGGCTTTCCCCGCCGTAAAGGCCCCCTCTTTGAGGGGGCTCCCGGCGAAGCCGGGTGGGGGAGCCGGGTTCTCCCTCCACCGCCTTCGGCGTTCCCCCTCCCTCTTTGGCGGCGGGGGCAAGCCCCCGCCCTACGAGGGAGGCTTTGTAGGACGGAGGCTTTCCCCGCCGCAATGGCCCCCTCTTTGAGGGGGCTCCCGGCGAAGCCGGGTGGGGGAGCCGGGTTCTCCCTCCACCGCCTTCGGCGTTCCCCCTCTCTCTTTGGCGGCGGGGGCTTTCCCTGCCGCAATGGCCCCCTCTTTGAGGGGGCTCCCGGCGAAGCCGGGTGGGGGGGCGCATTTATGTTTCTCGGCGTTTTTTCACAACAAAGCGCCATCCAAACCACCCGGCGGCGGCCAGAACCAGGAGGACAAGCACCAGGACGAGATTGTAGGACGCCCACACCAGCAGATTCTGCACTCCCTGCACCAGGCCCTGGAGGCTGGAGGCGGCTCCGGCGGCCATGCGCTCGCCCAGGCTGGCGGCCTCCCCAGGGGACTGGCTGATTTGGAGGACCTCCTCCAGATATAGGGTGACGGTGGCGTAGTCAATGAGATCGTCGTAGTGCTCCAGGTCGGTGGTCAGGGTCTGGATTTCATACTCCGTCTCGCTCAGGGCGTTTTCCAGCTCCAAAATGTTCTCCATGGTGTCCGCCTGCTCCAGCAGAGCCAGCAGGCGGGCCTGTTTGGTGCGCTGGGTATCCAGGCGGGTCTCGGTGTCGTAGTAGGCCTGGCTGACATTTTCACTGCTCTCGGCGCTGCGGAGGACATACCCCAGGGTTCCGGACTGGTTCAGAAAGCTGTGAAAGCGCTCCTCCGGCAGGCGGATGACATACTCCCCGTATCGGGCGGCGTCCTGGTTCCGGAGGGAGCCGCCCTCCGACCGGGCGGACTGGAAGTAGCCGCCGTATTCCGCCACCAGAGCCTCCAGGGCTCCGGCGGAGGCGTCAAAGTCCTCGGTCTGAATGTGCAGCTCCGCCCGGCGGATGAGCTTGGCGTTTTGGCCCGCTCCGCTCTCCGCCTGGAGGCTCTCCTGGGGGGCGTCCTGGCTTTGGCTGGTCTGGAGGGAGGCCTCTCCCTCCGCGGCGGAGGGGGAGCCCCCCGCGGAGCTGCTCCCGCCGCCGCCGCAGGCGGCCAGGGAGAGAAGAAGCATAAGCGCGGCCAGAGACAGGCAGATCCGTTTTTTCATGGGTCATTCTCCTTTCCGGTGTTCTTCTGCCTGTTCAGACGGAAACGGCGGACGGCGGTTGCGCCTCCCGCCGTATTTTTTTACACCGCCGCCTCCGCCGCCGCATAGGATGGGGAAAAAGCAGGAGGTAAGCGCTATGCCTATCATCTATCTCTCCCCTTCCACCCAGGAGAACAACTACTATGTCAACGGCGGCACCGAAGAGCAGTACATGAACCTGCTGGCGGACAAAATGGTCCCCTATCTGGACGCCTCCGGAATCCGCTATGTGCGCAACACGCCGGACATGACCGCGGCGTCGTCCATCGCGGCCTCCAACGCGGGGGACTATGACCTGCACCTGGCCCTCCACTCCAACGCCGCCCCGGAGGGCCGCTATGGACAGGTGCGGGGGGTGCTGGTCTTCTACTACCCCGGCAGTCAGCCCGGCCAGCGGGCCTCCACCATCATCGCCAACAATTTAAAGGCGGTCTATCCCCTGCCCAGCCTGGTGCAGACCCGCGCCACCACCTCCATCGGCGAGGTGCGCCGGGTGCGGGCCCCCGCCGCCTTCCTGGAGCTGGGCTACCACGACAACGCCCAGGACGCTGACTGGATTAAGAGCAGCCTGGACGCCGTGGCCCGCAACCTGGTGCTCTCCCTGACGGACTTCTTCGACATCCCCTTCCTCACCCCGGAGGCCAGCCGCCCCGGCCGGGTGGACGTGGAGTGGGGCGTGCTGAACATCCGCTCCCGCCCGGACCTCAACGCCGCCGTTCTGGCCCAGGCGCCCGACGGCGCGCCCCTCACCGTCCTGGGGGCGTCCGGCGGATGGTATTTGGTGAATTACCAGGGGACCACCGGCTATGCCAAGGACGACTTCGTTCTGCTCAGCGGGTCTTGATATTGCCCGCGCCTTGTGCTATTCTAGCACCGTCGGAAAAATTTACAAAGGAGAATGCAACATGTCTATTTCCGTTGGACTCAAGGGCCGGGCGGAGGACGTGGTTCGGGCGGAGAACACCGCCCAGGCCATGGGCTCCGGCACGCTGCCCGTCTTTGCCACTCCCGCCATGACCGCCCTGATGGAGAAGGCCGCGTGGACCTCTCTGGCCCCCTTCCTCAGCGAGGGGGAGAGCACGGTGGGCACAAAGCTGGAGATTACCCACGACTCCGCCTCCCCCCTGGGCATAAAGGTCTGGGCGGAGAGCGAAGTCACCGCCGTGGACGGCAAGCGCATCGTCCTCCGCGTCGCCGCTTACGACGAGAAGGGCCCCATCGGACAGGGCGTCCACGAGCGCTTCATCATCACCAACGAACGCTTCCTGGCTAAGGCCGGGCGGAAACTGGAGGGCTGAGAGATGTCAATTGAACGCGTCCGCGCCTACTTCCGCACCCTGGGCCGGGAGCAGGACATTCTGGAGTTCCCCGTCTCCAGCGCCACGGTGGAGCTGGCCGCTCAGGCGGCCGGCGTTATCCCCGCCCGCATTGCCAAGACGCTGTCCTTCCTGGTGGACGGCGGCTGCGTCCTCATTGTGGCCGCCGGAGACGCCAAAATCGACAACCCCAAATACAAGGCCATGTTCCACACCAAGGCAAAAATGCTCACCTCGGAGCAGGCCCAGGAGATGACCGGCCACGCCGTGGGCGGCGTGTGCCCCTTCGCCAACCCGGAGGGCGTCAAAACCTACCTGGATGTGTCCCTGCGGCGCTTCGACACCGTCTTCCCCGCCGCCGGAAGCTCCAACTCCGCCATCGAGCTCACCTGCGACGAGCTGGCCCGGTACTCCAACAGCCTGGGCTGGATCGACGTGTGCTAGGGCTGGCAGGAGGACTGAAAGGCGGTTTTGGCCCCTTCCGCCTCGCTTCGCCCGGCGCCTCTTGCCCCGTCCAGCGGGCGCACAATGCGCGCCCCTACAGGGACGGGCGCGCCGGGGTCGTCGCGCCCTACACACACGTCCGTTGTTGCCGTAGGGGCGGCCCTTGCGGCCGCCCGTGAATACCACGGTGGGCGCGCCGGGGCCGCCGCGCTCCACGGATACGAACGCCCCCTCATCCGTCACGGCCTGCGGCCGTGCCGCCTTCCTCCCTATGGGGGGAAGGCTTTTTTTATCGCCGGAATGTTAAATGTATGTAAAATAGCCTTAAAAACTTGACCGGTTCCCGAATCCTCTTGTATAATACTGCCAAACCACACCGGTTTTCATACCCCCTATGGAATAAGGAGGATTGACCTATGTTCGGCATTTTTTCCGGCTCCAGCAGCAGCCGCCGCCGTCCCAACCCCTATCAGGGCGGGAGCTACTACCAGCGCGGAGGCCTGTTTGGGCTTCTGGGCTCGCGTTCCCACTCCGGCGCATACTACCCGCCCCAGTACCCCCACCAGCCCCCCTATGTTCAGCAGCCCACCCAGGGTCAGTATGTCCAGCAGCCTCCGGTGCAGCCCCAGCCCCAGGCGGTGCAGCCCGCCTCCCCGGCGGTCTCCGGCGCGTGTCCCCAGTGCGGGGCCGCCGTCCCGGCGGGGTCCAAGTTCTGCCTGTCCTGCGGGGCGAAGCTGGGCGGTCCGGCGGTATGCTCCAACTGCGGAAAGCCGCTGCCCTCCGGGGCAAAGTTTTGTCCGGAATGCGGCTCCCCCGCCCGCTGACCCTCTTCCGGCGGGACATCCCCGGCTGTACCGTTCTCTCCCGCCTGGGGAGCGGGCGGTACGGGGTGTGCTATCTGGTCCGGCGGGAGGACGGAGCCCTGGCGGTGCTGAAGCGCTTCCGGCGGCGGGACCCGGCGGAACACGGGTGGGAGGCGGTGATTCTCTCCCAGCTCCGCCACCCCGCCGTGCCGGAGCTGCTGGGCGTGTGCGTTCTCCCGCGGCACTACGGCTTCTGGCTGGAGTACATGCCGGGAAAAAGCCTGGAGCGCCTGCTGTTCCGGGACCGCCGCGTCTTTTCAGACCGGGAAATCTTCCAAATCGGCGGCCAGCTTCTGGACACGCTGGCCTATCTCCACAGCCGGGGCGTGGTCCACGGGGATGTGCGCCTGGCCAACCTGCTCTGGGACGGGGAGCGCCTGGCCCTGCTGGACTTCGGCCTGTCCCGGTACGCCGGGGCCGGCCCTGCGCCGGAGTACGACCTCCCCTTTGCGGGGGAGGTGCTGCTCTATCTCCTCTACTCCCGGTACCGGGGGCCCAAGGACGGCGTCTGGTATGAGCAGCTCCCCCTCTCCCCCGGCCAGCGGGATTTTCTCCGCCGCCTCATGGGGCTGGAGGCCCCCTTCCCCACAATGCAAGACTTGCAAGCCGCCTTCCGGGCCTGTTTCGGGCTGCGGTAGGCGGCTGAAAAATTTTTGGGAGCCGTCCGCTTTTTGTAGTATAATAGGACCAGAAATTTTGAGCAAAGCGGTGGTTTTTATGGCGAAGCGAGGGGCGAAGGGCAGCGGAACCCTTCGGAAAAAGACGGTCAATCGAAACGGCAAACAGTACGTCTACTGGGAGGGCCGGGTGACGGTGGGCCGGGACCCCGGCACCGGGCGGCAGATTCAGCGCTCCTTCAGCGGGAAGTCCCAGAAGGAGGTGCTGGAGCGTATGCAGGCCGCCGCCGTGGAGGTGAGCAGCGGCGTCTACACGCCCCCCTCCAAGCTGACGGTGGGACAGTGGCTGGACCTGTGGCAGGCCAACTACCTGGGGGGCGTCAAGCCCCTGACCGTCCGGGCCTATGAAAAGAACGTCCGGGTGCACATCAAGCCCGCTCTGGGCGCTGTAAAGTTGGATTCCTTGACACCATATTCCGTCCAGGAGTTTATCAACCGCCTGGGCGCCGGCCTGTCCCCCCAGACGGTCAAGTGCGTCCACAGCATTCTCCACAAAGCCCTCCAGCAGGCGTCGGCCATTGGGCTGCTGCGGGACAATCCGGCGGACAACTGCGTCCTCCCCCGCCGGGAATTCTGTGAAGTAAAACCACTTGACAGAGAGCAGATCGCCTCCTTTTTGAAGGCGGTCCAGGGCCACCGGTTTGAGGCGGTCTATCTCACCACCCTCTTTACCGGAATGCGCCAGGGGGAGGTGCTGGGCCTCACCTGGGACTGCGTGGACCTGGAGCGGGGCCAGATTGTGGTGCAAAGACAGCTCCAGAGCGTCCCCGGCTCCCCCGGAGAGACCCGTCTGGTCCCCACAAAGAGCGGGAAAAGCCGGAAAATTGCCGCCGCTCCCACTGTTTTGGACATTTTAAAGGGCCAGCGCGCCCGTCAGAACGCCCAGCGCCTCCAGGCCGGGGAGAACTGGACCGACTCCGGCCTGGTCTTTACAGACACCCTGGGCCGCCCCCTCTCCTCCAGTACGGTCTACCACAACTATAAACGAATCGCCGCCTCCATCGGCCTGCCCGCCTCCCGCTTCCACGACCTGCGCCACAGCTACGCCGTGGCTGCCCTGCAATCCGGGGACGACGTGAAGACTGTCCAGGAGGCCCTGGGCCATCACACCGCCGCCTTTACGCTGGACGTGTACGGCCACGTCACCGAGGAGATGAAGCAGCGCAGCGCGGAGCACCTGGAGCAGTTCATTCAGGACGTCTCCAGCCTATAAAGGGAAAAAGAAAGGGAAAACCCCGGAATGTTCCGGGGTAAAAAGCCGCAAAATCCTTGATATTACTGAATTTCTCTAAAATTCCGGCGGGGAAGGATTTCTTCTCCGCCGCCTTTTTTCTTCCTGTATGTTCCAGTTTTCACCAGGGCCGCGCCCCTAAAATATGGATGAACCGGATCTCCCGAAAGCGGTATGTGCTCAAAGGCCGGAAGTCCGCGTCCTGGCTGTGGGCGGCCACCAGAATATTCTCCAGCGCCGGCGGACTGCCCGCCTCCACCACAATGGGCGTGTGGCCGAAGGCGTCATAGGAGAACCGGAGCTGTACAAAATCGCCCGGCAGCAGCCGTTCCAGCGGGACCTCCACCCCCACCGGTCCCCGGCTCTCCTCCCGGCGGGTCATAAAGTTATAGAAGTAGGGCACCCCCGTCCAGGCAGGGGCCTTGCGGTTGGCGTCCAGATAGTACCACCCGAAATCTGGTGTAAAGTTCATAAGCTTTACACCTTCATACAGGCACTGGGAGGCGAAGTTGGTGCAGTCCCCTCCGATGGCCTCAAAGTCAAAATATCTGGGATTGCGCCCAAAGGCCCACCGGTGGGCATAGTCCACCGCCGCCCGGCGGTCGTATGGCAGCAGCTCCGGCATAGAATCTCTCCCTCTCCGCGCCCCCGCAGGGGAGGCAAACTACGCTTTATTCTATGCCTCCTCTCTGGGCGGGAGAACAAAAAAGGGATGCGCCCTGAGAGCGCATCCCTTTTGCAGGCAGATTTGCAGCTGTGTGTACCCAAAGGCACAGAATCAGGCCTTGCCGTCGCAGCCCAGCACGTCCACAATCTTGTGCTTGACCAGCTCCTTGATGGCGGCGCGGGCGGGCTTGAGGTACTCGCGGGGGTCGAACTTGTCGGGGTGCTCGGCGAAGAACTGGCGGACGGTGCCGGTCATGGCCAGACGCAGGTCGGAGTCGATGTTGATCTTGCACACCGCGCTCCGGGCGGCCTGGCGGAGCTGCTCCTCCGGGATACCCACAGCGTCGGGCATCTTGCCGCCGTTCTCGTTGATCATCTTCACGAAGTTCTGAGGCACGGAGGAAGAGCCGTGGAGCACGATGGGGAAGCCGGGCAGGCGCTTTGTGACCTCTTCCAGGATGTCGAAACGCAGGGGAGGGGGAACCAGCTCGCCCTTCTCGTTGCGGGTGCACTGGGCGGCGGTGAACTTGTAAGCGCCGTGGCTGGTGCCGATGGCGATGGCCAGGGAGTCGCAGCCGGTCTTGCTGACGAACTCCTCCACCTCCTCGGGGTGGGTGTAGTGGGACTCCTCGGCGGAGACCTTCACGTCGTCCTCAATGCCGGCCAGGGCGCCCAGCTCGGCCTCCACCACCACGCCGTGGTCGTGGGCGTACTCCACCACCTGGCGGGTGATGGCGATGTTCTCCGCGAAGGGCTTGCTGGAGGCGTCGATCATGACGGAGGTGAAGCCGCCGTCGATGCAGCTCCTGCAGGTCTCAAAGTCCGGGCCGTGGTCCAGGTGCAGGGCGATGGGGATGTTGGGGCACTCGATGACCGCCGCCTCCACCAGCTTCACCAGGTACGTGTGGTTGGCGTAGGCCCGGGCGCCCTTGGACACCTGGAGGATCAGGGGCGCCTCCAGGTCCCGGGCGGCCTCGGTGATGCCCTGGACGATCTCCATGTTGTTGACGTTGAACGCGCCGATGGCGTAGCCGCCGTCGTAGGCCTTCTTGAACATCTCGGTGGTGGTAACCAATGCCATTCAGATCAGCTCCTCATCATGTTGTTGAGATTTCCCGGCCGGCCCGGCGGGGCCGGAGGGGCGGCGCCGGAGCGCGCCGGTTCCAAAACAGGAAAACGATTTCTACTCTTGATCATATCACATACTTTTTAAATTGCAAGTATTTACAATTGATTTTTTCGATGCTATGATGAAATGAGAGTCCCGACATCTATTGACTTGAGGAGGCTGTTCCCATGAGTGAACTCAAAGGCGCCTGCATCTTCGGCCAGTCCGGAGGGCCCACATCCGTCATCAACGCCAGCGCCTACGGCGTCATCGACACCGCGCTGCGCGACCCCCGCATCACCCGCGTCCTGGGCGCGGAGCACGGCATCAAGGGCGTGCTGAACGACCGGCTCTTCGACATGGGCCAGGAGGATCCGGAGGAGCTGGCCCTGCTCAAGTACACCCCCTCCTCCGCCCTGGGCTCCTGCCGCTACAAGATGGCCGACCCCGACGTGGACGACACCGACTACAAGCGCATCCTGGAGATCTTCAAGAAGTACGACGTGCGCTACTTCTTCTACAACGGCGGCAACGACTCCATGGACACCTGCAACAA
>CALXGC010000008.1 GCA_944387755.1 uncultured Oscillospiraceae bacterium | reverse complement strand
GCAGGGCCTTTATGACTTCCGCTTTGAGCATATCCAGTTCATCGGCTGCCTTGGTGTAGTCGGCCCGGACGGAGCGGAGCAGATTTTTTCTCTCCTCCATCTTTTCCCGGTAGCGGGCGTTGACGATCTCACTTTTGGGGATTGCTTTCATGCGCTCAAAGATTTGCCGCACCAGCTTATCAATGATTCCGTCCAGGATATGTGCCGTGTAGCCCGTCTGCCCGTCACAGTCGGTCTGCTTTCGTGTTTTGCCGTAGCAGATGTACCGCACCCGCTTGATGACCCGGTGGGGATCATCCTTGCAGGGGTACGCCTTGCCGCTGGTGGTGAGGTTGAGCCGGGCCCCACAATGGCCGCAGTACACATTCCCGGACAGGAGCGACTGGCCCGCAATGTTGCGGGGAACGGTGCGTTCCGTTTCATTGGCCCGGTTGGTACGAATACGCTGGGCCGCCTCGAACAGCTCCGGGGGAATAATCTGTAAATGCGGAAGTACCGGGGAGCGGCTTTCCCCGCTGCGGAGTACGCCAGTATAGGTCAAGTTACAGAGGATGCCCCGGATGGTGGCGTGGTGCCACATCTTGCCGCTCCGGGCCCGGTAGCCCAGGTTGTTCAAGTAGGTGGCGATCCGCTGGGCCCCGTAGCCCTCATGCACATACTTGTCATAGACAATGCGGACAACAGCGGCCTCGGTTTCATTGAGCGCCAGCTCGTAAACCTCATGCTTGCGCTTATTCACACGCCCGCTTTTCACAAGGTCATAGCCATAGGGCGCAACGCCGCCCTTGAAGCCTCCATCTTCCACGAGCTGCCCCAGGGCGGTTTTAGTGCGGATGGAGGTTTTTTCGCTTTCGCCGTCCGCTTGCCAGAACCGGATGTAGTTGGTGAGTTTGTCGGTGTGGTTGTCAAACCGCTGCTCACCCTCCTGGGTGCTCCAGACCCGGACGCCGTTCTTGACGAACCATTCCACCACAAAGGGCGTTTCGTCTGCGATCCGCCCGATGCGGTCAAACATGAACACCAGCAGAATATCAAACTTGCCCTGACGGGCCCGTTCCTTGATGATTTGCAGTTTGTCCCGGTTTTCCGCCCGTACCTTGTGGCCGGAAACGCCGTCCTCCTGTTCCTCGTGAACAATCGTCCAGCCCATTTTCTCACAAAAGGCGTGGCAGGCTTTCCTCTGCATGGGAATGTCGGCCTGGTTTTTATCGTTATGATCCACCTGCTTGTCGCTAGACACCCGATATAAACAATCAACGCGAGTGCCAGTTATCATTTGATTTTCCATATATAAGCCATCCTTTCAAATATCATTTTGGCAGGTGAAAAGAGGCTTTTTGTACGCAGGATTTTTGAACTTGTCAAGGTACATAGGGACTATCCCCACCATTATTATCCCTCTGTTCCGAAGGCTTGACAAGGATGACTCCGGGCCGGGTGGATGAGGTCTGCGCCACAAAAGACGAGAGCAAAATCTGCTTGATCTGCCCAATAGCCGCCGTGTTTTGTGACTCAGCAAAGGTGGCGGATATTTCAAACCCATCAATGGCAAAAACGGCATTTGCTTTTGGCATATACGGCCTCCTCTCTCATGAACGGACTGACACAAACAAACTCCCCGTTGTCCCGTGGGGAAACGAACAGGGCCAGCACCGCTTCTGATGCTGGCCCTGTTCCTTGCCTCACTTCTGGACAAAGTGTCCATAGGCTTAAAGATGGGGCCGCCACGCTCATTTCCTTGGCCTGTCGTTAGACAGCAATACTCGGCGCGACGGCCCCGCGCAAAGGGGCGGCGGCCCGGACGGTCAGGCGGCCAGCCTGACCCGGCGGATTGTGGCCGTGAGATGGCCTGTCCCACTTGCGGCGCTGGTGTCAGACACCCGCCGCTGAGCTTCCCGCGCTATTTCGGGGCCCCGGTGTCCCTTTGCGAAGAGGAACTTCCTCTCATATACCACCAGAAAAAAGGGGGCAAATGGAGATGGCAATTAGAAATTTTCCTGCAAATATTTTTTCATCTGCTTGATACCGCTCTCCACAGAGTGCCGGACAGCGCTTTTGTCTACGCCCTCCTCGCGGGCGATCTCGCGGTAGCTTTTGCCCTGAATCAAGTAGGCGTCCACGCGGCGGCCCTGGATCTCCGGCAGGGAGTTGAGGGCGTTCCACAGCCGGAAGAACAGTTCCTTGCGATCCATGAGTTCCTGGGGGCTGGGCTCGTGTAGGCAGGCGGAGTATTCGATCCCGTCATCACAGTCCAGGGAGTAGAACGCCTTGTTGTAGCGCACCCGCTCGGCATGGGCCGCCTCCCGCCGCCTGTTGGTGTGGAGTTCCTCGGCCACTTCCTGGGAAACATCTATGTATTCGTCGTGGGTGTACCACGGATAAAAGTCTTTCAAATTGATGGTCGTCATTTGTAATTCCTCCGTTCAGACGATTAGGGGATGAATGGCGATCTGAACGGAGGGCGGCGGAGATCGACACCCCGGGCCGCCCTTACCTACTTCGGGACAACTTGGGTCTGTTGACAAAGTGCCACATAATCATGGGCTGGCAGAATAAGTGGGAAGAAAAAAGACGCCCTATGGCGTCAATCTGCGTTCCGTATCAGTCTTTTGAGGTTCAAGGCCGCGGCGGAAAGGAGGCAGTGGTCCTCCGCTGCCTCTCGTCCCCGCCGTAAAAGCTGTGTTAAATTGTGGCAGCGTTTCTGGATGGCAAACGTGCCCTCACACCAGATCTGCCGCAGCCTCAGCGCCTCCCGGTATTCCGGCTGGGTGCGCCGCTCCAGGTTTTTCCGGCGCTGGGGCATGAAATAGCTGTGCTCCAGCTTCCGGGCGCCCCGTCTGTCCTCTGGACGCAGGCACTGTGGACGGAACGGGCAGCTTTGGCAGTCCCGCTTATCTGCCAGATACAGCCAGTACAGCCCGCTGGCGCTGCGGTGGAGGGTATTCAGCTTCAGCAGTTTGTGATTGGGGCAGACATACGCGTCCAGGCTTTCCTCATATCGGAAGGCGTCCCGCTTCAGCTCCACACCGGTGCGGTCATGGGATGTCTGAGGCCGGACGTAAAACCGGATACCCAGCTCATCCAGCACCCGGTGGGCCAGGGGGAAGTCGTAGGCGGCATCCGCCGCCGCGGCCTGGATGGGAAGGACAGCCCGGTGAACGTGCTCCAGCTGATCCAGATAGGGCACGGAGTCATAGACATCGCCGGGCGTCACCCTCACGTCCAGGATGACGCCGTGGTCGGTGTCCACCGTCTGGTGAGAGAGATAGTATTGCCCACGGGGCTTCCCGGGGCGCTTCATGTGACCCGCCTCCGGGTCTGTCCGGCTTACCCGCTTCTTCGTCTGCCGCCGGTCTTTCTTGACCTGCTTTGTCCGGGCCTTGCGCCGCCTCCCCGTCCTGCGCTCCAGCTCCGCCAGCCCCTCCTCCTCGCAGGCGTCCAGCCGCTCCCAGTACACCCCGGGCTCCTCTGTCAGCTCCACCTGCTCCTCCGAGGCCCGGGAGGCGTTGGCCTTCACATGGGTGGAGTCTGTCCCCACCAGCCGCCCGCTGGCCAGCCCCTTGGCGATGCACTGCCCCACGACCTCCTCAAACAACCGACGAAATACCTTGCGGAAGGCCGGCTTCCGCCGCCGCAGCTGGCTGATCGTGCTGTGGTCCGGCACCCGTTCAAACAGATCCAGTCCCAGATACCACCGCAGGGCCACGTCCGTCTGGATGCGCTGCTCGATCTGCCGCTCTGACGGAATCCCGTACAGAAAGCCCACCAGCAGATATTTTACCAGCACCACCGGG
>CALXGC010000007.1 GCA_944387755.1 uncultured Oscillospiraceae bacterium | reverse complement strand
GCCTCACCGGCCCCCACAAGGACGACCTGGCGGTGGAGCTGGACGGCCGGTCCGCCAAGACCTACGGCTCCCAGGGGCAGACCCGCACCGCCGCCCTCTCCCTGAAGCTGGCCCAGCGGGAGATCTTTTTCCAGGAGACCGGGGAGTACCCGGTGCTCCTGCTGGACGACGTGCTGTCTGAGTTGGACGCAAAACGGCAATCCTTTGTGTTGAACCACATAAAAGGGGGACAAATTTTCATCACCTGCTGCGAGGAGGAGAAGCTGGAGGGCCTGGAACAGGGCTGGAGCTTCCGCATTCAAAACGGAAGCCTCGCCGGCGGACCCCAAGAGTGCTGAACGCGCCTGGAGGGAGATATATGCCTGTTGTCATTGGAATCTTTGGCCTGCTTCCCCTGGGACTGGGTTTTATTTTGGAGTACCTGTGCTGCCGCGTCCCCAGACGGAAAATCTGGCGAGCCCTCCCGCCGGTTCTGGCCGTGCTGTTTGCGGCCCTGGCGGCGGCGGGACGGCTGAGCCTGTGGAAGTCGGAGGAGGTCTCCCCCTTCACCCAGCTGCTCATCTTCCCCGGCGTGCCCGGCGTGTGCGCCCTGCTGGGGTGCTGTCTGGGCTGGCGGATTTGGCGGAAAATCTGGGGGCCTAAGGTCATCGGACCGTAACCGGCCGCCGGTTTGGCCCTGGTGAGCGGGCGCGCCGGGGTCGTCGCGCCCCACGCAAGCGTTTGTTGTTTGGCTCCGGTGAGCGGGCGCACACTGTGCGCCCCTACAGAGACGGACAACGTCCGTTGTTGCCGTAGGGGCGGCCCTTGCGGCCGCCCGCCCCCCTTGTGAAGGGGACGGGGGGATTCCGAAACGGCGGGCGCGCCGGGGTCGTCGCGCCCCACGCAAGCGTTTGTTGTTTGGCCCCGGTGAGCGGGCGCACACTGTGCGCCCCTACTAACCTGCTGAGAAGGGAGAGACGGATATGTACCTGCACCTGGGACAGTCCATTGTGGTCCCCCATGAGAAGATATTGGGGATTTTCGACCTGGACAATGCCAGCTGGGCCTATAAGACCAGGGAGTTTCTGGAGCGGGCGGAGCAGGCGGGCCGGGTGATTCCCATCGGGGACGACCTGCCCCGGTCCTTTGTGCTGGTTGGGGAGGAGAGCGGCCCGCCCACGGTATATGTCTCCCCCCTGTCGCCGCCGGCTCTGCTGCGGCGGGCGGGCAGCTTTTTGGAAGCTTTGCGGGAGATTGACCGCTGACAGAAGCCCGCCGGCGCGCCGGCGGACGGCTGTCAAGGGTCAATCCGTCCCAGACAAATATGGAGGTTATTATGGCAGAAGAACTGGAACTGAGCTCCACCCAGGTGGAGCATGAATACGGCGGCTCGGAGATCCAGGTGCTGGAGGGGCTGGAGGCGGTGCGCAAGCGCCCCGGCATGTACATCGGCTCCACCAGCGAGTCGGGCCTGCACCACCTGGTGTATGAAATTGTGGACAACTCCATCGACGAGGCCCTGGCGGGATTCTGCACCGATATTACCGTCACCATCAACCCCGGCAACACCATCACCGTCACCGACAACGGCCGGGGCATTCCCGTGGACGTCCAGCCCCAGACCGGCCGGCCCGCCCTGGAGGTGGTGTTCACCATCCTCCACGCCGGCGGCAAGTTCGGCGGCGGCGGCTATAAGGTCTCCGGCGGCCTCCACGGGGTGGGCGCCTCGGTGGTCAACGCCCTATCCGAGTGGCTGGAGGTTCAGGTCCATAAAAACGGACAGATCTATGAGATGAAGTTTGCCCGGGGCAAAATTACCCAGGAGATGAAAATTGTAGGCAAGACCGACCACACCGGCACCACCGTCACCTTCAAGCCCGACCCGGAGATGTTCGACACCCTGGAATACAGCTATGACACCCTCCACACCCGTATGCGGGAGGAGGCCTTCCTCAACGCCGGACTGCGCATTCAGACCGTGGACCTGCGCCCCGGCCAGGAGCAGGAAGACGACATGTGCTATGAGGGGGGCATTCGGGAGTTCGTCGCCTTCATCAACCGCAACAAGGACCCCCTGCACCCGGACGTCATCTATATGTCCGGGGCCAAGGAGGACGCCATCGCCGAGGTGGCCATGCAGTACAACGACGGCTATAACGAGGTCATGGTCTCCTTCGCCAACAACGTCCACACCCCGGAGGGCGGTATGCACGAGGAGGGCTTCCGCCGGGCGCTGACCAACACCCTCAACGCCTATGGACGGAAGATGAAAATGCTCAAGGACGACGAGAAGGTCTCCGGCGACGACTGCCGGGAGGGCCTGGCCGTGGTCATCTCCGTGAAGCTCACCGAGGCCCAGTTCGAGGGCCAGACCAAGGCCAAGCTGGGCAACAGCGAGATCCGCACCCTGGTCAACAACGTGGTATCCGAAAAGCTGGAGACCTATCTGGAGGAAAACCCCGCCGTGGGCCGGGCCATTCTGGACAAGGCCCTCATGGCCAACCGGGCCAGAGAGGCCGCCCGCAAGGCCAGAGAGTCCATCCGCCGGAAAACCGCCCTCAGCGGGGCGGCAATGCCCGACAAGCTGCGGGACTGCAACGAGGTCAACCCGGAGCTCACCGAGCTCTACATCGTCGAGGGCGACTCCGCCGGCGGCTCCGCCACCCAGGGCCGGGACTCCCGGTTCCAGGCCATCCTCCCCCTGTGGGGCAAAATGCTCAACGTGGAGAAGGCCAGAGCCGACAAGGTCTATGGCAACGACAAGCTCACCCCCGTCATCACCGCCCTGGGGGCGGGAATCGGCGACGACTTCGACCTGAGCAAGCTGCGTTACCACAAGGTTATCATCATGGCCGACGCCGACGTGGACGGCGCCCACATCCGCACCCTGCTGCTCACCTTCTTCTTCCGCTTTATGCGCCCCCTCATCGAACACGGCTACGTCTACTCCGCCGTGCCCCCCCTCTATAAGCTCACAAGAGGCAAAGTAACCCGCGTGGCCTTCTCCGACGAGGAGCGGGACCGCGTCTCCGCCGAGCTCCGGGGCGACAACCCCAACGCAAAGGTCGTCATCAACCGCTATAAGGGCCTGGGCGAGATGGATTTCCACGAGCTGTGGGAGACCACTATGGACCCGGAACGGCGCACCCTTCGCCGCATTACCCTGGACGACGCCGTGAAGGCCGACGAGGTGTTCACCGTCCTTATGGGCGAAAAAGTGGAGCCCAGAAAAGAGTTCATCGAGAAAAACGCCAAGTACGCCGTCAATCTGGACTATTGAGGCCATTCAAAAACCGTCCGTTGATGAAACCCCCTCCGCCTCGCTTCGCTCGGTGCCTCCCCCGTTGTTTTTAC
>CALXGC010000006.1 GCA_944387755.1 uncultured Oscillospiraceae bacterium | reverse complement strand
TCTCGATCACCTGCCGGGCGTCGCCCTGCTCCACGATGACCCCGCCGTCCATGAAGATCACCTGGTCGGCCACGTCCCGGGCAAAGGCCATCTCGTGGGTGACAATGATCATGGTGGTCTTCTGCTCCGCCAGGGAGCGGATGACCTTCAGCACCTCGCCGGTGAGCTCCGGGTCCAGGGCGGAGGTGGGCTCGTCAAAGCAGAGGATGTCCGGATGGAGGGCCAGGGCCCGTGCGATGGCCACCCGCTGCTGCTGCCCGCCGGAGAGCTGGTGGGGATAGTGTCCGGCCCGGTCGGAGAGGCCCATCTTGGCCAGCAGCTCCTTCCCCTCCCCCTCAATCTCCGCCAAAATCTCTTTTTTCCGGCTCTTGAAGCCGGGCTGCTCCTTGGCCAGCAGCTCCTTGGCCAGGGTGACGTTTTTCAGGGCGGTGTACTGGGGAAACAGGTTGAAGGACTGGAAGACCATGCCGAAGTGGAGGCGCTTCTTCCGCACCTCGCTCTCCCGCTGGGTGGCGGGGTCGTCCGCGTCGAACAGGGTCTTGCCCCGGACGAGAATCCTTCCGTGGTCAGGCTTCTCCAGAAAGTTCAGACAGCGCAGCAGCGTCGTCTTGCCGGAGCCGGAGGAGCCGATGATGGCCAGGGCCTGGCCCTGCTCCAGCCCGAAGCTGATGTCCTCCAGAACCTTTGTGGCGCCGAAGTGTTTTTCGATGTTTTGTACCTCTAAAATTGCCATACTGCCGCCTCCTTTCAGCGGAAGAAGCTGAGCTTCTTTTCCAGCCGGTTCAGCAGAATCGTCACAATGCCGCTGAAGGCCAGGTAGTAGACCGCCGTGAAGAACAGCGGCCAGATGAGGCCGGCATATCCCCGGTTGCCCTTCATAAAAGACTCGCCCATCCAGATGACCTCCTGAAGGGCGATGACCCGCGCCAGAGAGGTGTCCTTCACCAGGGTGATAATCTCGTTGGACATGGGGGGGACGATGCGCTTAATCATCTGAAGGAGGGTCACTTGGAAGAAAATCTGGGACTTGGTCATGCCCAGCACCTGTCCCGCCTCCTGCTGGCCGATGGGGACGCCCTGAATGCCGCCCCGGTAAATCTCGGAGAAGTAGAAGGAGTAGTTGAGGATAAAGGCCACCGCCACGGCGGTAAACCGGCCGCCCTCTCCGCCGCCCCAGTTGAAGACCTTCATCAGCGGGGGGACGTAGTAGATAATCAGAATCTGAAGGACCAGAGGGGTGCCGCGGATAATCCAGACCAACAGGCGGCAGATCAGGCGGATGGGGCGGAATGCAGTCAGAGCGCCGGCAAGCTTCCCCGGCCGGCGCCCCGCCGGCGCATTCCGCCGGAGCAGCCAGTGGACCGGGCGGGCCAGAGGGGCCCAGCGGTTCATGGAGCCGAAGGAGATTACCAGCCCCAGGGGCAGCGCGCCGATAAGCGTAACCAAAAATAGCTGTACGGTTTTGACAAACCCCTCGTTCAGGGCTGATACCACCGTCTGAAATTCAGCAGACATGAAGAACATGCCGTCGTCCTCCCTATGTATCTCGTGAAGTGCGGCCTTGCGGCAGAGGCCATTCAAAGGCAGAGGGCCATAAAACCCTCTGCCTTTGAATGGGTGGTTTCAAAACAGGCTGGATTACTCCAGAATGACGGACTCCTGAAGGCCGTAGGTGGTGGCCACCTCCAGCACGGTGCCGTCGGCCACCTTCTCCGCCCAGAAGGCGTTGAACTCGTCCACCAGGTTGGAGTCCGGACGGAAGCCCACGCCGTACTCCTCGGAGTCCTGGCCCTGGAGCTCGTTCAGGTTCAGCACATAGGTCAGGTTCTCATAGCTGGTGCCCTCGCCGATCATGGCGCCGGCCATCAGCAGGTCGATGACCGCCGCGTCGGACGTGCCGGCGGAGACCTCCAGCAGGGTGTCCGCCTGCTTGGGCACGGGAACGGTGCTGCCGCCCAGCGCGATGGCGGCGTCCTCACCCACGGAGCCGGACTCCACAGCCACGTTCAGGCCCTCCAGGCTGGTCAGGCCCTCGAAATCGGCGGCCTTGTCGGCGGGGACCACCAGCACCTGGGCGTTCAGGCAGTAGGGGACGGAGGTGGCCATGGCGGCCCTCACCTCGTCGTTGAGGGTCATGCCGTTCCACACCGCGTCGATGTTGCCGGCCTCCAGCTCCATCACCTTGTAGTCCCAGTTGATCTCGACGAACTCCGCGGTGACGCCCAGATACTCGGCGAACAGCTTGGCCATGTCGGCGTCAAAGCCGATCCACGTGCCGTCCGCGTCCTGATAGTCCATGGGCTCGAAGTTGGTGATGCCCACCACCAGAGTGCCCTTTTCGGTGACGGCGGCCACGTCGTCCACCGCTTCCGCCTCATTTCCGGCGCTGCTGGCGCTGGCGTCCGCGGGGGTGGAGGCGCTGGCGTCGGGCTGGCTGGAGCCGCCGGCCGGAGCGGAGGAGCTCTCCCCGCCGCCGCAGGCGGTCAGGGACAGGGCGAGGGTCAGAGCAAGTGCAAGAGACAAGGTCTTTTTCATGTACAGAACCTCCAGATTGTGAAGATAGGCAGGGAGGTCCCCTGCTGCTTTCACATTTTAGCACGCTAATGCAATGTTGTAAAGAATTATTTGCCGGCGCCCTAAGCTTTTATGTTTTTGACAAAAAATGATGTCCTGCTCTGTGCAGCTGCACCAAAAATCAAAGAGGCCGGGCGCGGCCGCCCGGCGCGGTCCGGAAAACCGGAATCCCTGCGCACGGACGCCGCGCCCGGCGGGCGCTGTCCCGGACCGGCAGTTACTTCATGCCGTTCTCGTAGGACTCGATCATCTTCTTCACCATCTGACCGCCCACGGAGCCGGCCTGCTTGCTGGTCAGGTCGCCGTTATAGCCCTGCTTCAGGTTGACGCCCACCTCGTTGGCGGCCTCCATCTTGAACTTGTTCATGGCCTCGCGGGCGCTGGGGACGACCAGCTTGCTGCTGCTGCTGTTATTGCCGTTACTGGACATAAATGTTGTCTCTCCTTTTCTGTTTCTGTGTTTGGATATTTCCCTGGATGGAACATCCGAAGCTATCTTGTCCCCGCCGCGCCGGCCCTATGCGCCGCCGGGGTTTCCTGTTTCCGTCATTTTTCCACCTGCTGGAGGCCGGTTGGAGTTTGACGTTTTGAGGTTGAGAATGGCCGCCCCCTGTGCTATAATGCGGTCAGCGGATGCGCTTATGTATATATTTAAGGAGCTGGAGCAAGAGATGAAATTAGGTATCGGCATTCAGACGCCGGATTCCATATCTTCATACTTCTCCACAAACACCGCTAGAGCCTGATACAGCGCCGTTTTACGCAAAACCGACCAAATTATAAGTTCATATTTCTCTATGCAGCC
>CALXGC010000005.1 GCA_944387755.1 uncultured Oscillospiraceae bacterium | reverse complement strand
CCCCAGGCTTTGCTTCCAGGTCAGCACCCGCCGGCAGGCCTCGTCCACGGCCGCCTCAGAGAGGGCGCCGCTCTCCACCGCCTGGAGGACCTTGGGGATCTGGGTCCGGTAGTCCGTGGTGATGATGAGGTCGTTGCCGGCCTCCAGGGCCATGACGGCCACGGCCCCGTCGGCGGAGTAGGCCGCCACCGCCTCCATGGCCAGGTCGTCGGTCATGGCCACGCCCTCAAAGCCAAGCTCCTCCCGGAGGATCCGGTGGACTTCCGGGGACAGGGAGGCGGGCAGGTCCGGGTCCATGCACGAGACGATGTTGTGGCTCACCAGCACGGCGGCGGAGCCTTCGCCGGCGGCGATCCCCGCCCGGAAGGGCAGGAGGTCCGAGGTCTCAAAGGTCTCGTAGGGCCGCTGGTCCAGGGCGATGCCGGTGTGGGTGTCCGCGTTGTTCCCGTAGCCGGGGAAATGCTTCAGGACGCTGCCCATGCCGTCGGCGGACATCTGGGCCACCACCTGGGCCACATAGTCCGCGGTGGCCTCGGCGTCCTGGCCAAAGGTCCGGTCGTGGATGAAGTCGGAGCCGTCGGTGGACACGTCCGCCACCGGGGCCAGGTTCACGTTGAAGCCCAGGGAGGCCAGGAGCTGGTCCTTCTCCTGGGTGTCCGCCAGGATGGCCTCCATGCCGCCGGCGGCCCAGACCCGCTGGGGCGAGGCGAATTTGGAGGCCCGCAGGTTGGGATTGGAGCTGACCCGCACCACGGTGCCGCCCTCCTCGTCCACGCCGATCAGCAGGGGGATGCCGGTGTCGGCGGCCGCGGCGTCCTGGTAGCTCTGGATGGTCCGGGACAGGGACTCAGCGGTCTGGTCCTTGGTGTCCCGGCCGAAGAGGATGTAGCCCCCCAGGTGATAGGCGGACACGTCCGCGGCGGCGTCCGTCTCCGGCACCCGGACGAAGAACAGCTGGCCCACCTTCTCCTCCAGGGTCAGGGAGGAGAGCAGGTCCTCGATCTCCTGGGCGGCCAGCTCCTCCGGCGTGGGCTCCGGTTCCGGCTCCGGGGCCGGGGTCTCCGGCTCCTCCGTCACGGGCGGATCCTCCTGGATCTCCTCCGACGCCGTCTGGGCGCAGGCGGGCAGGGCCAGCAGGAGCAGGGCGGCCAGCAGGGCGGTCAGTGTTCGTCTCATGGGAATACCCCTTTCCAAATGGGATAGGTCCAGTCTACCACAGCGGGAGAAAAAAGGGAAGAGCGAAGAAACGCCGCCGCCCCGGGGGGCGGCGGCGCGGGAGGGGCGGATCAGATGTCGGAGACCCGGGTGCGCCAGGCGATCTCGGCGTTCAGGTCCCGCTTGAGCTTCTCGTTCTCCGCCACCAGGTCATCGTAGTGGCGACTCTGGACGTAGTATTTCACGAAGCTGAAGGTGGCCTCCTGGAACTCCTGCTCGGAGTACTCCGGCAGCAGGGAGCCGTTGACCCGGCGGAGGCCCTGGACGGAGATCAGCACCAGGCGGCGGTTCTTCTCGGAGAGCTGGATGATCTTCAGGTTCTCCGGGATATCCAGCTGTAGGTCATAGATGGTGTTCACCCGCTCCAGCAGCTTGCGCTGCTCGGGCTTGGCGGAGACGATGACGCCGTACTTGTTGAACAGGTCCTTCAGATAATCGACGGAGACATCCTCCCGGGTGATGGTGCCCTTGCCGATTCCAGAAAACATGGTGTTGGAGAGCGAAAAACTGACGAAGACCTCGTTGCCGGTGTGCGGATAGCTCATAGTGATGACCTCCCTTTGTTTTTTGGATTCCAGCAAAGGCGGAATCTAATGGTAAGGTCATTATAAAACATGGTTGCGCAAAAGGCAAGAAAAATTTACGCAAAAAATTTTAGGTGGGCGCCTGACCCAGGCGGGGGTGGCCGTCCGACAGGACGGGGTGGCAGCCATGATGATGGCTGATTCATTCCACCCCCCCATTTTCTTTTCGGTCTTGCCGAAAAGAAAACGGGCCGTGGACGGTCCAAAAGAAAAGAACGCTTCGGCGGGTCGGTCCGCGCAGGCGCGGACTCTCCTCCGCCGGCGGGGGAAGGTTGGCCCTACCGCCCTTCGGTGCGGTAGAAACGTGTTCCCCTTGCGAAAACCTTTAGCCCGGGGAGGGCCCGGATACTCCCTGCTTCTGTCCCCGCTGCCGCTCCCCTGGCGGTTGCGGGGGCATGGGGTCCTGCTGGGGCCCGGGGCGCTTCGCTGCCGGGCGGGGGGTGTCAGTCCTCCGGCGTGATCTCCTCTGGAAAACCGGAGATCAGGATGGCGTCCTCTACCTGGCGCTGGGCAGTGACCAAGGCGGCCTTCGCGGCATCATAGTCCTGCCGTTCTATGGCGCGGATCGCCCGTTCGCTGGCCCGGAATAGATGGAAATAGAGATCCCGGTACGTCACCATAAACTCACCTCATAAATTACTAGCTATATAGTAACTATAAATATGAGAATTGTCAATCCGTTACGTTCAAGATAGTGTAAAAGCGGAGGTGAGCATATGGAAGACCGCCAATCCATTCTGAGCGTGCGGGCATATGGGCGGGTCCATATCCACCTGAAGGAGCTTTTGGACCAGCGCAATATGAAGCGCAACGAACTGGCAAGGGCCTCCGGCACACGGTTCGAGGTCGTTGACAAATGGTATCAGGGCCATGTGGAGAAGCTGGACACGGACGTTCTGGCCCGCTTTTGTTTCGTTTTAGGCTGTCGGGTCGAGGACATTCTTCAATACGAACCATAAAAGCGGGCGCTGACACGCCCGCTTTTTCACATCTCCGCCAAACCCCGCCCGGCAGCGAAGCGTCCCGGGTCCGGTAGGCCCTCGTGCCCCCGCAACCGTCAGAGGAGCGGCAGCGGGGATAGACGAACCCGGTATCCGGGACTTCCCCGGGCCGAAGGTCTCCCCAAGGGCCCCGCGTTTTCTCCGCACCGACGGGAGGTAAGTCCAACCTTCCCCCGCCGGCGGCAGGAGCGTCCGCGCCTGCGCGGACCGACCCGCCGAAGCGTTCTTTTCTTTTGGACCGTCCACGGCCCGTTTTCTTTTCGGCAAGACCGAAAAGAAAATGGGGGGTGGAATGCCCCAGCCATCATCATGGCTGTATCCCCGTTCATTCGGACGGCCCCCCGCGTCTGGAAGGCGCTTCCCCCGCCGCAAAGCGGCGGAATCCCCCGGCCGATGGGCCGCCCCCAACGCACTTCGCCCACGACTTCCAAATTTTGACAAGG
>CALXGC010000004.1 GCA_944387755.1 uncultured Oscillospiraceae bacterium | reverse complement strand
GTAGCATATCAGCGTTCACCGCCACGACGGCGCATGAGTAACCGGAATCCCGCCGGACAGAGAGAGACCCCTGGGCTGAGAGGGTCCCACGGTCACGGGCCCGGCCAAAGACGGCGCTACCAGCGGGCCTGGAGACAGGCGCGGCTCCCCCGCCGCAACACGGGGTACCAGAGGGGGCGGCCCGGCCGCCCTGAACTTGGGTGGCACCACGAAGCGCACGCCGCGCTCTCGTCCCAACTGCGGGATGAGAGCGCTTTTTTCATCTGACAGCTTTTGGACGCGCCGGGCCGCCGCGCCTCACGGATACGGCCGCCCGTGAATGCCACGGTGGGCGCGCCGGGTCGTCGCGCCCTACACACACGTCCGTTGTTGCCGTAGGGGCGGGTCCAAGACCCGCCCGCCAACCAACCGCCGTCTGTCCCGTCCGTCGGGCGCGCAATGCGCGCCCCTACAGCCTCACCCAGATGGGGAGACACTTCGCCGTCATACAATGCAAAAAGGAGAGGACACAATGAGCAAAGTACAACCCCGCACGCTGTCCGGCTTTATGGAGCTGCTTCCGGCCCGGCAGGTGCAATTTGACCGCATGGTGGAAATTCTCCGCCGGACATACGCCCTGTACGGCTTCACGCCTCTGGACACTCCTCTGATTGAAGCCAGCGAGGTGCTGCTGGCCAAGGGGGGCGGCGAGACGGAGAAGCAGATTTACCGCTTTCTGAAGGGGGACACCGACCTGTCCCTGCGCTTTGACCTGACGGTTCCCCTGGCCAAGTATGTGGCCCAGAACTACGGCCAGCTCACCTTCCCCTTCCGCCGCTTCCAGATTGGCAAGGTCTACCGGGGGGAGCGCGCCCAGCGGGGCCGCTTCCGGGAGTTCTATCAGGCGGACATCGACGTCATCGGCGACGGGAAGCTGGACATCTCCAACGAGGCGGAGATTCCCTCCATCATCTACCGGGCCTTCACCGCCCTGGGGCTGAAGCGCTTCCAGATTCGGGTGAACAACCGGAAAATCCTCAACGGCTTTTACGCCATGCTGGGCCTCACGGAGCAGTCCGGGGAGATTATGCGCACCGTGGACAAGCTGGACAAAATCGGCCCTGACAAGGTGCAGGCCCTGCTGGTGGAGGCCGGGCTGGCTCCGGAGCAGGCACAGAGCGTATTAAACTTTACTGCGATTACCGGGAGCAATCAGGAAGTGCTCTCCGCCCTGGAGGCCTACCGGGGCAGGAACGAGGTGTTCGACCAGGGACTGGAGGAGCTGAACACCGTGGTGAAGTATCTCTCCGCCTTCGGCGTGCCGGAGTCCCACTTCGCCGTGGACCTGACCATTGCCCGGGGCCTGGACTACTACACCGGCACCGTGTACGAGACCACCATGCTGGACCACCCGGAGATTGGCTCCATCTGCTCCGGCGGCCGGTATGATAACCTGGCGGAATATTATACGGATAAACAACTCCCCGGCGTGGGAATTTCCATCGGACTGACCCGCCTCTTCTTCGTCCTGGAGGACCAGGGCTATCTCAACGACGGCCTGAACACCGCCCCCGCCGACGTGCTGGTCCTGCCCATGACCGCCGACCTCTCCCCCGCTATCGCCCTGGCTACCCAGCTCCGGGAGGCGGGCATTCGGGTGCAGATCCACGCCGAGCAGAAAAAGTTCAAGCAGAAAATCTCTTACGCCGATAAGCTCCGCATCCCCTACGTCATCTTCCTGGGGGAGGACGAGATCGCTTCCGGCACGGCCGCCGTCAAGGACCTGGCCACCGGCGAGCAGGTGAAGCTCTCCCCGGCGGAGGCCGTGGCCCACATCCAGGCCGGATTGGAGAAACTGAATCAGGGCGCGCCGGTTCTGGACCGGGGAGAATAACCCTGTCCTGGAAAAACGGGCCGCCCCCTACAGGAGGTAATTTGTATGGATTCCCTCCCCTGCCGGAAAACTATCCGCCTGCAAAATTACGACTATTCTCAAAATGGGGCGTATTTTGTCACCATCTGTACGGCGCAACGACAACCCCTGTTCGGGAAAATTATTTCTCTGCCGTCCAACGCCGTAGGGGCGGGTCCCAGACCCGCCCGCGTAGAATTGTCGCCATACGGTGAAATCGTGGCGCAGACATGGGATGATCTTCCTAACCATAATTCCGGTCTTTCCCTTGGCCCATTTATTATTATGCCTGACCATATCCACGGAATCCTAATCCTGGAGGGACGGGCGGGTCTGGGACCCGCCCCTACGGCAATTCCGGAACTGGTGCGGCAATTAAAATCCTTTTCAGCCCGCAAAATAAACAAAATCTCAAACGAACCAAAACGCGCTATCTGGCAGCGCGGCTATTACGAGCACGTCCTCCGCAGCCAGCAGGATTTTGACGGGGCTGCGCAATATATCCGCGGCAATCCCGCCCGGTGGGCGGAGGGCGGCGGGCGCGTCCTGTGCGGCTGTCCGCCGGACCCCCTTGTTTGCAATCCAAATTGAAATATAAAATCTTAAAATTACAAAATGGAGTTGATTTTATGGACAATCTGAAGAACTTCCGCCGCACGAACTACTGCGGCGACCTGCGCCTGAGCGACGCGGGGAAGACGGTCTCCCTGTGCGGCTGGGTGCAGCGGCAGCGGAATCTGGGCGGACTGATTTTTGTGGACCTGCGGGACCGCACGGGCCTCATTCAGCTCTCCTTTGACGACAGCACCGACAAGGAGATCTTTGAGAAGGCCTCCACCCTGCGCGCCGAGTACGTCATCGCCGCCACCGGCCTGGTGCGGGAGCGGGAGAGCAAGACCACGAAAATCGCCACCGGCGACGTCGAGATCTACGTCACCGAGCTGCGCCTGCTGGCCCGTGCGGAGACGCCCCCCTTTGAGATTGTAGAGAACTCCAAGGCCAACGACATGCTGCGGCTGAAGTACCGCTATCTGGACCTGCGCCGCCCGGACATGCAGCGGATGATTGCCACCCGGCACAAGGTGACGAAGATCTGCCGGGACTACTTCGACGAGCAGGGGTTTTTGGAGATCGAGACCCCCATGCTGACCAAGTCCACCCCGGAGGGCGCGCGGGACTATCTGGTACCCAGCCGGGTCCACCCCGGCAAGTTCTATGCCCTGCCCCAGTCCCCCCAGCAGTACAAGCAGCTGCTTATGCTCTCCGGCTTTGACCGCTATATGCAGATTGCCCGCTGCTTCCGGGACGAGGACCTGCGGGCCGACCGTCAGCCGGAGTTCACCCAGATTGACCTGGAGATGTCCTTCGTCAACGAAGATGACGTTATGGAGATTCAGGAGGGCTTTATCCAGCGGGTATTCAAAGAAGTGCTGGATGTGGACGTGAAAACCCCCTTCCTGCGGATGCCCTGGCGGGAGGCCATGGACCGGTTCGGCTCCGACAAGCCCGACCTGCGCTTCGGCTTTGAAATCAAGGACGTCAGCGACATTGTGAAGGACTGCGGCTTCTCCGTGTTCTCCGGCGCGGTGCAGGGGGGCGGCTCCGTGCGGCTTATCAATGTGGACGGCCACGCGGCGGACTTCCCCCGGAAGAAGATCGACAAGCTGGCGGAGTTTGTGAAGACCTATAAGGCCAAGGGCCTGGCCTGGACCCGCCTCCACGACGGGCAGGTCACGTCCTCCTATCAGAAGTTCCTCACCGAGGAGGAAAACAAGGCCATTCTGGAGCGGGCCAACGCCAAGGACGGGGACCTGGTCCTCATCGTGGGCGACGTGAAGGACGAGGTGGTCTTCGCCGCCCTGGGCGCCCTGCGGTGCGAGTGCGCCAAGCAGCTGGGCATTCTGAACCCCAAGGACTTCCGCTTCCTGTGGGTGACGGAGTTCCCCATGTTCGAGTGGAGCGAGGAGGAGAACCGGTACGTGGCCATGCACCACCCCTTCACCGCCCCCATGGACGAGGACCTGGACAAGCTGGAGACCGACAAGAAGAACTGCCGGGCCAAGGCCTATGACATCGTCCTCAACGGCGTGGAGCTGGGCGGCGGCTCCATCCGCATCTCCGTGCCGGAGACCCAGGAGGCCATGTTCCGGGCTCTGGGCTTCTCCGACGAGGACGCCATGGAGCGCTTCGGCCACCTCATCAACGCCTTCAAGTACGGCGCGCCCCCCCACGGCGGCCTGGCCTACGGTCTGGACCGGCTGTGTATGCTGATGGCCGGGGCCGAGTCCATCCGGGACGTCATCGCCTTCCCCAAGGTGCAGAACGCCTCCGAGCCCATGACCAACTGCCCCGACTTCGTGGACGACAAGCAGCTGGACGAGCTGTCTCTGGCCGTCACCCGCCGGGAGGAGGCCGGCGAGACCTGACAAAAACGCCCCAGGGTCCCTCTGTCTCAGAGGGCGCCCTGGGGCGCTCTGTCGTTTTTATCCCTTCCGCCTCGCTTCGCTCGGCACCTCCCCCGAAGGGGGAGGCTTTGGCAGGTGCAACGGGGCCGTCGCGCCCCACGGATTGTCCGCTTGGTTCAGGACAGGAAGCACTGAGTCCAGTAGTAGCCGAACTCGCCGCCCACGGCCAGGCCCACGCCCATCTCCCGGTAGGGCCCCAGGAGATTCTCCCGGTGTCCCTCGGAGTTCAGCCAGCCGGCCACCACGTCGTCCGGGTCCGCATATCCCACGGCGATGTTCTCCCCGGCGCTCTGGAAGGAGATCCCCTCCTCCCGAAGGCGCTGGGCCAGGTCCGCGCCGTCCGGGTTGGTGTGGCTGAAGAAGTTCCGTTCCAGCATATCCGCGCTGTGGGCGCGGGCGGCGGCGGCCAGGTCCGCGTTATAGGCCAGGGGCTCCAGGCCGCTGGCCGCCCGAATCTGGTTCACCAGGCTGAAGACCTGGTTCTCCATGGCGTCCAGATACATCTCCTGCTTCAGGCTCTCCGTGTCCTCCTGACCGGCCTGGAGATTCAGCAGCCCGTCCATCACCACGCAGGCGTGGGCCCGCGTCATGGTGGCGGAGCCGTCGAAATCCCCCGCCTCGTTCACGCCGGAGAGCAGGCCCAGGGCGTACATGGCCACCACCGCCGTCTCATAGTCCTCCGGGATGGCGCCGAAGTCCCCGATGGCCGCCATAGCGGCCTCCCGCTCTCTGTCGGTGGGGAGGGCCAGCGTCTCCTCCAGCACGGTGTTGTGCATGGCCTGGGCCATATCGAACCGGGTCATGGGGGCCTCCACCACAGCGGCCTCCCAGCTCCCCTGGGCCCAGTAGGACCACCCCGCCGTGGTGTCGGTGAGCAGCCCGCCCTCCCAGGCGACGTTGAGGTAGCGCTCCCACCAGTGGTCCTGCGGGCCGTCATAGGCCTCCAGCTCCTCCCCGCAGAAGGCGTTGGTGAGCATGACGGCGAACTGCGCGGTGGACACCTGGTCCTCCGGGGCGAAGCGCCCGCCGCCGATTCCCCGGACAATACCCTCCTCCGACATTTTCTCAATGTAGGGGCGGGCCCAGTGCTCCTCCGGCACGTCGGAAAAGGTCTCCGCCGCCGCGGGAACTGCCAGCGCCGCCGCAAGCACCAGCGCCGCCGCCGTGTGGTACCATCGCATAAGCCATCCTCCTCTGCCCAATCCGGCTGTATTTTCGCCCTGATTATACCATAAACTCCGATAGAAGTACAGGAATTTCCGCCTCCCGCCCCCCAAAAGCCCTCCCCCCACAGGGGGGCGGACGTATCCGTGGGGCGCGGCGGCCCGGCGCGCCCCAAAAGCCTCCCCCTCCGGGGGAGGTGCCGGGCGAAGCGAGGCGGAAGGGGTAAACCCGGCGGACATATGCGTGGGGCGCGGCAGCCCGGCGCGCCCGCTGTTTTGCAATCCCCCGCCGCCCGTTGGGCGGCGCCCCCTTTTAAAAGAGGGCAGACGGCGGACGTATCAAAACCGCTTGTCTCCCGGCGCGCTTCGTTGTATAATAGGTCCAAAGGGCGCTGGTCCCGGAATCCGCGGAGGAGGTATTTTGCATGAAAAAGAAGATTATCACCGTCAGCCGGGAGTTCGGCAGCGGCGGGCGCACCATTGGAAAGACGGTGGCGGAGCGGCTGGGCGTGCCGTACTATGACAAGGAGCTGGTAAAGCAGGTGGCGCTGGAGAGCGGCTTCGACCCCAAGTTCATCGAGGAGCGGGGGGAGTTTGCGCCGGGGAAGAACCTATTTGCCTACGCCTTTTTCGGCCGCAGCCTCCCCAGCGCCATGGGGGGCATGTCCGCCTCTGACTTTCTGTGGACCATCCAGTACCGCGTCATTCAGGAGCTGGCGGAGAAGGGTCCCTGCGTCATTGTGGGGCGCTGCGCCGACTTCATTCTCCGGGACCGGGACGACTGCCTGCACACCTTCATTCACGCCTCCGTGCCCTTCCGGGCGGACCGGATTGTCCGCCTGTACGGCGAGTCGGAAAACGCGCCGGAAAAGCGCCTGGCGGATAAGGACACCCGCCGCCGGGTAAACTACCGCCACTACACCGACCGGGAGTGGGGCGCGGCGCAGAACTACCACATCACTCTGGACTCCGGGGAGCTGGGCCTGGACCGCTGCGTGGAGATTATCCTGGGGCTGGCCCAGGCAGACTATCCGGACAGACCGAAAAAAGCGGAAGATTGATAAGAACTCCTTGACAGAAAAAGTATTGTATATTACAATAGACCGCAATCCGGGAAAGCGATGACAGAGAACAGTACCCCGCGCAGGGACAGCCAGAGATGGGGCGGCCGGTGCAAGCTCCACAGCGGCGCGGCGGGAAGGCACTCTGAAGCGCGGGCAGGCAATGGCCCGCCGTCTCCCCACGTTACGGGGTATGAGTGTGCGCCCTCCGGCGCAAATTCAGGTGGAACCACGGACCTCTGTCCGCCCTGAGCCAAACACGGCTCAGGGCGTTTTTCGTTTTGGGCGAAAAACGCTTTCCCCATGGGGAGAACGCAAAGCAGCGGTTAAAATTCAAATATCAAATAAAGGAGTATCGCCATGAAAAACACCGAAAAGACCATGGAAAAAATCGTCAACCTGTGTAAGGGCCGGGGCTTTATCTTCGCCGGGTCCGAGATCTACGGCGGCCTGGCCAACACCTGGGACTACGGCCCCCTGGGCGTGGAGCTGAAGAACAATGTGAAGAAGGCCTGGTGGAAGAAGTTTGTCCAGGAGAACCCCTATAACGTGGGCCTGGACGCGGCCATTCTGATGAACCCCCAGGTGTGGGTGGCCTCCGGCCATGTGGGCGGCTTCTCCGACCCGCTGATGGACTGCAAGGAGTGCAAGGAGCGCTTCCGCGCCGACAAGGTCATCGAGGACTGGTGCC
>CALXGC010000003.1 GCA_944387755.1 uncultured Oscillospiraceae bacterium | reverse complement strand
ACACAGCGCGGGTGACCTTACCGGAACGGAGGCATCTGGTGCAGACGTACACGTGAGTGGGGGTGCCCTTCACGATCGCCTTCACGCGCTTCACATTGGGCTTCCAGGTGCGGTTGGAACGGCGGTGAGAGTGGGAAACCTGGATGCCGAAGGTGACGCCCTTGTCGCAGAATTCGCATTTGGCCATGTTGCTTACCTCCTCGCTATGAGAGTACGCTTTCAAAGAAGCATCGCATGTTATAGTACCAGAAATCCCGCCAAATTGCAAGGACTTTTTTCAATTCTCCAAAATTTTTTTGCTGCCGGACGCCGGGCAGAATCTGGACATTTCTCCCCGCCCCCGCTATAATAGAGGACAAATCATCAGAAATGAGGAATCCGCATGAAGGAAATGATTCTGCTCAAGCTGGGCGAGATGGTTCTGAAGGGCCTGAACCGCCGCAGCTTCGAGGATAAGCTCCAGGCCAACATCCACCGCCGCATCCACCCCTACGGCCAGTTCCGGGTCTACACCCGCCAGTCCGCCGCCTATGTGGAGCCCAAGGACGACAGCTGCGACGTGCTGGGCGCCTATGAGGTGCTGAAGAAGGTCTTCGGCGTGGTGAGCCTCTCCCTGGCCCGCCCCTGTGAGAAGGACAAGGACGCCATTCTGGCCACTGCCAGGGAATTTCTGGACGCAGACCTGCGGGCCGCCCGGACCTTTAAGGTGGAGACCAAGCGGGCGGACAAGACCTTCCCCATGACCTCCATCCAGCTCAGCCAGTACGTGGGAGGCGAGCTGGACGAGGCCTATGACAATCTGAAAGTGGACGTCCACAACCCGGAGCTCACCGTGTTCATTGAGGTGCGGGACTACGCCGCCTATGTCCACGCCCGGCCGGAGCCGGGGGCCGGCGGCCTGCCCGTGGGCATCAACGGCCGGGCGGTCTCCCTGCTGTCCGGGGGCATCGACTCCCCGGTGGCCTCCTGGATGATTGCCAAACGGGGCGTCTCCCTGGACATGGTCCACTTCTTCTCCTACCCCTATACCTCGCCGGAGGCCAAGGAGAAGGTGCTGGAGCTGGCCCGCCTGCTCACCCCCTGGACCGGGCGGCTCACCGTCCATGTGGTCCCCTTCACCGCCATCCAGGAGGAGCTGCGCCGCTCCTGTCCGGAGGAGCTGTTCACCGTTCTCATGCGCCGGTTTATGATGCGCATCGCCCAGGAGGTCGCCCGGCGCTGCGGCGCAAAGGCCCTTGTCACCGGCGAGTGCCTGGGGCAGGTGGCCAGCCAGACTATGGAGGCAATGCGGGTGACGGGCGCTGTGACGGATCTGCCGGTCCTCCGCCCCTGCATCGGCCTGGACAAGGAGGAGATTGTCCGGATTGCCCGGAAGATCGGCACATTTGAGACCTCTATTCTCCCCTATGAGGACTGCTGCACCGTCTTTACGCCCCGGCATCCCCGCCTGCGCCCCCTCCCCGGCGAGGTGGAGCAGGCGGAGGCCGCCCTGGACATCGGCGCCATGGTCCGCGCCGCCGTGGACGGCATTGAGCGGGTTCAAATCAACCTGTGACAGGGCCGCGCCCTGTGGGATTGGAGGTTTTGCGTTTGTCTCATAAAGTAGAAATTCTTTCCGTCGGCACCGAACTGCTGCTGGGCAGCATTGCCAACACCGACGGGCAGATGATCTCCCAGGGCCTGTCCGCCCTTGGACTGAACGTCTACTGGCACACCGTGGTGGGGGACAACCCTCAGCGGGCCAGAGAGGCGGTGGCCATCGCCAAAAAACGCGCGGACATCATCATCACCACCGGCGGCCTGGGTCCCACCTGTGACGACCTGACCAAAAATGTGCTGGCCGGGGCCTTTGGAAAAAAGCTGGTCCGGGATGAAGCCTCCGTCCGGCGGCTGGAGGCCTTCGCCCAGCGGACAGGCCGCCCGCTCACAGCGAACAACTACCAGCAGGCCATGCTCCCGGAGGGCTGCACTGTGCTGGTGAACGACTGGGGCTCGGCCCCCGGCTGCGCCTTCGAGGCGGAGGGCGTCCACGTTATCATGCTCCCCGGCCCCCCCAGCGAGTGCCGCCCCATGTTCCAGTACCGGGCCGTCCCCTACCTCCAGCAGTTCTCCGAGGGCGTCATCGCCTCCCACACCCTGAAGCTCTTCGGCATCGGGGAGTCCGCCATGGAGTACCAGCTCCGGGACGAAATGAACGCCATGACCAACCCCACCCTGGCCCCCTACGCCAAGGAGGGGGAGTGCGAGCTCCGCGTCACAGCCAAGGCGTCCACCCAGGTGGAGGCCCAGGCGCTGCTGCTGCCCACGGTGGAAAAACTGAGGGCGCAGTTCGGCCCTCTGGTGTACGGCGTGGACGTGCCCTCCCTGGAGTACGTCGTGGAGGAGCTTTTGAAAGAAAAGGGTCTGACCCTGGGCACCGCCGAGAGCTGCACCGGCGGCCTGATGGCCAAGCGGCTCACCGACGTGGCCGGGGCCTCTCAGGTGTTCAAGGGGGGCGTCGTCTCCTACACCAACGAGGTAAAGCACAATGTGCTGGGCGTCCCCCAGGAGCTGCTGGACCAGTACGGAGCGGTCTCCGCCCCTGTGGCCCAGGCTATGGCCGAGGGGGCCCGGCGGGTGCTGGGATGTGACATCGGCCTGTCCTCCACCGGCGTGGCCGGTCCGGACAGGGACGACCGGGGCAACGAGGTGGGCACCATGTTTGTGGGCATCGCCGCGCCGGAGGGCTCCTATGTCCGGCCCCTGCACATCACCCTGCGCCCGGTACGGGAGCGGCTGCGCACCATCACCGCCCACCACGCCTTCGACCTGGCCCGGCGGTATCTCAGCGGCTTGGACTTCGGGGCGGGACTTCCCTAATTGGCCGCAAAAAAACCAGGAGCGCCGGGGCGCTCCTGGTTTTTTCTTTGCAGCGCTGAATCAGTAGTTCTCCGCCTTGAGCTGGAAGTAGTCCCTGGGGTGGGCGCACACGGGGCAGACCTCCGGGGCCTCCTTGCCCACATGGATGTGGCCGCAGTTGCTGCACTGCCAGATCATCTCCCCGTCCCGGGAGAACACCAGGCCGCCCTTCACGTTGGCCAGCAGCTTGCGGTAGCGCTCCTCGTGCTCCTTCTCAATCTTGGCCACTTCCTCGAACAGGAAGGCGATGTGGTCGAAGCCCTCCTCCCTGGCCTCCTTGGCCATGGTGGCGTACATGTCGGTCCACTCGTAGTTCTCTCCCTGGGCGGCGGCCTCCAGGTTCTCGGCGGTGGCGCCGATGCCCCCCAGCAGCTTGAACCAGATCTCGGCGTGCTCCTTCTCGTTGGCGGCGGTTTCCTCGAAGATCTTGGAGATCTGGACATAGCCGTCCTTCTTGGCCTTGGAGGCGAAGTAGGTGTACTTGTTCCGGGCCTGGGACTCCCCGGCGAAAGCGGTCCACAGGTTCTGCTCGGTCTTGCTTCCCTTCAGTTCAGGCATGGTAAACTCCCTCCTGCATTCTGTTCTCTCATTAACAAGAATTATTCTTGTTAATTGCTATGTTCACTATACCAGAAATCCGGGTCCTTGTCAAGGATATTTTCTCGATTTTTACCCCATGTCACGGAGGGTTTTCTCTATTTTTTTCTCCTCCGCCCGGTCAATCTGCTCCTGGGTGAAGTTTTGATTGCGGTATTCCAGCAGCGCGGCGGTGAGCTCCGGGTTGTTCAGCTGGGCAAGCTTTCCGGTATATCCGGCGATCTCCCCGGCGGTGATGTATTTTTCCCGCAGAATCACCCGCAGCACCCATGGGTCCTGCCACAGCCGCCGGCGCTGGCTTTTGATGTACTTCAGGCAGTCCTCCCGGTGGGCCGCCGGCAGCTCCTCCCCGGCCAGGTACCGGCGGGCGAAGGTCTGGAGCGCCGCCGGCCTGTACTCCGCCGGAACGGCGGAGACCGGCATATGTTCCACACGCAGCTCCTCCAGGCTCTCCCCCAGAGAGCGGGCATACAGCTTGACGTCACTCCCCCCAAGGGACGCCCGCTTCAAAGGACAACCCCGGAAGGCGTCCGCCTCCACCAGGGACACGCTGGCGGGAAAGTCCACCTCCTCCAGAGAGCAGCCGGCGAAGGCCTCCCGCTCAATCCGCTCCACCCCCTCCCCCAGGGTGAGGCGCGTCAGGCCGCAGTCCGCAAAGGCCTTTTGGGACACCACGGAGACGGCCCCGCTGAGCGCCAGAGACTGCCATGCGCGGCAGCCGGCAAACGCCTTCTTTCCGATATAGTTCAGCGCCTGCGGGAGCAGCACCTCCCGCAGGCTTGCACAGCCCTCGCACAGGCAGGCGCTGAGCTTCTTCTGCCGGGCCGCCCCGGACAGGTCCAGCCTCTCCAGGCCGGCGCAGCCGGCGAAAGCCCCCGCGCCAATGCTGGAGACGTTCGGGGGAATTTTGAGCTCCCTCAGCCCGGTACAGTCCCGCAGCGCCTCCCGGCCCAGCTTTTTCAGGCTCTCCGGCAGCGCCAGCTCCGACAAATGCGCGCACTGTGAAAAAGCGCGGTCTCCAATCTCCGTCAGCCCCTCTGGGAGAGAAATCCGCTCCAGGCTCCCGCAGCCCTGGAAGGCCTCTGGGACAATGCAGCGCGTGCCCGGCCGGACCGCCGCCTCTCTTGCTCCCTCCCGGAGCCCCGCCGCGCAGCCGTTTACATAGTACACGTTCCCGAAGCGCTGCCGCTCCAGCCACGGCGTCCCCTGAAACGCATTCTGCCCCAGGGCGGAGACCTCCCCCTGGAACTCCACCTCCTCCAGCTGCGTGCAGTTGTGGAACGCATAGGAGGCAATCTTTTTTACGCTGGCCGGAATGACCACCCGCCGCACCGTCTCACAGTACTGAAACGCGCCGTACTGACGTACATCCAGCCCGCGGTTGGCATACTCATACCGGCTTCCAATCTCTTTCACCTCCTCCGGGATGACCACATCCCCTCCAGGACCGCCGTACTTTTTCAGTACGCCGTTTTCAATGACAAAATCCTGCGCACCGCTCATGTCTTTCTCCTCCCTGATTTTTTCGCGGCCGGACCAGCGATTGGCCGTTTTCAAATCTGGAATTTCCGTAGTTGACAAAAAAGTCCTTCGTCTGTCCGCCGTCCATAGTCTCCTCCTAATCTGCCTTGTTTTGTGCGCCGCTACAATGCCTCAAAAGACATTCCGCACGTTTGGGCGTACTTCTCCGCGCAGGACCCCTTCGGGGCGCGAATCACAACGTCTCCCCCGGCAAAGGCGCCGAGCGCAATTTCCGTGACGCTCTCCGGAATCTGGACGGAGGTAATCCGCCGGCACGCCGCCTCCTCCGCCTTCGGCTTGCTCCAGGGCGAAAAGGCGAACGCTTCAATCCCCACCACCGGCTTCCGGCCAATCTGCTCCGGCACAACCACGTCCTGTTTGATCCCTTTATAGCTCAGAATCCGGACGCCGTCCTCCGCCGCCTCAAAGCGCCAGCTCCGTCTGGCCTCCGTCACAGAGAGGCTTCCGGACTCCAGCAGGTCCAGGCTTCTTTTCATCTGCCGCGCCCGCTGTCCCGGCGTCTGGAGGCGGTTGCGCTCGTCCATCATCCAGGCCTTCAGGGGAACGTCCAGGGCTTCGGCCTTCTCCAGCGCCTCCAGCATCCCGTCCAGGTCCTTTCCGTCCATCATGCGCTCCCGGAGCATCAGATGCAGCAGCCGGCGGTCCTCCACCGCCAGGGGATACAGCTTCCGCCGCTGGGTGCGGATATATTTGACATACCCGGCCCGAATTTCCGCCGGCATCTCCAGCTCCCGTCCCTCTGCGCTCAGAAAGCCGCAGATGGCCTGGAGCCTGCACGCCGCCGGAAAGGCGGAGATGGGCAGCCAGGGGGCGCACAGCGCCGCCTCCGTCTCCTCAAAGGCCGTGGGAGACACCCGCGTCACGCTCTGGGGCAGAAACACCTCCCGCAGGCCGCTGCACGCGCAGAAGGCGTGCGCCCCGATCTCCTCCAAATGCGCCGGGAGGGAGATCCGCTCCAGGTCCCGGCAATAGGCGAAGGCCCACGCCCCGATTCTGGTCAGGCTGTCCGGCAGGTCTACAGCTTCCATTTCATCCCCGAACAGCGCGCGCGCTCCAATTTCCCGCACGCCGTCCGGAATCTTCAGCTCTCCCCCGCCCGCGGGCGCGCTGTGCAGCTCCGTCCGGTCCTTATTGAAGAGCATCCAGCCGTCTCCGGAAAACCAGGGGTTGTCCGCCGCCACGTCAAATTCATCCAGGTTATCTCAGCCCTGAAAGCACCCATGCCAAATCGTCTGCACGCTGGCGGGAATATGGACCTGACGCAGATCAGAAATTCGGGAAAACGCTTTGAATCCAATCTCCTTCAGTCCCTCCGGGAGCACGACCCGCCTCAAATTCGTCTTTCGAAAGGCGTTGTCCTCAATAACCTCCAATCCGGCGGGGAACGTAATCTTCTCCAGGCCGCTGTCCTCAAAGGCGAAAGAGCCGATTTTCACCACGCCGTCCGGAATCACAGCCTCCCGCAGCTCCCGGCAATTCCGGAACACGTTCCGTCCAATCTCCGTCACGCCGCCGGGAATTTCCACTTGTCTTTCCTGGCCGCTGTACTCCAGCAGAACCCCGTCCCGCACGGCAAATTTCTCTCCGTCCATGCATTTTCTTTTCCTTCCTATGAGTTCATCTCTATTTCACCACGACGTTCTCCTCGCCCAGCCGCTCCGTCAGGTCCTCCACCAGAGCCGGGTGAATCATACACCGGGTCCCAAAGCGCTTTTTGCTGTCGGTAAAGTACAGCACCGCCTGCTGCTTGCCGGGAAAGAAGGACAGGGCCAGCTTAACCTTCCGCAGGCGCGGGTCGTCCTGGGATGGAATGCGCAAATAAAGGGTTTTCAGCTTCTCCCGCTCGCCGGCCGCCGGCTCCCCCAGGGGGCGGACGCTGTCCACCATAAGCTGGGGGGCCTTCTCGTCCCGGACGGAGATCTTCCCGGCCGCCAGCACCGCGCTGTTCTCCCGGATGTACCCCCCGCTCTCGTTGAGCACGCGGGAGAAGCACAGCAGCTCCATGGAGGCGGTGTCGTCCTCCAGGGTGACGTAGGCCATCAGGGTGTTGTTTTTGGTGGTGCGGGTGCGGTAGGCGGAGATAATCCCCGCAATGGCCACCTGTTCCCCGTCCCGATAGCGGGAGGGGCCGTCCTCCTGGTCAAAATCGCTCAAAATGGAGCCGATGGGCACGGCGCCCATGCCCCGGACCGTCTCCCGGTAGGCGTCCATGGGGTGTCCGGACAGATAGAGGCCCGTCACCTCCTTCTCCATGGCCATGCGCTCCTGGGGACTGTACTCCGGGATGTCCGGCAGGCTGAACTCCGGCAGTCCGGGGGCCTCCGGCCCGCCGCCGAACAGGTCCAGCTGTCCCTCCAGGTTCCGCTTCCGGCTGGCGGCCACGCCGTCCAGCACCTGGCCGTACACCTCCATCAGCTGGGCCCGGCGGTAGCCCATGCGGTCAAAGGCGCCGGATTTGATCAGGCTCTCCAGCACCCGCCGGTTCAAATCCTTGTCCAGCATCCGGCCGCAGAAGTCGGGGAAGTCCGCAAAGGGCCCGCTTCGAAGCCGCTCCTGGAGGAGGCTGTCCACCACGTTCCGCCCCACCCCCTTCAGGGCGGCCAGGCCGAAGCGGATGCCCCCGCCGGAGACGGTGAAGTTGGTCTCCGACTCGTTCACGTCCGGCGGGAGCAGGGGAATGTCCAGCTCCCGGCATTCGGCGATGTACTCCGCCACCTTTTCGCTGGAGTCCAGCACGGAGGTGAGCAGGGCGGCCATATACTCCCTGGGATAGTGGCACTTAAACCACGCCGTCCGGTAAGTAACGACCGCATAGCACACCGCGTGGGCCTTGTTGTAGGCGTACTCGGCGAAGTCGTAGATTTCATTGTAGATGCTCTGGGCGGTCTCCTCCGGGATGCCGTTGGCGACGCAGCCGGCGATATTCCGGGCCGGGTCTCCGTACAGAAAGGCGGAGCGCTCCTTCTCGATGTCCTTGACCTTCTTCTTGGACATGGCCCGCCGCACCATGTCCGCCTGTCCCAGGGTGTACCCGGCCAGATTCTGAAAAATCTGGATGACCTGCTCCTGATAGACGATGCAGCCATAGGTGTTGTCCAGAATCGGCTTGAGCATGGGGTGCTTATATGTGACCTTCTCCGGGTGGTGCTTGCACTCAATATAGCGGGGGATGGAGGCCATGGGACCCGGCCGGTACAGCGCGATCAGGGCGGTGATCTCCTCAATGCTCTGGGGCTTCAGGCCCATGCAGACGCCGGTGATGCCGCTGGACTCCAGCTGGAAGACGCCGGAGGTCTTCCCCTCGGAGAGCATCTGGAAGGTGGCGGCGTCGTCCTCCGGGATGGCCTCCGGGTTGAAGTCCGGCTCTGTGCGGCGGATCATCGCCGACGCGTCGTCCATCACCGTCAGGTTGCGCAGGCCCAAAAAGTCCATCTTCAGAAGGCCCAGCTCCTCCAAGGTCGTCATGGTGTACTGGGTGACGACCAGATTGTCGTTGGTGGCCAGGGGGACATAGTCCACCACCGGCCGCCGGGTGATGACCACCCCGGAGGCGTGGGTGGAGGTGTTGCGGGGCATCCCCTCAATGGCCATAGCGGTGTCAATCAGATTTTTCACCTTCGGGTCCTGTTCATAGGCGTCGTGGAGCTTTTTGGACAGCTTCAGCGCCATCTCCAGGGTCATGGGCTTCCCCTGCTGCCCCGCGGGGATCTCCTTGGCCAGCACGTCCACCTCGGCATAGGACAGGTTCAGCACCCGGCCCACGTCCCGCACGGCGGCGCGGGCCGCCATGGTGCCGAAGGTGACAATCTGGGCCAGGTGATCGGCGCCGTACTTCCGGGCCACATAGTCGATGACGTCCTGGCGGCGGCGGATGCAGAAGTCGGTGTCAATATCGGGCATTGTCACCCGCTCCGGATTCAGGAAGCGCTCAAAATACAGGCCGTATTTCATGGGGTCAATGACGCTGATGTCCAGGCAGTAGGCCACCATGGACCCGGCCGCCGACCCGCGGCCCGGCCCCACCGGGATGCCGCTGCTCTTGGCATAGCCGATGAAATCCTGCACAATGAGAAAGTAGTCCACAAAGCCCATCCGGCGGATCATGTCCGTCTCATAGCGCAGCTTTTCCAGGTATGCCGGCGGCTGTTCCGGATAGCGGCGGCGGAAGCCGTCCATGCACAGCTTCTCAAAGTACGCGTCCCCGTCGGTCCAGCCCTCCGGCAGCTGGAAGAGGGGCAGGTGGTACTTGCCGAATTCAAATTCCAGATTGCACAGCTCCGCAATCTTCGCCGTGTTCTCCAGGGCCTCCGGGCAGTTGGGGAAGAGCGCCGCCATCTCCGCCTCGCTCTTGAGATAAAATTCCCCGGTCTCAAATTTCATGCGGCCGGGGTCGTCCACCGTCTTACCCATCTGAATGCACATGAGGATGTCCTGGGTTCTGGCGTCCTCTCGGCGCAGATAGTGGGCGTCGTTTGTGGCGATGAGGGGAATGCCGGTCTCCCCGTGCAGGCGCAGCAGGCCCGCGTTCACCTGCCGCTGGGCCGGAATGCCGTGGTCCTGGAGCTCCAGGTAGTAGCCGTCCTCCCCGAACCACTCCCGCATCTCCAGGGCGGCGGCCTTCGCCCCGTCGTAGTTCCCCGCGGCCAGCAGCTTGGGCACCTCGCCCCCCAGACAGGCGGAGCAGGCAATCAGGCCGGCGCTGTGCTCCCGCAGCAGCTCCAAATCGATGCGGGGCTTGATATAGAAGCCGTCGATAAAGCCTCTGGACACCAGGTAGGACAGATTCCGGTAGCCCTCCTCGTTCCGGCACAGCAGCACCAGGTGGCTGTAGTTGGCGTCCAGCTCGTGGACCTTCTGAAAGCGGGTGCGGCCCCTGGGGGCCACATACACCTCGCAGCCAATGATGGGCTTAATTCCCTCCGCCTTACAGGCCCGATAGAAATCCACTGCGCCGTACATCACGCCGTGGTCAGTGATGGCCGCCGCCCCCTGGCCCAGCTCTTTTACCTGCTTGGCCAGCTTGCTGATCCGGCAGGCGCCGTCCAGGAGAGAAAACTCCGTGTGGAGATGTAAATGGACAAAGGACATATGACTTCTCCTTTTCTCTTTTGTTTCCATGCTTCCGGTTCTATCCTATCACGCCGCCTGTCCCTTTAACCTCCCTGCCGCCGCCCTCTCCCCCTGAAACAGCACAGCTGGACGGTCCGCACAAAAAAATATCCCAGCGCCGCCCCGATAAAATTCAGAATGGAGTCGTCCACATCGGCGGCGCCGGTGGCGGTGCGCCACTGGAGGTACTCCACCCCCACGGACACCAGGGCGGCCAGGGGAAGGAACGCCCAGAAGCGCCGCATCTTCGGGCACAGGGCGGGCAGAAGCACGCCGAGGGGAACGGTCAGCAGCACATTTCCCAACAGATTGACCACGCTCACCCAGCTTCCGGTGTTCCGGTAGTACAGCAGGTAGCTCCGGATGGTGTGAAAGGGGACCAGGTTGACGGCGCCGCCCCAGCTCCGGTCCATGTGGAACAGCCCGCCGAAGAAGAGCAGCACAGCGGCCAGAATCAGATAATAGAAAAACAGCGCCCATCCGGCGCTCCGCAGGTACCGCCGCCCGGCGGAGCGGGGCAGGGCCCGCAGGCGCAGCAGCACCCCGGTCCCGGCAATCCCCACCGCCGCCGGCGGAATCAGCAGCTGGTCTGTCAGCGGAATCCGGTCCCCCAGCGCCAGCCAGGCCGCGTTCAAACCCACTGCGGCCAGATAACAGATCAAATGCATCCTTCAGCCCTTTTTCCCCGGAAGCCCCAGCTCCACCAGCTTGCGCAGGCGGTGATTCAGGGCGGATTTGGTGGCCGGCGGGCTGCACAGCTCCGCCAGCTGGGACAGGGTGTCCTCCGGGTGGTCCCGGCGCAGGCGGGCCGCCTCCTGAAGCTTGTCCGGCAGCGTCTCCAAAACGTTCTCCCGCTCCAGATTCCGAATGGCCTCCAGCTGCGTCTGGGCCGCCTCCACCACCTTGTCCAGATTGGCGGCGTCGCAGTTGACCCGGCGGTTGACGCTCCCCCGCAGGTCCTTCTCCATGCGGGTGTCCGCCATGACCCCGGCGTGCTCCGGCGCGCCGACGGCGGTTAAAAACCGCTGGATGGCCTCGCTCTGTTTGAAATAGATGACCGAGCTGCCCTTGCGCTGGGCGTCCTTGGGAAAGAACTCCTCCTCCTGCATCAGGGCCAGCATCTCCCGGCTGACGCTGTGGTGGGAGGTGGTCAGCTCCAGGTGGTACCCCTTGCGGGGGTCTGTCACCGAGCCCCCCGCCAGAAAGGCCCCCCGCAGGAAGGCCCGCCGGCAGCAGGGCTCCTCCAGCACGGCGAAGTTGATGTGCAGCGCCAGGGCCATCCGGTCGGCGCCATAGATCTGACGGATGGCCTCCAGCTTCTGGGGAGACTGGATGGTGAACACGTGCTTGCCCGTCCCCTCCGGCAGGCGGTCGAAGGCCAGCCGGAAGGCCTTTTGAAACAGGGCGGGCAGCCGCCGGGCAAAGGCGTCGTGCTCTGTGACGATGCGCACCTCCTCCCCCCGAAATGTGTTGCAGTAGAGCAGCACGCCGTAGGCCTCCGCCTGGGCGCAGCATTTCCGGTCCAATCCGGCCCGGCACAGCTCATTTTTTACCTCTCCTCCAAAGGTCATGCCCTCACTCCTCAATAATATAGCGGTTCTCTCCCCGGAAAATCCGCACCGCCCGCTGGCGGTAGATCTCCAGCACCGCCGCGGCCAGCTTCTCCGGGTCGTGGCGGGCGAAGTTCCCGTCCTCCGAGGCCAGCGGCCGCTCCACCAGCTCCAGGCCCAGGGCGGCGATGCGCGCCCGGTCCACCACCAGGGGGGCGGCGTCCTCCGCCCGGTAGCGCTCCAGCAGGCCGGCCCCCACCGGGGCGGAGTTGGCCAGACACAGGTCCACCTTGGCCCCGTGGGCCATCAGCGCCTCCAGATGGTCGGCGGCGGTATAGCCCTCCGTCTCTCCGTCCTGGGTCATAATGTTGCAGATGTAAATTTTCAGCGCGTCCGACTCCGCCACCGCCTCCGGCACGCCGTCCACCAGCAGATTGGGAATCACGCTGGTATACAGGCTCCCCGGCCCCAGAAGAATCAGGTCCGCCTCCCGGATGGCCTCCAGAGCGGCGGGCAGGGCCTTGGGCCTGGCCGGAATCAGCGCCACATGGTGGATGCGGCAGTCCTGCCGCTTCTTCACGTCGTAGATTTTGGACTCCCCCACCACCCGGACGCCGTTTTCAAAGACCGCCTCCAGCTGGACGTCGGCGCTGGTGACGGGAATCACCCGGCCGGTGATGGCCAGCACCTGGCTCATCTGGGCCACGGCCTCCTCAAAGGAGCCCGTGACGCCGTTGAGGGCGGCCAGAATCAGATTCCCGAAGGACTGCCCCGCCAGGGCGCCCTCGGTAAAGCGATAGGTCAGCAGCCGCTGCATAATGGGCTCCACATTGGCCAGGGCCTCCATACAGTGGCGGATGTCCCCCGGCGGGGGCATTCCCATATCCCGGCGGAGCACCCCGGACCCGCCGCCGTCGTCGGCCACCGTCACCACGGCGGTGAGATTCCGGGAATAGTTCTTCAGACCGCGGAGCATGGTGGACAGGCCGGTCCCGCCGCCGATGGCGGCAATCTTTGGGCCGCGCTCCCACTGCTGGGAATTTGGAACAGGCTCCAGCACCGCTTCATCCCTCCTTCCGGATTAAGTCCGCCCCATGTCCCGGTGGCTCTCGCTCACCGGGTAGTTCAGTCCCCGGACGGTCTCCGCCAGGGCGTGGGCCACCGCCACGGAGCGGTGGTGGCCGCCGGTGCAGCCCACGGCGACGGTCAGAGAGGCCTTCCCCTCCTCCACATAGCGGGGCAGCAGATAGACAACAAAATCGGTGAGTTTTTTCAAAAATTCCTGGCTCTGCGGGGCGGACAGGGCATAGTCCCGCACCCGGCCGTCCAGACCGGTGAGGGGCCGCAGCTCCGCCACATAGAAGGGATTGGGCAGAAACCGCACGTCAAAGACCAGATCCGCCTCGGCGGGAATGCCGTGCTTAAACCCGAAGGAGAGCACCCGCACCTCCATGGACCCCTCCGTCCCCCTGGAGAACAGCCGCAGCAGCTTCTCCCGCAGGGCGCGGGTGGACAGGCCGCTGGTGTCGATGACCCAGTCCGCCCGCTCCTTCACAGGCTCCAGCACCCTCCGCTCCAGGCCGATGGCCTCCTTCAGAGAGCCGCACTCCTCCGCCAGAGGGTGGCTGCGGCGGGTCTCTTTGTACCGCTGGATAATCGCCTGGTCGGAGGCCTCCATAAACAGGATGCGATACCCGCACTTCATGGTCCGCAGGCCGTCCAGGGCCTGAAACAGGCCGTCGAACTTCGTGCCGCCCCGGATGTCCGTCACCAGCACCACCCGGTCGTACTCCCCGCTGCTTCCCGCCCCCAGCTCCGCGAACTTGGGAATCAGGGGAGCGGGGAGGTTATCCACGCAGAAAAAGCCCATGTCCTCCATGATGGAGGCCGCCTTGCTCTTCCCCGCCCCGGACAGGTCGGAAATAATAACAAATTCCATCTCTCTCACCTCTCAGACAGCCGGCGCGCCCTACCGAAGCACCCGGACCTCCATCTCCAGCTCCACGCCGGTGCGCTGAAACACCCGCTCCTTCACCTGCTCCACCAGGGCGAGCACGTCGGCGCAGGTGGCCCCGCCCCGGTTGACCACAAAGCCCGCGTGCTTTTCGGACACCTGGGCCCCGCCCACCGAAAAGCCCTTCAGGCCGCACTGGTCGATGAGGGCGGCGGCAAAATGGCCGGGGGGCCGCTTGAACATGGACCCGGCGCTGGGGTACTCCAGGGGCTGCTTCTCCTTCCGCCGCCGGGCCAGCTCCTCCATTTTGGCCCGGATCTCCTCCGGGTCCCCCTGGGGCAGGGAAAATTCCGCCTTCAAAATCAGCCGGTTTCCATCGGAGAAGGCGCTGTGCCGGTAGGAAAATGCGCACCGGTCCGCGGGGACGGTCTCCAGCTCCCCCGTCCGGGTAAGACAGGTGACGGCCGTCACCACCTGGGCCATCTCGCCGCCGTAGGCCCCCGCGTTCATGGTAATCGCGCCCCCCAGGCTGCCGGGAATCCCGTGGGCAAACTCCAGCCCGGCCAGCCCCCTGCCCAGAGCGGCGGCGGCCAGCCGGGAGAGGAGCACGGCGCTTCCCGCCTCCAGGCGGCGGTTTACCTCCCGAATCTCCTCCAGCTCACCGGCCAGCTTCAGCATAAAGCCGCCGTAGCCCTCGTCCGGCGCCAGCAGGTTGGAGCCGTTGCCCAGAAAGAAGGGCTCCACTCCCAGCTCCCCGGCAGTCCGGAGGGCCGTCCTCGCCTCGCCCGCGCTCCGGGGCAGGGCCATCAGCCGGGCCGGACCGCCAATGCGGAAGGTGGTGTGCCGGGACAGGGGCTCATACTCCCGCAGCTCCATAGCCGGACAGCGCTCCCGCAGAGCCGCCGCCAGGCGTTCCATCTGTTCCATAGAACCTCCAATATCAAAGAAGGGGCGCACCGCCCCAAAATATGCCCCTTTATTATAGCAAACCTTCCCGGCAAATAGAATAGCTCCCCGCAAAATTTTGCCCCGGCCCCGGAGCGGCCCGCCTCCATCTGTAACCAAATCGAGATGGAATCCCCCGACCCCTGTGCTATGATGGTGAAAATCGAGCTTGTCCCGCCCCCATCAAAGGAGTGTTCCCATGAAGCGCAAGTGTCTGATCTCTCTAAGCGCCGCTCTCGCCCTGTGCTGCCTCGCCGCCTGTAGCGGGTCCGGCGAACCCGCCTCCGCTTTGTCCTCCGGGGCCGCCTCCGCCCAGGGCCAGGGGCCCACCGCCCTGGACCGGTATCAGGGGGTTCTGTCCGGTCAGGACGCCTTTCTCTATATGGACGGCGGGGACGCCCCTGCCTCCCTGGAGATCAGCCAGGTCCCGGCTCTGTTCAGTCCGGACAGCAGCTACGCCGCCGTGGGCTGGTTCACCGTCCTGGACCTGGACGGCGACGGGACGGAGGAGACGGTCCTTCAAATCACCGACGCCGCCAACGACATGGGCGGCTATCTGGTCCTCCGCTGTCAGGACGAAGAGGTCCTGGGCTATCCCAGCGGCTGGCGGACCTTCTGGAATCTGAAGACCGACGGCACCTTCTCTTACTCCCAGGCGGGCGGCAGCGAGGACGGCCTCGCCTCCATCCGCTTCACAGAGGACGGCTTCGTCCTGGACAAGTACCTCTACGGCGCCGGCGACTGCTTCCAATTTTACGGCTTCTATCTGGACGGCCAGGCGATCTCCGAGGCGGAGTACGGCCAGGCCCTGCTGGAGCAGGACGAAAAGCCGGACGCCCAGTGGTACGAATTCACGCCGGAAAATATAGACTCCCTGTGCCCGACACAGGGAGAGAGCTGAAAAAAGTCTGCCTCCGGCCACAGCCGGGGGCAGACTTTTGTTGGTTCCCTGGTTTACATCCGGCACAGCATGGCCGCGCCCACAATGCCCGCGTCGTTGCCCAGGCTGGCCCGCGTCAGCTCCGGCAGGGCGTCCTGGTTAAAGCAGCCCCCGTGGACCAGCTCCCGCAGGGGGTTCAGCAGCAGGCTCTCGTCCGCGGCGCTCACCCCGCCGCCCAGGCAGATGACCTCCGGGAAGAGAATGTTGCACAGGCTGACAATGCCATAGGCCAGCTCTCTCCGGTACCGCTCCAGCACCTGAAGGGCGGTCTCGTCCCCCTGTTCCGCCGCCTGGAAGGGCGTCCTGCCCTCCACCCGGTTCAGGTCTCCGCCGCACACCTGCCAAAGGGCACTGTCCCGGTTCTCCTCCATGGCCTCTCTGGTCTGCTGGATCAGGGCGGTGGCAGAGCCGTAGCGCTCCCAGCAGCCCCGGTTTCCGCATCCGCAGGCGATTCCCTCCGGGTGGGTGATCATATGGCCCACCTCCATCCCCGCGCCGCCAAAGCCGGTGTAGAGCTTTCCGCCCCGAATCAGGCCGCCGCCGATTCCGGTGCCCAGGGTGAGCAGCAGCAGGGGATCTCTGCCCCTGGCCGCCCCCGCCCAGTACTCCCCCACAGCGGCGCAGTCGGCGTCGTTGCCCAGGTGGACCGGCACGTCCAGCTCCCGCTGAAACAGCGCCCGGAAGGGGGTGTTCCGGAAGGGCATATTGGGGGTGGAGGCCACGGTCCCCGCCCGGTTGTCCACCAGGCCGGGGATACCCACGCCCACCGCCTCCAGCTCCTCCAGGGAGCGGTCCGCCTCTCTCACGGTCCGGAGGGTGAGCTGCACCAGACGGCGGACCAGCTCCTCCGCCGTCCAGCTCCGGTCCACCGGACAGGCGGTCTTGTTCTGGATGGCTCCGTCCTGGTCCACCAGGCCGGCCGCCAGGTTTGTCCCCCCTACGTCAATTCCGATGGTATACACGCTCAGCCTTCCCCCTCGTCCATCAGCTTTTTAAAGTGCTCGTCCATGCGCTGGGTCAGCTCCAGCGCCGCGTTGTGCCCCAGCTTCCGGCTGCGGTTGTTGATGGCGGCCACCTCCAGAATGCTGGCCAGGTTCCGGCCCGGCTTCACCGGGATGGTCAGGGCGGGGACCTTCACCCCCAAAATCTCCGTCACCGCGCTCTCCAGGCCGAAGCGGTCGTACACCGCGTGGTCGTCCCAGGGCTCCAACGTCACCACAAGGTCAATCTCCTGCTCCATCTTGATGACCCGCATTCCAAACAGACTGCGCACATCCACCACCCCGATGCCCCGCAGCTCCATATAGTGGCGGATGAGCTCCGGGGCGTTGGCCATCAGGGTGTTGTGGTTGGTCACTTTGATCTCCACCGCGTCGTCGGCAATAATCCGGTGTCCCCGCTGGATGAGCTCGATGGCCACCTCGCTCTTGCCCACGCCGGACTCTCCCTGAATCAGCACGCCCTCGCCGTAGATCTCCATCAGGACGCCGGAGCGGGTAATCTGGGGGGCCAGGTGGTTATAGAGGCTGCCGATGAGGCGGCTCATAAACGCGGAGGTGTGCTCCGCTGTGCGCAGCACCGTCCGGTTGTGCTTGACGGCCATCTCCATGCACTCCGGATAGGGCTCCAGGGCGCGGGTAAGAATCAGCGCCGGCACGGGGTAGGACAGCAGGCGGTCAAAGCTGGTCCGGCGCTCCTCCGCGCTCATCTGGGCCAGAAACGTGTTCTCCGTCAGGCCGATGACCAGCAGGCGCCGGGTGTCGAAGTGCTCGAAGAAGCCGGACAGGGGCAGGCCGGGCCGGTTCACATCCAGGGTAGTCAGGGGCGTCGATTCGTAATCCGGCCCTTTGTGGAGGATCTCCAGGTTAAATTCCTGGATGATCTCGCCTAATTTTACGCTTTTGACGGGCTTTGTGTTCTCTTCCATGGGGACGTCCTCCTTAAAAAATTATTTTTTCCAGCTGCGTCTAGTATATCCCTTCCGCTCTCCCCGTGCAAGCAGTTCCAGGGGTTTTCAGCGGCGCAGGTACTCCGGCGGACGGTACTGAAGGGCCTCCGCCAGGTGCTGCACCTGAATGTCCGGCGCGCCGTCCAGGTCGGCGATGGTCCGGGCCACCCGGCGGATGCGGTCATAGCTGCGGGCGGTGAGGCCCATACGGGTAAACGCCCCCCGGAGGACGGCTTGACAGCCCTCGTCCAGGGCGCAGAACCGGTCCATGCCGCCGGCGTCCATCTGGGCGCTGCACCGGCCGCCCTCCCGCGCGTTCTGGACGCTCCGGGCCCGGTTCACCCGCTCCTTCACCTGGGCGGAGGACTCGGAGGGCTCCCGCCGGGCCAGCTCGTCAAACGCCAGGGCGTCCACCTCCACAAACAGGTCGATGCGGTCCAGCAGAGGACCGGACAGGCGACTCAGATACCGCTGCACATCCCCCTGGGAGCACCGGCAGCGGCCGGAGGGGTGTCCGTACCAGCCGCACCGGCAGGGGTTCATGGCGCACACCAGCATAAAGCGGCTGGGGTAGGTCACAGAGCCCGCCGCCCTGGAGATCTGCACCTGTCCGTCCTCCAGAGGCTGACGGAGCACCTCCAGCACATCCTTCTGAAATTCCGGCAGCTCGTCCAGAAAGAGCACCCCGTTGTGGGCCAGGGAGATCTCCCCCGGCCTGAGGCTGGTCCCGCCGCCGGACATGCCCACCGCGGAGATGCTGTGGTGGGGGGACCGGAAGGGCCGCCGGGTAATCAGGGGGTACTCCGGGTCGGTGAGACCCAGCACCGAGTGAATCTGCGTCACCTCCAGGGACTCCCCCCTGGTCATATCCGGCAGGATGGAGGGCAGGCGCTTGGCCAGCATGGACTTGCCCGACCCCGGCGGGCCCACCATCAGCACGTTGTGGCCTCCGGCGGCAGCAATCTCCAGAGCCCGCTTCACCGGCTCCTGGCCCTTTACCTGGGCAAAGTCCGGACCGGGCGCCGGGTCGGGCGCGCCGCTCCAGGGGGGAGCCGGGGCGATGGGGGTCTGCCCTGTGAGATGGCACACCAGCTCCAGCACGTTATCCACCGGATAGACCTCCAGATCTCCGGCCAGAGTGGCCTCCGGGGCGTTCTCCTTCGGGACGTACAGCCGGCGGATGCCCGCCTCCCTGGCGGCCAGCGCCATGGGGAGCATTCCGGCGCAGGGGCGAAGCTGGCCCGACAGGGACAGCTCCCCCACAAAGGCGCAGTCCGGGTCCTGCAGGTCGAGCTGCCCTCCGGCGGCCAGAATGCCCACCAGAATGGGCAGATCGTACAGCGTCCCAATCTTCTTCACATGGGCTGGGGCCAGATTGACGGTAATCCGGATCACCGGAAAGGTGAAGCCGCAGTTTTTGATGGCGGAGCGCACCCGCTCCCGCGCCTCGTTTACCGCCGTGTCCGGCAGGCCCACCACCGTGAAGGACGGCAGGCCGTTGGACAGGTCGCACTCCACCGACACCGGATAGCCCGTGATGCCGTGCAGGCCAAGGGAATGCACCGGATAGACCATGTTGGATTCTCCTCCCAAATTTTCGGAACGGCGCAGCCTGATTCTGTGAGAAATGCCTGAAATTTGGATTATAATAGGATGGCAGGCGGATAAATCGCCCTGTTCCGAAAATTTTTTCTGAAAAAGCGAAAATTTTTTCGTATTTATTGTAAGCTTTTGCAAGAAACAATGCAATAGGAACCTGTATTTTTGGAAAAAAAAGAAGGAAAAATCCGGGAAGATGAATTTACAAATGGACAAAAAAGTGTTAAACTAACTTTTGTTGAGAAAGCCTGCCGCTTCTCCCTGCCTGGAAGCGGCGCTGCTCCCCTGTGATAAGTAATTCCTTATAGGAACTATAATGAATTCGGACATGGGAATTTTCACGGAGAGACAGTAAAATAGGGCAGAGATTTGTGGGAAAGCGGGGCGGCCGCCCCGACCCATAGAACTGAATAAGGAAGAAAGTAGGGAACTCTATGGTAAGAAAGTTCAAAACCATGGACGGCAACAATGCTGCGGCATATGTCAGCTACGCCTTCACCGAAGTGGCCGGCATCTACCCCATCACTCCGTCCAGCCCCATGGCCGACTATGTTGACCAGTGGGCGGCCCAGGGCCAGAAGAACATCTTCGGCACCACCGTCAAGGTCATCGAGATGCAGTCTGAGGCCGGCGCCGCCGGTACGGTCCACGGCTCTCTGGCCGCGGGCGCTCTGACCACCACCTACACCGCCTCCCAGGGCCTGCTGCTGATGATCCCCAACATGTACAAGATCGCCGGCGAGCTGCTGCCCGGCGTCTTCCACGTGTCCGCCCGTACCGTGGCCGCCCAGTCTCTGAACATCTTCGGCGACCACTCCGACGTGATGGCCTGCCGCCAGACCGGCTTCGCCATGCTGGCCGAGGGCAACGTGCAGGAGGTTATGGACCTGGGTCCCGTGGCCCATCTGGCCGCCATCAAGGGCCGCGTCCCCTTCATCAACTTCTTCGACGGCTTCCGCACCTCTCACGAGATCCAGAAAGTCGCCATCTGGGACTACAAGGACCTGGCTGAGATGGTGGACATGGACGCCGTGGAGGCCTTCCGCAAGCGCGCCCTGAATCCGGAGCACCCCACCATGCGCGGCTCCCACGAGAACGGCGACATCTTCTTCCAGCACCGCGAGGCCGCCAACAAGTACTACGACGCTCTGCCTGAGATCGTGGAAGAGTACATGGGCAAGGTCAACGCCAAGCTGGGCACCGACTATCAGCTCTTCAACTACTACGGCGCCGCCGACGCCGACCGGGTCATCATCGCCATGGGCTCCATCTGCGACGTGGCCGAGGAGGTCATCGACTACCTGAACGCCCACGGCGAGAAGGTCGGCCTCATCAAGGTCCGTCTGTACCGCCCCTTCCGCGCGGACAAGCTCATCGCCGCCATCCCCGCCACCGCCAAGAAGATCGCCGTTCTGGACCGCACCAAGGAGCCCGGCGCTCTGGGCGATCCCCTGTACATGGACGTGATCACCGCTCTGTCCGGCGCCGGCATCACCGACAAGGTTGTGGTGGGCGGCCGCTATGGCCTGGGCTCCAAGGACACGCCTCCCAAGAGCGTGTTCGCCGTGTATGAGAACCTGGCCCAGGACGCCCCCAAGGACCACTTCACCATCGGCATTGTGGACGACGTCACCAACACCTCCCTGGAGGAGAAGGACTCCCCCAACACCGCGGCTGAGGGCACCATCGAGTGCAAGTTCTGGGGCCTGGGCGGCGACGGCACCGTGGGCGCCAACAAGAACTCCATCAAGATCATCGGCGACCACACCGACAAGTATGTGCAGGCGTACTTCCAGTACGACTCCAAGAAGACCGGCGGCGTGACGGTGAGCCACCTGCGCTTCGGCGACAAGCCCATCCGCGCCCCCTACTACATCAACAAGGCTGACTTCGTGGCCTGCCACGTGCCCAGCTACATCACCAAGGGCTTCCCCATCGTCCGGGACGTGAAGCCCGGCGGCACCTTCCTCATCAACTGCCAGTGGTCCTTCGAGGAGCTGGAGCACCACCTGGACGCCGCCTCCAAGCGCTACATCGCCAAGAACAACATCCAGCTCTATACCATCGACGCCATCGACCTGGCCATCGAGATCGGCATGGGCAAGCGCACCAACACCATCCTCCAGTCCGCCTTCTTCTCCCTGGCCAAGGTCATGCCGGAGAGCGAGGCCATCCAGTACATGAAGGACGCCGCCACCCACTCCTACCTGAAGAAGGGCCAGGACGTGGTGGACCGCAACCACAAGGCCATCGACCTGGGCGCCACCGCCTATAAGAAGGTGGAGGTCCCCGCCTCCTGGGCTGACGCCGAGGATGTGAAGAAGGAGAGCGTCCTCACCGGCCCGGAGAAGCTGGTGAAGATGGTGGAGAACATCCTGGATCCCGTGGACCGCATGGACGGCGACAGCCTGCCTGTGTCCGCCTTCGTGGACCACGTGGACGGCACCTTCGAGCAGGGCGCTTCCGCCTATGAGAAGCGCGGCGTGGCTGTCACCGTGCCCACCTGGGACGCCGCCAAGTGCATCCAGTGCAACCAGTGCTCCTTCGTCTGCCCCCACGCCACCATCCGTCCCTATGCGCTGACCGAGGAGGAGGCCAAGAACGCCCCCGAGGCCGCCAAGATTGTGGACGTGAAGGCCGGCAAGGGCAAGGGCGTGTACAAGTTCGCCATGGCCGTCAGCCCCCTGGACTGCATGGGCTGCGGCGTGTGCGCCAAGATCTGCCCCACCGGCGCCCTGACCATGGTGCCCCAGGAGCAGGAGGCCGCCCAGCAGGACGTGTTCGACTACATGGTGGCCAACGTCACCACCAAGTCCGACGTGGCCGACCTGACCGTGAAGGGCAGCCAGTTCAAGAAGCCTCTGCTGGAGTTCTCCGGCTCCTGCGCCGGCTGCGCTGAGACCGCCTATGCCCGTCTCATCACCCAGCTCTTCGGCGACCGGATGTACATCTCCAACGCCACCGGCTGTTCCTCCATCTGGGGCGGCCCGGCTGCCACCTCCCCCTACACCACCACTGCCGAGGGCAAGGGTCCCGCCTGGGCCAACTCCCTGTTCGAGGACAACGCCGAGCACGGCCTGGGCATGTATCTGGGCCAGAACGCCATCCGCAACCGGCTGGCCGACAAGACCCGCGCCCTGATCGCCCTGGATTGGGCCACCGCCGAGATCAAGGAAGCCGGCCAGAAGTGGCTGGACACCATGGACGACGGCGCCGCCAACGGCGAGGCTTCCAAGGCCTACATCGCCGCTCTGGAGAACGGCATCTGCACTGTGGACGAGCTGCTGGCCAGCTCCAATGCGGAGATCCACGCCTTCGGCGAGGAGCTGAAGGCCAAGGGCGAGACCCTCTGCCAGTGCGAGGCCTGCAAGCTGGCCGCTGACATCCTCCAGGACAAGGAGTACCTGAACAAGAAGTCCATCTGGATCTTCGGCGGCGACGGCTGGGCCTACGACATCGGCTTCGGCGGCGTGGACCACGTGCTGGCCTCCGGCGAGGACGTGAACATCTTCGTCTTCGACACCGAGGTGTACTCCAACACCGGCGGACAGGCCTCCAAGGCCTCCAACATCGGCCAGGTGGCGCAGTTTGCCGCCGCCGGCAAGACCGTGGCCAAGAAGAGCCTGGCGGAGATCGCCATGACCTACGGCTACGTCTACGTGGCCCAGATCGCCATGGGCGCCAACATGAACCAGACCCTCACCGCCATCAAGGAGGCTGAGGCCTATCACGGCCCGTCCCTGATCATCGGCTACGCCCCCTGCGAGATGCACTCCATCAAGGGCGGCATGACCAACTGCCAGGGCGAGATGAAGAAGGCTGTGGAGTGCGGCTACTGGAACCTGTTCCGCTTCAACCCCGACCTGAAGAAGCAGGGCAAGAACCCCTTCACCCTGGACTCCAAGGCCCCCGCCGGCGGCTATCAGGAGTTCCTGATGAACGAGGCCCGCTACTCCAGCCTGACCCGCTCCTTCCCGGAGCGCGCCAAGGAGCTCTTCGCCCTCAACGAGGAGACCGCCAAGGCCCGCTACGAGAAGCTGGTGCGGATGCAGAAGCTCTACGAGGTGTAAGCCTCTTCCCCGCAGAAGACAAAACACCGGGACGGATTTGCTCCGTCCCGGTGTTTTATTTCTCTCTCAGCGCCCCATAAAGGCGCGCAGCTCCTCCATGCGCTCCATGCCCTGCTGATAGCCCTCGGCCCAGAGCATCCGCAGCTTATCTACGTTGTGTTCCAGCCGCCCCACCCCGTGGAGGGAATTAGGGGCGATGACCAGCGCCTTGCCCTCCCGCTCCAGGCGGAAGAGCTCCTGCCGGGACCGGTTGTCCCGGTCCGCCCGCTCCGCCATAATCCGGCAGAAGTTGGGATAGGCGCGGTACTTTCGCTGAATCAGGGGCAGCAGCTTCTCCGGCCTGCGGACAAAGCTGCGGGGCTTGGTGAGGATCACCACCGCACGGCCGCACCCCTGCTCAAAGGCCCGGCGGTAGGGCACCGCCTCAGCGGCCCCGCCGTCCAGATAGGGCTTCCCGTCCAAATGGAAGACGGGGAACATCAGCGGCATGGCGCAGGTGGCCTGGAGAAGGGTGAAGTGCCTGTCCTCCGTCGTCACCTCTCTGTACTCCGCCTGTCCCGTCTCCAGATTGGTGACGCCGGCCTCCACGTGTCCCGGAAAGGCCTCATAGGTCTGGTAATCGAAGGGCACCAGCTCGTTGGGGATGGTGCAGTAGGAGAACTCCAGGCCAAAGTAGCTGCGGTTGCGCCGGTCAATGAGATTGTTCAGTCCCATGTACCGCCGGTCGTTGACAAACCGGGTGAGAATTTCCAGGTTCCGCCGGGGCTGCTTTGAGACATAGCTCACCCCGTAGGCGATGCCCGCGGACACCCCCACCACATAGTCCGCCATCAGATTCTTTTCCAGCATGGCGTCAAACACGCCGGTGGAAAAAATCGTCCGGAGCGCGCCGCCCTCCAGCACCAGTCCCACTTTCATACTGCTGTCCTCCTTTTCCCGGCCTCCGCCGTTTTGAGAAATATGGACGGCCCCAGGCCGCCTCTACGCCTATTATACGAAATCCCGTCCGATTTGCAAGGGGCCGTTGACAACCCCGCCGGCGCGGCGGTATGCTAAATACATCTTTGAAAGACGCAGGGAGGAATCTGTTATGTCTGCCATCGCACACAGCGTGGAAGAACTCATTGGGCGCACGCCTCTGCTGGAGCTGGCGCGCTACGGCGCGAAGCACCGGTTTCAGGGGCGGGTGCTGGCCAAGCTGGAATATCTCAACCCCGCAGGCTCCGCCAAGGACCGGGTGGGCCTGTCCATGATTGCGGACGCGGAGGCGCGCGGCCTGCTGAAGCCCGGCGGGACCATCATCGAGCCCACCTCCGGCAACACGGGAATCGGCCTGGCCTGCGTGGCCGCCGTCCGGGGGTACCGGGTCATCCTCACCATGCCCGACACCATGAGCGCCGAGCGGCGGGCTATGCTGGCTGCCTTCGGGGCGGAGCTGGTCCTCACGCCGGGGGCGCTGGGAATGCAGGGGTCGGTGGACAGGGCGGAGGAGCTGGCCCGGCAGATTCCCGGCAGCTTCATCCCCGACCAGTTCGCCAACCCCGCCAACCCGGCGGCCCACTACCGCACCACCGGCCCGGAGATCTGGACGGACACTGGCGGACAGGTGGACGTGCTGGTGGCCACGGTGGGCACCGGGGGCACCCTGTCCGGCACGGGAAAATATCTGAAAGAGAAAAATCCCGCCCTCCAGGTGGCGGCGGTGGAGCCGGACGCCTCCCCTCTGCTCTCCGGCGGCCAGGCGGGCCCCCACCAGATTCAGGGCATTGGGGCCAACTTCATCCCCAAAGCCCTGGACCGGGACATTTACGACCTGGTGATTCGGGTGAAGGACCAGGACGCCTTCGCCGCCGGCCGGGAGCTGACGCGCACCGAGGGCATTTTCGCCGGAATCTCCTCCGGGGCCGCCCTGTGGGCGGCGGGGGAGCTGGCCAAGCAGCCGGAGTACGCCGGAAAGACCATTGTGGCGGTGCTCCCTGACTCCGGAGACCGGTATCTGTCCTCCCCCATGTTCGCCGCTGAGTGATAAAAATGCCAGGCCCCCTGGGTATCCGTCCTTTGGACGGACCCAGAGGGCCGTTTTTTCTTCGCGGGGGCCGCGCACTGCGGATCTTTCAAGGTGGAAGGCTTCCGATCCCCGCGGACTGTCTTTTTATTTTAAAGCCGCTCTTCCGCCGGAGTCTCCTCCGGCTCCCTGGGGCGGCCCACCCGCTGGACCAGGCCGATAATCTGGCCGGACAGCACCACCGTCAGCAGGGAGCAGCCCAGCCGCTCCAGATCAATGTAGGTGGCGGACATGGCCAGCACCACCAGGTCGCTGAAGAGGTAGGCCCACTGGATGTTCCAGTGGGTGAGGGTGGAGATACTCATGGCCAGGGCGTCGTCGCCGCCGGGGGCGCCGCCGGCGCGGACGCTCAGGCCCACGCCCACGCCCACAAACAGGGCGCCCAGCACCGCCGCCAGGATGGGGTGGTCCGCCAGCTGAGGCCAGAGGGGGTCGAACTGCTCCACAATGGCGTAAAAGACGGAGAATCCGCCGCCCGCCACAATGGAGTAGGCGATAAACGCCCGCCCCAGCAGCTTCCAGCCCATGAGATAACAGATTGCGTTCATCACCAGTCCCGTCACCGCCGGGGACAAGTTCAGCCAGTGGTGCAGAAACAGGGTCATGCCCAGCACGCCGCCCTCCGTCACGCCGGAGAGGGCATGGACATTGTACAGGCCGAAGGCAAGAATGGCGCTGCCCAGCAGAGCCAGGGCGCACCTCTTCGGCTTCAATAGGGAAAACAAAATAACAACTCCTTTTAAATGCCTTCCACGCATCTCTATTATACCGGAGCGCCCCGGTTTTGGCAATCCCCCTCCAGATTGTGCTTGTGCTGGACGCCGGTATGCGGTATGATAGATAGGACTTCCGCCATAAGACCGGCGGAGTGAAAGGAGTTTTCCCATGTGGTTTGACGACGCGGTTTTGTATCAAATTTATCCCCTGGGTCTGTGCGGCGCGCCGGAGTACCAGGACGGCGTCACCGTCCCCCGCATCCGCCGCCTGCTGGACTGGGTGGAGCATATCAAAAAGCTGGGGGCGGATACGCTCCTCCTGAACCCGGTGTTTGACAGCGACAAACACGGCTATGACACGCGGGATTACACCCGCCTGGACCCCCGTCTGGGGACCAATGCGGATTTGGCCGCCGTGTGCCGCGCCTTCCACGACGCCGGCATCCGGGTCATGCTGGACGGGGTGTTCAACCACGTGGGCCGGGGCTTCTGGGCCTTCCGGGACGTGCAGGAGAAGAAGTGGGACAGCCCCTACAAGGACTGGTTCCACCTCGACTTCGGCGGCAACACGGACCGGAACGACGGCTTCTGGTACGAGTGCTGGGAGGGCCACAGCGAGCTGGTGAAGCTGAATCTCTCCAACCCGGCGGCAGTGGAGCACCAGTTCCAGGCCATCCGGGGCTGGGTGGAGCAGTTCGGCATCGACGGCCTCCGGCTGGACGTGGCCTACTGCCTGCCCAAGGACTACCTGAAGCGCCTGCGGGCCTTTACCGGCGCCCTGAAGCCCGACTTCGTCCTTCTGGGAGAGGTCCTGGGGGGCGATTACAACCTTTGGATGGGCGGGGATATGTGCCACTCTGTCACCAACTACGACTGCTTCAAGGGCCTGTGGTCCAGCTTCAACGACCGGAACCTGTTTGAAATCGGCCACAGCCTGGCCCGGCAGTACGGCCCGGAACCCTGGACGCTGTACAAGGGGGCTCACCTGCTGTCCTTCGCCGACAACCACGACGTGACCCGGCTGGCCTCCAAGCTCACCGACCCCCGCCACATCCCCCTGGCCTACGCCATTCTGTTCGGAATGCCCGGCACCCCCGCCCTGTACTACGGCAGCGAGTGGGGCATTCAGGGGGAAAAGGGGGAGCGCAGCGACGACGCGCTCCGCCCCGCCCTGGACAGGCCGGAGTGGAACAGCCTGACAGACCTCATTGCCAGGCTGGCCGCCGCCCGGAAGAGCAGCCAGGCCCTGTGCAATGGCAGCTACCGCAACGTCCTGCTCACCAACCAGCAGATCATCTTCGAGCGCAAGGCGGAGGGGGAGCGGGTGCTGGTGGCGGTCAACGCCAGCGCCGGCCCCTATGTAGCCCACTTCGACGCCGGCTGCGGCCTGGCCTGGGATTTGATCACCGGGGAACAACACGACTTCGGCGGCGGCAGCCATCTGCCCCCCTACAGCTCCTATTTCTGGAAAATGGAACGGTAAAAAAATTCCCACCGCAGGCGGTGGGAATTTTTTATGCGCCGTTCCACTGCCGCCCCCTCCAGACGGCCCGCAGGACGTACAGCACAAGCAGCAGCACCCAGGACAGAGCCTCCGCCCAGGCGATGACCATGTTGGCGAAGACGCCCGCCAGCGCATAGGAGAGGACAATCCGGCACGCCAGAGCGGCCATTCCGGCAAAGCTGGAGTAAACCACGTCCCCCATCCCCTCCAGATAGCCCCGCACCCCGTTGGCCAGGCCAAAAATCAGGTAGAAGAGCGCAATCCGCCGGAAGAAGCCGTCTCCAATGGCCACCGCCTCCGCGCCCGCCCCGAAGAGAGCGATCAGCCGGCCCCCGGTGGGAATCACCAGCACGGTGAGCAGCAGAGCCACGCCCGCCATAAGGCCCAGGCCCGCCTGGAAAATCCGCCGGGCCCGGCGCTCCTCTCCGGCCCCGTGGCTCTGGGCCGTCAGCGTGGAGATGCCGGAGCTCAGGTTGACAATGGGCACCATGACGATGGAGTCCACCCGGTAGGCAGTGGTGATGGCCGCCACCGTCTGGGCGCCGAAGCCGTTCATAAAGTTCTGCAAGATCAAGCTGCCCACCGAACTGACGCTGGACTGGACCATGGGAGGAACGCCGAAGCGGAGCCCCTGCCGGAGCATTTCCCGGTGAAACGCCCCTCTGCCAAAGCGCAGCAGGGGATAGAAACGCACCGCGTACACGGCCAGGAATACGGTCATGGCCATCTGGGAGAGCACGGTGGCAAAGGCGGCCCCCGCCACCCCCCAGTCCAGAAGGGCCACAAAGACAACATCCAGGGCCACGTTCACCAGCGAGGAGAGAAGCACCGCGTAAAAGGGGGCCCGGCTGTTCCCAATTCCCCGCAGGGCGGCGGAGTACACGTTGTACACCGCCAGAAAGGGCACGCCGGCCAGGACAATCCGCAGATAGTCCTCCGCCCAGGAGAGCACGCTGGCGTTGGTGTGCAGCAGCTGGAGCAGCTGCCGGGTAAAGCACATCCCCAGCCCGGCCAGCGCCAGAAAGACAAGCCCCAGCGCCCACAGAAAGGTGGATAAAATCCGGGGAATATCCTCCACTTGACGGCTGCCGTACTTCTGGGCAAACAGGATGGACAGCCCCAGAGTAAAGCCGGTGATGGCCAGCACATAGAAATTCACCATGGAGGTAGTGGAGCCCACCGCCGCCAGAGCCAGCTCTCCCAGCACATTCCCCACGATAAAGGCGTCCGCCCAGTTATAAAGCTGCTGTAAAATACCGCTGAAAATCAGGGGCAGGCTGAATTTGACCAGCAGACCTGCCAGTTGGGAAAACCCCTCCGGATGCTTTTCCGCGCTCACAGGATGATCATGGCGTCGCCGAAGCTGAAGAACCGGTAACGCTCCTGTACCGCAATCTCATAGGCGCGGAGGACATGCTCCCGGCCTGCCAGGGCGGACACCAGCATGATGAGGGTGGACTCCGGCAGATGGAAGTTGGTTATGAGGCCGTCCAGCACCTTGAAGCGGTAGCCGGGATAGATGAAGATATTGGTCCATCCCGCCGACTCCTGAAGGGTCCCGTCCTCCGCGGCGAAGCTCTCCACCGTGCGGCAGGAGGTTGTGCCCACGCAGATCACCCGGCCGCCGTTTTTCTTGGTCTCGTTGATGGTCCGGGCCACATCCGCGGAGATCATACAGTACTCCGCGTGCATCTCATGTTCTGAGATGTCCTCCGCCTTCACCGGGCGGAAGGTGCCCAGGCCCACGTGGAGGGTGACATAGCACAGCTTCACCCCCATGTCCTCCACCTGTCTGAGCAGCTCCGGGGTGAAGTGGAGCCCGGCGGTGGGGGCGGCGGCGGAGCCGTTGATCTTGGAGTAGACCGTCTGATAGCGCTCGTTGTCCTGAAGCTCCGCCTTAATATAGGGGGGCAGAGGCATTTTGCCCAGCTCCTCCAGAATCTCCAAAAAGATGCCCTGGTAGTGGAAGCGCACCAGCCGGTTGCCGCCGGAGACTTCCGCCTCTACCGTGGCGGTGAGGCGGCCGCCGTCCCCGAAGACTACCTGGGCCCCCGGCTTCAGCTTCCGCCCCGGCCGCACCAGGCACTCCCACAGGCCGTCCCCTCTGTCGGTGAGAAGAAGCACCTCGCACACTCCGCCGCCGGGAAGGCGGCGGCCGATGAGACGGGCGGGCAGCACCCGGGAGTTGTTCAGCACCAGACAGTCGCCGGGCCGGAGAAATTGGGGCAGGGCATAGAAGTGGTGGTGGGAGACGGCCCCCGTGCTTCTGTCCAGGGCCATCAGCCGGGAGGCGTCCCGCCGCTCCAGGGGGGTCTGGGCAATGAGCTCCTCCGGCAGTTCAAAATTAAAATCAGATGTCTTCAAGTGTCTTCGCCTTTCTGTTGAAAAATTTACTCCACGTAAGCGCCGGGAAAATAGAACGCGATGATCTCGTCATAGGAGAAGCCCCGCTCCGCCATGGCCCAGGCCCCGTACTGGCTCATGCCCAGCTGGTGGCCGTAGCCGGAGCCCTGGAAGGTATAGCTGCTCCCGCTGACCGTCACCTGGCTGCCGGAGGCCGTCCCGCCGGAGGACGCCGGGACAATGCTACCTGTACCGGAGATGACGCACAGGCCGTCCAGGGCCGCCTGGGTCTGGACGCCGGAGCCGCTGACGACGGCGTAGCGCTCCCGCTCCGGCAGAGAGGCTCCTCCGTTGACGGCCCACCCGCCGGAGCCGCCGGCGGCCTCCGCTCCCCGCCCGTTGACTGTGAAGCGGATGGAGGAGACGCCCAGTACCGCGCGCATACGCGCCGGCTTTATCACCTGGCTCCCGCCGTCTCCGCCGTTGACCTGCACCTGAATGACATTTCCCAGGGGGGAGTAGGTGAGGGTAAGGGAATCAATGCCGCCGGAGACGCCTGCGCCCTGTTCTTTGAGCCGCTGGGCCAGCTCGTCCTCTGTGTAGGACACCCGCCAGGAGGCGTAGGGGTTTTGGCTGTCCAGGTCCCCCTCATAGGGGTCGGACACACCGCACAGATAGGGGTACTGCTCCAGGGAGGAGCCCCACACGTTGTACACGCTCTCGCTGGCTCCGCCGTGGCTGGAGGCGTAGAAGGTCTCAATCACGTTCCCGCCGTACCAGGCATACTCCCCGGCGGTCTCCTCCACCGCCCGGTCCGTGCGGCTGTTGGCCTGGTAGCTGGCGCTGCTGGCTCCGGCTCCGTGGTAGACCTGACAGTCGGTGGTGCTGCACACGTCAAAGTGGGAGCTGGCGTGCCTGCCGCTGTGGATATTGATGTACGCATAGCTCCGGGCGCACACCGCCTGGGCCTTCAGGGCCTCCAGGGGCCAGTCGTTGCTCATCTCATAGGGGAGCACTCCCTTGATGTAGGTCTCCAGGTCCACAATGTTCACCACGGTCAGGCCGCCGCCGTCTATGCGCTCATAGCGGAAGCCGCCGTAATACCGGTAGCCCCTGAACCAGGTCCTGACCTGGTCCTCCCCGGTGACGTCCGGCATGACGCCCAGGGCCAGGTCCTCCCCGCCGTCAAACTGGAACAGGATTTCAGCCTCTCCGGTGGGGGTCACATTGACCGCATAGGCGCTGGTTCCGGCCACAGTTCCCCCCAGGCGCCGGGCGGCCTCCTGGGCCTCCTCCCGGCTGGAGTAGGCCCCCGCCCGCGCCTGATATTCTCCGTCAATCCAGGCCGCAAAGCCCTCCGGACAGTCCGCCGCCTCCGCCGCCTCTTCATAGGAGTCCAGGCCGTCCTCCAGCACCACATGCCAGCAGCCCAGCGCCTCTCCGCCGTTGTCCGAGCTGGAGTAGGACCCGCCGCTGAGCCAGAGGTTCTGCGCCTTTACCATGGTAATCTGCGTCCTGTCCGCCTCCGTCCGGGCCAGCTCCACAAAGTCCAGATTTTCATCAAAATATCCCAGCCGGTAGCCGGAGCCATAGCCGGTGTTGTTCTCCAGATTGGCGCTGGCCAGCGCCCCGCCGCCATAGGCCAGCCCCACCTGAACCAGCTCCGGCTCCTCCCGCCCCGCCGCCCCGGCAGGCGTGAGAAGCAGCGCTCCCGCAAGAAACGCCGCGGCAAACTGCATAAAGAATCGTCTCATCCTCTGCCCCATTTCTCCGTTTCCCATGATTCGCTCTCTTGACACTCACCGGCAAACATGGTAGGATAAATTCAAATTTTGCACCTAAACCGCCCTGGCCGGCGGACATCCCGGCAAGAATCATCCGGCCTGGGAAGGATTCGGCGGCCGCTGACATTATAGTACAAAATCAGCCGCTTGAAAAGCCGCTGATTTCTTTTTTTCATCCAGCCGCCCGTCCGGTCCCGCACATATTGAAAAAGGCCGGGCCATACAATGGCCTGAGCCAGTATTGGAGGTCGTTTTGAAATGAAACAGTACAAAGTAGGCGTCATTGGAGGAACCGGCATGGTGGGCCAGCGCTTCGTCACGCTGATGGAGAACCACCCCTGGTTCCGCCTCACCGTTATCGCCGCCAGCCCCCGCTCCGCCGGCAAGACCTATGAGGAGGCCGTGAAGGGCCGCTGGGCTATGACCACCCCCATCCCGGAGGAGGCCAAAAATATGGTGGTGCTCAACGCCGAGGAGGACATTGAGAAGATTGCCGGCATGGTGGACTTTGTGTTCAGCGCCGTGGATATGAAGAAGGACGAGATCCGCGCCCTGGAGGAGGCCTATGCCAAGGCCGAGTGCCCGGTGGTGTCCAATAACTCCGCCCACCGCTGGACCGACGACGTGCCCATGGTGGTGCCGGAGATGAACCCGGAGCACCTGGCTGTTATTCCCGCCCAGCAGAAGCGCCTGGGCACCAAGCGGGGCTTTATCGCCGTCAAGCCCAACTGCTCCATCCAGTCCTATGCCCCCGCCCTGCATCCTCTGCTGAAGTACGGCATCGACAAGGTGCTGGCCTGCACCTATCAGGCGATCTCCGGCGCCGGCAAGACCTTTGAGACCTGGCCGGAGATGGTGGATAACCTGATCCCCTACATCGGCGGCGAGGAGGAGAAGAGCGAGCAGGAGCCCCTGAAGATCTGGGGCCGCGTCGAGGACGGCCGGATTGTCAAGGCCGAGGGCCCCGCCATCACCGCCCAGTGCCTGCGGGTCCCCGTGTCCAACGGACACACCGCCGCGGTATTTGTCTCCTTTAAGGGAGAGAAGCCCTCCATGGAGCAGATCAAGGCCGAGTGGGCCGGCTTCAAGGGCCGCGCCCAGGAGCTGGAGCTCCCCTCCGCCCCCAAGCAGTTCATCCACTACTTCGAGGAGCCCGACCGTCCCCAGTCCAAGCTGGACCGGGACCTGGAGGGCGGCATGGCCGTCTCCATGGGCCGCCTGCGCCCCGACACCCAGTACGACTATAAGTTTGTGGGCCTGAGCCACAACACCCTCCGGGGCGCCGCCGGCGGCGCGGTTCTGCTGGCTGAGCTGCTGTGCGCCGAGGGGTATATCCAGGCGAAATAACTGGAATCTGCCGGGGCGCGCGCCCCTAAGCTCCACAATCTCCCCTGCATGCAGGCGGACCCGCAGGTCCGCCCCTGCCAAGATTTTAAGAAAGGGTGTTTTTATGCGAACTCCTGTCTTCACAGGCAACTGCGTGGCCATCGCCACCCCCTTTGACGCCAACGGCAACATCAATTACGACGCCTTCGGCCGCCTCATCGACGCCCAGATCGAGGGCGGCGTGGACGCCATCTGCGTGTGCGGCACCACCGGCGAGTCGGCCACCATGACCATCCGGGAGCACATCGCCGTGGTGGAGTACTGCGTCAAGCGGGTCAACCACCGGGTGAAGGTCATCGCCGGCG
>CALXGC010000002.1 GCA_944387755.1 uncultured Oscillospiraceae bacterium | reverse complement strand
GCATACAACATCCGTTGCCGTAGGGGCGGGTCCAAGACCCGCCCGCCGGTTAAACCCCTTCCGCCTCGCTTCGCTCGGCACCTCCCCCGAAGGGGGAGGCTTTGGTGCGTACAACGTCCGTTGCCGTAGGGGCGGGTCCAAGACCCGCCCGCCGGTTAAACCCCTTCCGCCTCGCTTCGCTCGGCACCTCCCCCGAAGGGGGAGGCTTTTGGGCGCGCCGGGTCGTCGCGCCCCACGTAAACGTTTGTTGTTTGGTCCCGGTGGCGGGCGCACAGTGTGCGCCCCTACACCCCTCTTGCAGGGAAGGCCAAACAAAAAAACAGGGACGGGTTGTCCGTCCCTGTTTTGTGTTATCCCAGCACCACCATAAGGATGGGAATGCTCAGAAAGCTGCATAGGGTGGTCAGCACCGCGCCGGTGGCGGCATAGCGCTCGTCCGCGCCGAAGGCGCCGGCCAAAACGGGGGCCTGGCTGACCACGGGGAGGGCGCTCTCCACGATGAAGACGCTCATAGCCAGGCCGCTGATCTGGAAGAGCTGGCAGAAGCACCAGCAGATCACCGGCGCGACCCCCAGGCGCAGAAGCACCACAGAGGGCAGGCCCCGCATCAGGCGCAGATTTTTCAGACCCAGCTCATACACGATAATGCCGCAGTAGATCAGCGCCAGGGGGGAGACGGTGCCGCTGATGTACTCCGCCCAGGTCATCACCGGGCCGGGCAGGCGCAGGTCCAGCAGCAGCAGGGCAATGCAGGCCAGCACGGTGACAATGGGCGGCTTCCAGAAAATGCTTTTCAAAAACGCCCTGGGGGATTTGGGCCCGCCCCCCTTGGTGCCGGAGCGCTCAATCAGCAGAAAGCCCACCGACTGGAGCAGGAAGGTGTTGGGCAGGTAGTACATCATCACATAGGGAATGCACACGTCCCCAAACAGCTGGGTGGACACGGGCAGGCCGATAAACAGGGTGTTGGACAGGCCGGCCATGACCACAAACACCCCCCACCGCTCCTTGGGCAGGCGGAGCGCCGCCGCCGCCAGAGCGGAGACCAGCATAATCGCCGCCAGGCCCAGGGCGTTGGAGAGCACCATCACCCCCGCCTGGACCAGGCTGTCGTGGTCCAGATTGTTCAGCAGGCCGGTGATACAGTTGCAGGGCACGGCGATATTGACGATAAAGCGGCTGATAAATTTTTTCTCCGCCGGGCCCACCCAGCCCAGATGTCCCAGCAGATAGCCCACCGCCATAATCATCAGCAGAACAAACGACGCGGACAGCGCGCTGAAAAATTCGCTCATACCCCGCTCCTCTCTGTCTCCTCTGGGGCGCGCTTACGCCTCGGAACCGCCCTGGGGCCGGCTCTTCGGGTTGTTGGAGCGGCGGCGGGGCGGGCGGCGGCGCTTCTCGCCCTCCTGGGGGGGCTTGGGGGCGGGCCGGGACTCCCGGCTGTCCTTGGGGCGCTCGGCGGGGCGCTCCTTGGGACGGCGCTCCTTCTGGGGCGCGGCCTTCTCCTCTCCGCCCTGGGGGCGGCCGCTGCGGCGGCGGGTGCGGCGGCGCTTCCCCTCCTCGCCGGCTCCGCCGTACTGGGGCGCCTCCCCGTGGAGCACCGCCTCCACGGCGGCGGCCAGGGAGGAGGAGGCCCGCCGCTCCTGGGGCTCCTGGGGCTCCGGGGCCTGGCGGAGCTTGGCCAGCTCCTCGGCGGGGGGCTCCACATAGCCCTCCGGGCGCTTGCCCTTGCCGCTGCGGATCACCCGCAGCTCGCAGTTGGGATAGGTCTTGGGGGACTCCGGGGCGCTGTCCAGGCGCACCTGGGCGGTCTGGCGCAGCAGGTTCACCGAGGCGATGGTCCCCGCCCCGTCCGGCGTCTCCACAAAGGACTCCTGCTTGGGGGAGCGCTTCACCAGGTCCTCATAGGCCTCCTGCTCATACTTCAGGCAGCACATCAGCCGCCCGCAGGTGCCGGAGATCTTGGTGGGGTTTAAAGACAGGTTCTGAGTCTTGGCCATTTTGATGGAGACGGGCTGGAACTCGTCCAGGAACTGGGCGCAGCAGAAGGGCCGGCCGCAGATACCCAGGCCGCCCAGCATTTTCGCCTCGTCCCGGACGCCGATCTGCCGCAGCTCAATGCGGGCGTGGATGGACCCGGCCAGGTCCTTCACCAGGGCCCGGAAGTCCACCCGGCCCTCGGCGGTGAAGAAGAAGATGACCTTGTTGCCCTCAAAGCTCCACTCGGCCTCCACCAGCTTCATCTCCAGGCCGTGCTCCAGAATTTTCGCCTGGCAGATCTCAAAGGCCTTTTTCTCCCGCTCCTGATTTTTCCGGCGGATCTCCAGGTCCTCCGGGGTGGCCCGGCGGAGCACCGGGCGCAGGGGGGCCGTCAGCTCCATCTCGTCAATGGGGGTGTTCTCCTGGACGCACTCCCCGTACTCCGTCCCGCGGGAGGTCTCTACAATAACCCCCTCGCCCGCCTGAAACCGCTCCCCGTTGGGGTTGAAATAGTAGTGCTTTCCGCCCTCTTTAAAGCGGACGCTGATAATCTCGACCATATGGGCTCCTTTTTATATTCTTGATATTCCTGATTTGAAGGACTTGCCGGGTCACGTCTCCCGGAACATCTCCGCGCACAGCCAGCCGGCCAGCTGGCCGGGATTGACATTGAATCCGGCGGCGTCCCGCAGCTTCTTCACCAGCTCCGCCCCCCGCAGCAGGCGGGCTGTGTCCGGCGCGGCGGCAAGGCGCTCCCCAAGCTGGAAATACGTCTGGTCCAGCAGCCGCAGCAGCTCCTCCCGGTCCGCCTGCTCCAAAACCCGGCTGGCGGTGAAGAGGGCCAGCTCGTCGGTCCCCTCCAGGGCCCGGACCAGGTCCTCCGCCCGGCTCCGCCGGGCCTGGGCGGCCTGGCCGTCCTCCAGCAGCTCCAGCGCCCGGCCCAGAATCCCCTGGGACTCCCGCGCGGCGCGGCGCAGCTCCTCCGGCGGGCGGTCCGGGCAGCGCGCCCGCAGCCACGCCTCCGCCTCCGCCGGGGACACCGGCCGCAGGGGCAGCTCCACGCACCGGGAGCGCACCGTCTGAAGCAGGCCGCCTGTGTTCTCTGCCAGCAGCAGAAAGGCCGCGTAGGGGGGCCCCTCCTCCAGCAGCTTCAGCAGGGCGTTCTGGGCGCTGGCGTTCATCTGGCCGGCCCGCTCCAGCACATAGATCTTCCGCTCCCCCTCGTTGGGGCGGATGTAGGCCCCGGCGCGCAGCTCCCGCACCTGGTCCACGGTGATGGGCTTCCCCTCCTTGGGCCCGGAGATCAGGGCCGCGTCGGGGTGTATGCCCCCGAAAACCTTCCGGCAGGGTCCGCAGCGGCCGCAGGGCCGCCGGCCGGCGGGGGCGGCGCACAGCATGGCGGCGCACAGCAGCCGGGCCAGGGTGTGCTTCCCGGAGCCGGCGGGGCCGGAGAGAATATAGGCGTGGGACAGCCCCCGCCCCTCCTCCTGGCCGGCCAGCTGTTCCTTCAGACGGCGGTTTCCCGCCAGGGCAGACAGTTCCATAGCGCTCCTCACTTATCCGCGGGCGGCTCCGCCGCAATGCGTACCTCTGACCCTGTATTATATCCTATTTCCCGCAAATAGGCCAGTTCTTTTTTCCCAATCCGCTCCCCCGGCGCAATCACCGGCACGCCGGGGGGATAGGGGGCCACGGCCTGCGCCGCAATCTCCCCCAGGCAGTCCGCCAGCGCCTTCTTCCGGCTCTCCCCCAGCAGGGCGGCCCGGAGGGAGCAGGCCCGCTCCGGCAGCGGAGGGGCGGGGATGGGGGGACAGTCCCCCAGCTGGTCTTCCAGCTCCTCCAGCGCCCCCTCCAGGCGGTCAAAATTCTCCCGCAGATCCCAGGGGGTGCAGATGAACACCACATGCCCCCCATCCTCCATCTCCGGAAAGATCCCCCGGTCCTCCAGGGCGCGGGCCAGGGCCGGGCCGTCCAGCGCCTTCAAGGTCAGCCGGGCGGGGTCCAGGGGCAGGCCGTCCAGGGCGGGGTACTTCCGCCGCAGCGCCGCCACCCGGCGGGCCGTCCGGCGGTATGCCGCGCCCCCCTCCCCCTCCAGCCAGGGGCGGGCGGCGTCCATGCTGGCCAGTATCAGATAGGACGGGCTGGACGTGCCGAAGATACTGGCCGTCCGCCGCACCTGGTCCGGGTCCAGGCCGTTGGTAAACAGCAAAGCCCCCTGCCCCAGGGCCGGAAGGGTCTTGTGGGCGCTGGCCGTCACGGCGTCCGCCCCCGCAAAGGGCCGCAGTCCCAGAAAGGGCAGATGGGCCCCGTGGGCCCCGTCCACCAGCAGTTTTCCACCGCGGCCATGGACAATGTGGGAAATTTCCGCCACGTCCGACAAAATTCCGGCATATGTGGGCGAAGTAATACAGACCGTCTTGATCTCCGGGCAGCGCTCCAGCGCCCTGTCCACAAGCTCCGGGACAATGGGGCCAATCAGATTCTCCCCCTCCAGCCAGGGCCGCTCCAGATACACCGGCTCCAGGTCCAGCAGGGCCATCGCATGAAAAACCGCCCGGTGACAGCTCCGGTCCACCAAAACCCTGTCCCCCGGCCTGCACAGCAGCGCCAGCCCCGTGTGCAGCCCCAGAGTGGACCCGCCGGTGAGAAACTGGCAGAACTCAAACCCAAAGGCCTCCGCCCAGAGCCTCTGGGCCCCGTCAAAGGGCGCGCCCGCACAGTACAGATTCCCCGTCCCCGGTATCTCCGTCACATCCAGCCCCGCCGCCGCCGTCAGCTCCGGGATGGGCAGTTCTCCACCCTTGTGGCCGGGCATGTGGAAACGCGCCGGGTTTTGGGCCGAATATTCCTTTAATCTGTCATATAATGGCGTTTTCTTCACCGTTCTCCCTCCTGGTTTCCACATCTCCACTGTATTTTGTGCAACAATCTTCTGGTTTGGCTCCTTCCGGCGGGCGCGCCGGGCCGCCGGTTTAACCCCCTCCGCCTCGCTTCGCTCGGCACCTCCCCCGGAGGGGGAGGCTTTGGAGCACCCGACGTCCGTTGCCGTAGGGGCGGCCCTTGCGGCCGCCCGCCCCCTTTTGAAAGGGGGTGCCGCCGAAGGCGGCGGGGGATTGCGTTTCGGCGGGCGCGCCGGGCCGCCGCGTCCCACGGACACGTTTGCCGGTTAAACCCCCTCCGCCTCGCTTCGCCCGGCACCTCCCCCGGAGGGGGAGGCTTTAGAGCAGTAACGTCCGTTGTTGCCGTAGGGGCGGCCCTTGCGGCCGCCCGCCCCCTTTTGAAAGGGGGTGCCGCCGAAGGCGGCGGGGGATTGCGTTTCGGCGGACGCGCCGGGCCGCCGCGCCCCACAGATACGTCCGCCCCCTCATCCGGCGCTTCGCGCCACCTTCCCCCCTGTGGGGGGAAGGCTTTTTTCTGCCCGCTCAAAAATAAGCAAAAAACCGCGGCGGAAGAGCGCTCCGCCGCGGTATCGGGCTGTTTACTTCTGTCCGGGGGAATAGGCCACCACGGTCCGGCGTCCGGGCTCCACGCCGATGGAGTAGGTGGTGACGTTGGGATAATCCTGAAGGGCCGCGTGGATCACATGGCGCTCGTAGGCGTTCATGGGCTCCAGGGTCATATTTTTCCGGTAGCGGACCACCTTGCCGGCCACCTTCACCGCCAGGCGCTGGAGGGACTCCTCCCGCTTGGCGCGGTAGCCCTCGGCGTCGATGTGGATACGCACCCGCTTGGACTGGCCGTGGTTCACGGCGTAGTTGGTGAGCTGCTGGATGGCGTCCAGCGTCTCGCCCCGGCGGCCGATGATGGCCCCCAGGCCTCTGCCCTGGAGAATGACTTTATAGCCGTTCTCTCCCATGTAGATCTCCGGCACGGCCTGGACATGGAGGTGCTCCATCAGGCCGGTGAGGAACTCCCGAATCCGGACCGCTCTTGGGTCGTCCTCCGGGGCGGGGGAGAGGGGCTTTTCCGCTCCGGCGTCCTCCTGGCCGATGAGCACCTCGTCTCCCGGCTGGAGGACATTCTTCTCCTCCGGACGGGGGGGCTCCGGAGCGGCCTGGGTCTCCTCCGGGGCGGGCTGAGGGGCGGGGGCGGGCTCTGCCGGCGTCTTCTCCGCCTCCTCCGCCCCGTCTTCGCCGGGGACCTCATAGCTCACGCGGACCTTGGCGGGGTTGCCGCCGAAGCCCAGAAAGCCGGACTTGGCCCGCTCGATCACTTCCACAGACACGTCGTCCCGGTCCAGTCCCAGCTGGAACAGGGCGGCGGCAATGGCGTCCTCCTCGGAACGTCCAGTGGTCTCAATCCACTTCACCATGTCAGACACCTTCCTTTTTGTCTTCCTCGGTCTCCGGGAGCTCCTCTTCCACCTGCTCCACTTCCACCTCGATCTCCTCGGTCTCCGCCGGGGTCTTGGGGGACTGCTGGGGGGCGGGCTGAAGGGCCTGCTCCTCCTGGACCGGCTGGACCGGCTCCTGCCGGACGGGCTCCTGGGGCTCCTGGTCCTGGGGGGCGGGGGTCATGGCGGAGGTTTCCTTTTTGTTCCGCTTCTGATTGGCGCGGGCGGCCTGGGCCTCCGCCTCCTGGCGGAGCAGGTCGCTGAAGTCCCGGTAGGGCTGCACGCCGCCGAACCGGTCGGGGTCATAGGCGCGGCCGCGGGCATAGGCGCGAATGCCCACCCGGCTGTCGTCCTTGTTGATGCCGGGGAGGGCGGGCTCGCCCTTCTTGGCGCTCTTATGCTTGCCGCGGTTCTTCTTCTCTTCCTCCATGCGGCGCTGGCGCTCCAGGCGGGCCTCCTCCCGGCGCTTCTTCTCCTCTTCCTTCTCCTGGCGCTCCCGCTCGGCGGCGGCGGCGCGGGCGGCCTCATAGTCCTTCTTCAGCAGCCGGCCGCAGACCAGCTCCTGGAAGATGGTGAACACATACTGAGACACCCAGTAGATGGACAGGCTGGCGGGGACGGTAAAGCCGATCCACAGGGAGATCAGGGGCATGGTGATCATCATGGTCCGGTTGGTGCGGGCCACCTGGTCGTTCTCCTGGCCGCCCCGGTTCATCTGGTTGGTCTTCATGCTCACCAGCATGGACAGGAAGGACACGGCCACCGACACCAGGGGCAGCAGGAACAGGCCGATGGAGCCCCAGCTCAGGCCGTTTTCGGCGTTCCAGAAGTCCCAGCGGGGGATATTGGCCAGATTGAGGCCCAGGAAGGAGAAGTTCATGGCGAACACGTCTCCCCCGGCCTCGCCCAGCAGGGCCTGAATGCTGGCCAGATTCTCCGGCGTAATCAGGGAGGCCAGGTACATCTGGTTATAGGTTCCGTTTTCAAAGACAGAGGTAATCTCTCCGCTGGCCACCTGCTGGGCCAGCTTCTCCATGGCGCTCTGGGACACCCAGCCGTTGGCCACGGCCACGGTCTGCCAGTCCAGCTCCTGGGCGACGGTCTGAATCTGCTCCAGGGACAGGTGCATGAAGTAGGTCATGGGCTCGCGGATGAGGACATAGAGCACCATCAGGAAGATCACAGGGATCAGGGACCAGAGACAGCCCCCCATGGGGTTGACCTTCTCCCGCTCATAGAGCTTCTGGATCTCCATGTTATAGCGCTCCCGGTCCTTGCCGTACTGCTTCTGAAGCTGCTGCATTCTTCCGGAGAGCAGGTTCATCTGAATCATGCTCTTTTTGGCCTTCAGGTTGAAGGGGAAGAGGACCAGCTTGATGACCAGGGCAAATAGAATCAGGGCGATGCCGTAGCTTTGGAAGAAGTCGTAAAAGACCATCAAAAGCCAGGCAAAGGGCGTCAGAATAATACCCACAATGGTACCTCCACGTTGTAAAATAGGTCCGGCTCTTCTCTATGGCACGGGGTCGTACTCGATGGACTTCTGCCGGTGGAAGGGCTGGCAGCGCAGAATGCGGCGCAGGGCCAGCCACCCCCCCTTCCAGGGGCCGTATTTCTCCACCGCCTCCAGGGCATAGGCCGAGCAGGTGGGGATGAAGCGGCAGCAGGGGGGACGCATGGGAGAAATATTTTTCTGATAAAACCGGATCATCCAAAGAAGAAGGGCCTTCATGGGCGCGCCTCCCTGGGGGGACACACGCCCAGCTTGCGCATGAGCTGAAGAAAGCTGCGCTCCAAGTCGGCGTACCGGCCGTAAATCACCCGGACGCGGGCCACCACCACCACGTCATAGCCGGGGAGAAACCGGCTCTCGTTGGTGCGGTAGAGCTCCCGGATGCGGCGGCGGGCCCGGTTGCGCTTCACCGCGTTGCCCAGCTTCACCCCTGTGGTGATGCCCAGGCGGCTCACCGGGCGGTTGGTCTTCCGGCAGTAGACGGCGAAGTAGGGGGACACAGCGCTCTTGCCCTTGCTGTACAGCCGCCGGAACTCGTGGTTTTGTTTTAATGCCACAGTGTGTTTCACAAGCGTTTTCCTCCGGCGTCTGTTTTCTGCGCGGAATGGGGACCAGCCGGTCCATATGCACGGCAGGGGCGGGGGAAAGCTCCCACGCCCCTGATTATGCCTGTGTTCGGTTGTGTCCGTTTTCCGCATGTCCGGTCCCCGGACCGAAGCCGGCGCACGGGGACGGGACCCGTCCTGTCCTCACCCTTTTAGTGAGTCAGACGGATGCGGCCCTTGGCGCGGCGGCGGGAAAGCACCTTGCGGCCGTTGCGGGTGGCCATACGCTTGCGGAAGCCGTGCTCCTTGGAACGCTGGCGCTTCTTGGGCTGATAGGTACGAAGCATGGGGGACACCTCCTCATTCAATTTCAAGCCGGCGGACCGGCCCAACAACAGCCGTCTCCGGCTGCGGTTCGCAAAACTCGCCGGAAGAAAATTCCGGCTTCGGAAAAGGGTAGAAAAACCCTCTCCCAGCAATGACGACAGATATTATAGTCCCTGCCTTTTCCCCCTGTCAACTCCTTTTTTTATTTTTTCCATTCTTTTTGCCCGCGTCCCAATGCCTCCCCCCCTTGCAGAGGGGCCGTAGGGGCGCACATTGCGCGCCGCCAAAGCCTTCCCCCGCAGGGGGAAGGTGGCGCAAAGCGCCGGATGAGGGGGCAAATGTATCCGTGGGGCGCGACGACCCGGCGCGCCGCCAAAGCCTCCCCCCACAGGGGGGCGGGCAGCCGCAAGGGCCGCCCCTACGGCAACGGACGTCGGGTGCTCCAAAGCCTCCCCCTCCGGGGGAGGTGCCGGGCGAAGCGAGGCGGAGGGGGGTTAACCGGCAAACGTGTCCGTGGGGCGCGACGGCCCGGCGCGCTCCAAATGGAAATATTGCGGATACGGTCATACATTTATAAAAGAAAACCTGGGGAAATTTCTTGCGGAGACGGGCATTTTTTGTTATAATACAAATTGAAGTTTTATCCACAGGTATGCCGCCCTCCGGCACGGGGAGGGGGACGTCCGCACCGGCGGAGGTCCTCCGTCCAGATAGGTCCGCGGGGGCCTTTCTTTTGTGCGCCATTTTTTGGGGCGCCGGGCATAAATTCCTGCAAGGAGGTTTTCCTTCCATGAACCCTGCCGCCGACGTATGGGCAAAGGTCATCGAGCTGATGCAGTCCGACATGACCTCCACCACCATCCACACCTGGTTTGACGACGCCACCGCCGTCGCCCTGGAGGACGACCGCTTTGTCCTCTACTCACCCACCCGCTTCAAGCGGGACATCATCGCCTCCCGCTATGCCGGCAAGATTCAGGCCGCTCTGCGGGAGCTGTTCTCCTGCGACATGGACGTGGCCGTCCTCACCGAGGGGGAGCTGGAGAAGTACCAGCAGCAGCCGGAGGAGAACGACTTTCTCCCCGGCACAGAGGAGTACACCTTCGAGCGCTTCGTGGTGGGCTCCTCCAACAAGTTCGCCCACGCCGCCGCTCACGCCGTAGCGGACAATCCGGGCAAAATCTATAACCCCCTGTTTATCTACGGGGAGTCCGGCCTGGGCAAGACCCACCTGCTGTACGCCATCGCCCACACCATCCACCGGAACCACCCGGAGTACAAAGTGGTCTATATCAAGGGGGACACCTTCACCAACGAGCTGATTCAGGCCATCCGGGAGGGCCGCAACGTGGAGTTCCGGGAAAAATACCGGGGCGCCGACGTGTTCCTGATGGACGACGTGCAGTTCATCGCCGGCCGGGACTCCACCCAGGAGGAGATGTTCCACACCTTCAACACCCTCTATGAGCAGAAGAAACAGATTGTCTTCACCTCCGACCGGCCACCCAAGGAGATGCTCCGCCTGGAGGACCGGCTGAAGACCCGCTTCGAGTGGGGCCTGCTGGCCGACATCCAGCCCCCGGACTATGAGACCCGCATGGCCATCATCAAAAACAAGGCCGTGCGCATGGGGGTGGAGCTGCCCGACTTCCTCCTCCAGCTCATCGCGGAGAACATCACCGCCAACGTGCGCCAAATTGAGGGCACGGTGAACAAGATTATGGCCTACCAGCAGCTTATGGGGGACTCTGTGGACAAGGACACCGTCGTCCGGGCCGTCAAGGACATGTTCAAAGAGAAATCCGACATCGTCCCCACCGCCGACGTCATCATCGACGAGGTGTGCAAATACTACAACATCGAACCGGCCACCCTCCGGGGACAGGGCCGGGCCAAGGACATCTCCCTGGCCCGCCAGATCGCCATGTATCAAATCCGGCGCATGACCAACCTGTCCCTGAAGGAGATCGGAAAAGAATTCGACAACCGGGACCACACCACCGTCCTCCACTCCATCGAGCGCATTGAGGACCTGGTGAAAAACGACCCGGAGAAGGCCGAGATCATCAAGGACATCACCGCCAACATCAACATCCGCTATGAATAAATCCGCCGGAACTTTCCACCGTTAATTGTGGAAAACGCGTTGCAAAGTGTGGAAAACTCAAGGTGTTCAAAAACTGGTGGAAATTGTTGAAAAACTTCCCACACCCCCTGTGGACTGTTTTTTCTTAGAGCCGCCTGCATTTGCGGCGTCTTTCCACATTTTTTCCCCCTACCGCTCCTGTTACTAAAAATATTATGATCCTCTCCTCTCTTTTCCGCGGAACGCAGAGAGAAGCGCTCAATAAGGAGGCAGCGTCAACATGAAATTTTCCTGCGAAAAAGCCCTCTTGACCAACGCAATCTCCGTGGCGTCCAGAGCGGTGGCAGCCAAGAGCTCCATCCCCGCCATGGAGGGCATTCTCATTGAAGCCGGCGACCGCCTTCAGCTCACCGGCTATGACCTGAAGACCGGAATCCGCACATCCGTCCCCGCAGAGATTCAGGAGGGCGGCTCCCTGGTTCTCTCCGCCCGGCTGTTTGGGGATATTGTCCGCAAAATGCCCGACGACATTGTGTACTTCTCCTCCGACCGCTCCATGGTCAACCTCCAGTGCGGCCTGAGCCGGTTCAATATCCCCGCCACCGACCCGGAGGAGTTCCCGGAGCTGCCGGCAGTGGACCAGCAGAACGCCATCTCCCTGCCCCAGAGCGCCCTGCGGGCCATGATTGCACAGACCCTGTTCGCCGTCAGCGACAACGAGAGCCGGCCTATCCACACCGGCTCCCTGTTTGAAGTGGAAAACGGCGCCCTCACCGTGGTGTCTGTGGACGGATACCGGCTGGCCCTGCGGCGGGAACCCCTGGAATCTGTGGAGGGCGACGCCGCCTTCTCCTTCGTGGTCCCCGGCGCCGCCCTGAAAGAGGTGGAAAAAATCTGCGCCGGCGAGGGCAGCGTCTCCATCAGCCAGGGCGCCCGGCACATCCTGTTCCAGGTGGACGGGACCATCCTGGTCTGCCGCCGCCTGGAGGGCGAGTTTTTGGCCTACCGCAAGACCATCCCGCGCAATAACCCCATCCAGCTCACATGCGACTCCCGGACCCTGCGGGCCTCCATCGAGCGGGTGTCCCTCATCATCAGCGAGAAGCTGAAGAGCCCCCTGCGCTGCCTGTTCGGCGACGGCGTGGTGTCCATCTCCACCAGAACCAGCATTGGCGACGCCTCCGACCAGTGCCCCATCACCGGGGACGGGAAAAACCTGGAGATCGGCTTCAACAACCGCTACCTCATGGAGACCCTCAGCGCCGCCCCAGCCGAAAAGCTGAAGCTGGAGCTCTCCTCCGGCACGGCCCCCTGCCTGGTGCTGCCCACGGAAGGGGAGGAAAACTTCCTCTACATGGTGCTGCCCGTGCGCCTGAAAGCGGGGGAATGAGATGACCTGGAAGCCCTATCTCCGCAAGGCCCAGTTCTATGAGACGGACGGCATGGGCGTGGTCTACCACGGCAACTACATCCTCTGGATGGAGGAGGCCAGAACCGACTTCCTGGAACAGATCGGCTGGAGCTACGTCCGGGCCGACCAGGCCGGCATTGATTTCGCCCTGACGGACGTCTCCTGCTCCTACAAAAAGACCACAAAATTCGGCCAGACCCTGGCCATCGAGATGAAGGTGGAAAAACTCTCCCCCGCCCGGCTGGTGCTGTCCTACCGCATGACAGACCCGGAGACGGGAGAGCTCCACACCACCGGGACCTCCTCCCACTTCTTTTACGACCGGAAAACAGAACGGCCCGTGGCCCTGAAAAAGGTCTTCCCGGACCTGTACGCCCTCCTGCAGGCGTGCGTAGAGGCGTGACAAGGGAGGGGCGGCCCAACCTTCCACCAATGGAAGGCTTTGGCGGCGCGCCGGGCCGTCGCGCCCCACGGACACGTTTGCCGGTTAAACCCCCTCCGCCTCGCTTCGCTCGGCACCTCCCCCGGAGGGGGAGGCTTTGGCGGAGACAACGGCCGTTGCCGTAGGGGCGGCCCCTGCGGCCGCCCGCCCCCCTGTGGGGGGAAGGCTTTTACGAAAAAATAAGGATATGATACTATGCAGACGGAAACCATTCAAATTCATACAGAGTTTATCAAGCTCCAGGACCTGCTGAAGTTCGCCGGAGCGGTAGAGACCGGCGGAGACGCCAAACTGATTATTCAGGAGGGCCGGGTGTCGGTCAACGGAGAGACGTGCACCATGCGGGGCAAGAAGCTCCGGCCCGGCGACCGGGCGGTGATTGACGGCGAGACGGAGCTTGTGGTCCAATGATTTTAAATTCCCTGGTCCTGGAGTCCTTCCGCAACTACGCCGGATTTCATGCGGACTTCCATCCCAGAGTCAACTTAATTTACGGCGAAAACGCCCAGGGAAAGACCAACCTGCTGGAGGCGGCGGGGTATCTGTCCTCCGCCCGGTCCCACCGGGCCCGGTATGACCGGGAGATGATCCGGCTGGGGGCGGACAGCGCCCTGATTCAGGGGACGGTGGAGAGCCGGAGCCGGACGTTTGTGCTGGAGGCCCGGCTCCACCGGGGCCGGGGGCGGCAGCTCTTCTCCAACGGGGTGAAGCTGAAGAGCGCCGGAGCCCTTGCGGGAATTTTTCAGACTGTGCTCTTCTGCCCGGAGGACCTGTACCTCATCCGGGAGGGAGCCGCCGCCCGGCGGCGGTTTCTGGACAGCGCCATCTGCCAGCTCCGGCCCAGATACGCCCAGGCTCTGGCCGAGTACAACCGCCTCTACGACCACAAGACCCGCATTCTCCGGGACTGGCCGGAGAACCCCTCCCTGCTGGAGACCCTGGACGACTTCAGCCTCCGCATGGCCCAGACCGGCGCGGCGGTGATTCACTACCGGGCCCACTTTGTCAAGCGCCTGGCCCAGGAGGCCCCCACCATCCACGGAGACTTTTCAGGGGGCAGAGAACAGCTGGGCCTCCGGTATGAGACGGTGTCCACGGTTCAGGACCCGCTGGCCCCGGTCCGCGCCATCCTGGAGGACGTCCTCCGCCACCAGACCGCCCACCGGCAGGCGGAGCTAGACGCCCGGCAGTGCCTCACCGGCCCCCACAAGGACGACCTGGCGGTGGAGCTGGACGGCCGGTCCGCCAAGACCTACGGCTCCCAGGGGCAGACCCGCACCGCCGCCCTCTCCCTGAAGCTGGCCCAGCGGGA
>CALXGC010000001.1 GCA_944387755.1 uncultured Oscillospiraceae bacterium | reverse complement strand
CGCCCGCCAACCAACCGCCGTCTGCCCCCTTTTGAAAGGGGGTGCCGCCGAAGGCGGCGGGGGATTGTGTCACGGCGGGCGCACAATGTGCGCCCCTACACGGACGGGTGCCGGGGTTGTCGCACCCCGCGCATACGTCCGTTGTTTGCGTAGGGGCGGCCCTTGCGGCCGCCCGCTAACCAACCGCCGTCCGCCCCCTTTTGAAAGGGGGTGCCGCCGAAGGCGGCGGGGGATTGTGTCACGGCGGGCGTACAATGTGCGCCCCTACACGGACGGGCGCGGCAGGCCGCCGGTTTTACCCATTCCGCCTCGCTTTGCTCGGCACCTCCCCCGAAGGGGGAGGCTTTTGGGCGCGCCGGGGTCGTCGCGCCCCACGAATACGTCCGCCCCCTCATCCGGCCCTTCGGGCCACCTTCCCCCCGGTGGGGGGGAAGGCTTTGGGGGAAGCGGGCGCACAATGTGCGCCCCTACACGGGCGGGCTGGCCGGGCCGCCGCGCCCTACACAGCGGAACAGTCCCCACAGCTGGACCAGGGCGTACACGCCGGCGCACAGGCTGGCCAGGGCCAGAATCACGGCCAGCCAGGGCAGATTCAGCACCAGGCCGGCGCAGGTGAGCGCCGTCCGCGTCACCACCAGCACGTTCCGGGCGGAGCGCAGCCTGGGCGCAAATTCTGGACGGGCAAAATCCTCCTCCGCCAGGGCGGCCAGGTCGGTGAAGAGCTGAAAATGGGTGTACAGGGAGACGGCCAGGGTCAGAGGCGTCAGCCAGCCGGGGAGAAGCGCCTCCAGAAAGGGGAGGAACTGGGTCAGGCCGAGGACGCCCAAAAAGGCGCAGAAGGGGGCCAGCAGCTTCAGGGAGGGCCGCAGGGGGGCGAGCTCCTTTGCCCCCAGCCACACCAGCAGCCACCCCACGCTGTCGGGCAGCAGGGGCAGATTGAGCCCGAAGAAATTGAAGTTCAGGTCGGCCAGCAGGAGGAGATACCCCCAAAACAGCTTTTGTACTCCGGCCCGCCGGTTCACGGTCTGTTCGTTCATGGCTTGTCCTCCTCTCCGTCCAGGGAAAACGTCCCGCCGTCGGGGGTGGTGTACCGGGCCGTCATGGGGATTTCAAAGGGCTCGCCGTCCCCAATCCGGGCGGTGACAGAGAAGCCGTCCGGCCCCACGAAGCACTCCACGGGCTCCCCCAGGTCCACGGACCCGCCGCCGCCGGACAGGGCGTCCGTCAGAATCTCCCCCGGACTGAGAGCCGGGAGGGTGTCCAGGTAATAGAAGGCCCCGCAGCTTTGCCAGCGGCCCTTCCGGTCCAGCTCCTCCGGCAGGTTTCCGAGGCCCCTGGAGGGCGCAATCTCCGGATTGTCCCACACCGGGATGGCCCGGAGCGCGATGGGAGCGGACGTGCCGCCGTTTTGCACCTCCAGGCGCATTGCCGCGTCATAATTTCGGAATCCGGCGCTGGGGATGGGGGCGGCGGGGCCGGCCGGCTCCTCCTCTGAGAATCCGAAAAACCGGGAGACGGTCGTCGTCCCCACCCGGCCGTTCCGGTAGGCGGTGAGGGTGTTCTCCCCCAGCATTTCGTTGCCGGTGAGCAGGGTGGTTCCGGGAGAAATTTCCACCGACACCCCGTTGGCCTCCCCGGACCAGGTGACAGGGCCATAGAGCAGATTTTCGTACCAGTAGAACAGGGTTCCCCCTGTGCCCACGTCAAAATCCCCCGCGGTCTCCGCCAGCTTTTCCACCGTCCAGAACCTCCCGTCGGGCCGGACCCGGACGGTGTGGCACAGGTACTCCACCGGATACAGGGACAGGGCCTCCGGGACCTCCGACGGCGGGATCTCCTTGTCCCGGAACCAGAACACCTGACACAGGTAGCCCCCCGCGCCGTCGGGGGAGAGGCCCCGGAAGGTGGGCCCGGCGCTGTACCAGTACAGGGCCTCCTCCATGTCCATGCTGTCCACAAAAGCCTCCCAGCCGGCCAGGACGGCGGGCATGTCCGCCGGAGCCGTCACCATGGCGGTACACAGCAGGGACTCCGGCGGGCGGTTGTACCGCAGGTAAACCGATTTTCCATAGGCGTCCAGGGCTCCCGCCACAGTGGAGGCCCGGTTCTGGGCGGCGGCGGACAGCGCCTGGGCGGTGTCCGCCCCGTGGGGCAGTTCCACCGGCCGGCCCTCCGACAGAGCCGCCGCCGGGACCCCCGCCGCCAGGGAGAGGGACAGGGCGGCGACAATACATCCGGACACCAGGCCCATCCCCTGGGGGAAGCGCCGGAACCGGGCGATGGCCTCAATGCGGGCCTTTACCGCCTTGGCCCCGTTGGCCATGGTGGTGGCACCGGGAGTGCGCACCCGCCTGTTGTCCGCCATAGCCAGAAGTGCCCGGCCATAGTCCCGGCGGTCCTCCCCGCTGAGGCGCTCCAGCGCCCGCTGGTCGCACAGGGATTCCCGGTCGCTGCCGATTTTATCGAAGACAAACCACAAAAAGGGGTTGCACCAGTGGAGGCACCGGAAGAGCGTGGTGAGCCACCCGGCCCATATATCCCGGTATTTCAGGTGGAGCAGCTCGTGCAGAATCACCTTTCCGTCCACCGCCCAGCCCATGGGCAGCACCAGGACGGGGCGGAACACGCCCAGCACAAAAGGCGTGGCGCTCCAGCGGCACTCCACAATGCGGGCGGGGAGGGGGAGCCGGTATTCCGCCGCCAGGGCCTGGATTTGGGCCCGGCGCGCCCCCTCCACGGGGACGCCGCCCTTCGCCCGGCGGCTCAGCCGCCCGGCGCAGAACAGGAACCACAGGGCGGAGAAAATCACTCCGGCCCAGTAGAGCACAAACAGCGCGTCTGTCCAGGAGGCGGGGTCCCCCTCCGGCGGGAGGGGGACGGGGACGGCGGGCAGGGCGGCGGCGAAGGGGGAGCTGTAGGCGGAGTTTAATCCCAGTTCTGCCTGGGTCCGCAGCAGCTCCAGGGGGCCGGACACGTCCAGCACGGTCGTTCTCCCCGCACCCACGGGAATCAGCAGCCGCAGCAGCAGCACCAGCCACACCCCGTACTGCCACCGGGGGGAGAGCTTGTCCAGAAAGACGCGCTGGAGGACCAGCAGAAACAGGGCCGTCAGAGAGGCCGCCGCCGTCTGCTGGAGGAACATCCAGATATTTTCCATGCTATACCTCCATCTCGTCCAGCAGCCTTCGGAGCTGGTCCCGCTCCTCCCTGGTGAGGGAGGCGGAGCGGAGAAAGGCGGCGGCCAGCTTTCCCGCCGAGCCCCCATAGGCCCGGTCTATGAGGCTCTGCTCCTCCTGGGCGGCGCACTCCTCCCGTGTGACGGCGGCGGCATAGCGCCTGGGGCTGTGTCCGTCCGCCGTCACCAGGTTTTTTCCCATCATCCGGGTCAGATAGGTGTGGACGGTGGTGCGGCTCCAGCCGGTGTCCCCCTCCAGGCGCTCCAGCGCCTGGCCCAGGGTCTGGGGGCCGCCGTCCCACAGGGCGGATAAGACCTTCCATTCGCTGTCGGTGAGTCTGGACATGGCGTATTCCTCCTACAGATGTAGTATTATAATCATACTACACCTGTAGAACAAAACTGTCAAGGGGCGCAAAAAAACAGGGGCGGCATAGGCCGCCCCTGTTTGGGGGAAGGTTATTGCGCCTGCTTGGCGGGGGCGGGGAAGGTGACGCCGCCCACGTTGACGTTGACCGCGGCGATCTCCAGGCCGGTCATGGACTCCACGGCGTTTTTCACCCCGTCCTGGACGGCCCGGCCCACCTCTGGGATGGTGTGGCCATAGGCCATCAGCACGGACAGCTCCACCGTCACCTTCTCGTCCTCCATCTGGATGTGGACGCCCTTGGCCAGGGTCTTTTTGCCCAGCAGCTCGGCGATGTCGCTGCCCAGGTTGGCGGCCAGGCCGCTGACGCCGTCCACCTCCAGGGCGGCGGCGGCGGCGATGGCGGCCAGCACCTCCTCGGAAATATGGATGTTGCCCAGCTCGTCAGAGCGGGAGACATAGTCCTTGTTCTCACTCACGGATGGTCACGCTCCTTTTTCATGCCCTACAGGGCGCGCCCCCGGCGGAGGGGGGGCAGAACGCGGGACCGCGCCCCACGGAATTTTTCGGTCTTATTGTACCACGCCGGAGCGGTTTTGACAACTGAAAACCGGGAAATCACATGTCCGGCTCCACGGCGATAATTTTGATCTGGTCGGCGGTGAAGCCGGCGGTCTGGTTGACCACGTCCACAATTTTCGCCGTGTCCGCCTCGGTGAGCCCTCCCTCCGGGGCGGCCACCGCCAGGCTCAGGGCGTTTTCCCCGATGAAGGCCACGCAGTCGGCGTATCCCTTGGCGACGACCAGGTTTTCAATCTGGGCCTCAGTGACGGTGTAGCTGGCCATGGTCTGAATACTCTCGTTGGCCTCGTCCCGAAGGGTCTGGTCCGCGTCCTCCCCGGCGGCGGCGTCCTGCAGAAGGGCCATGGCGCTGTCCCTGGACTGCTGCCGGTTGAGGCGGGCGGCGGCGAAATAGCCGCCGGTCTCCGCCGGGTCCGCCTGCGCCGTCTCCGTTTCGCCCTCCTGAGAGGCGTCCGGGGCCGCCGGGGTCTCCGGGGCCTCCCCAGAGGTTCCGTCCAGGAGGGGGTCCCCGCTGTCCACCAGAGTGGACTCCCCCAGGGTCTTGCCCGCCTCCTGCTCATAGCTCCAGTTCAGGTACACCGCCGCGCACACAAACAGGGCGATGGCCGCCACTACCGCGTTGCGCTTCCAGAGCTGGGTCAGTCCGCTGCGCTTTGTCTTCATGCCTTTCATTCCTCCCTGAAAATAATTGGCTGGGCGGC